>JBLHXN010000108.1:0-11523 GCA_047630355.1 Spirosomataceae bacterium | reverse complement strand
TACTCTTGTTCCCCAGTTTCCGTGTCCACAGCTCATCCTTATAAACAGCAATTTCATTAACAAACTTATCAAGTAATACCAGATAAGTGCCTTTTGAGACCCCAACTAAACGTTGAAACTCCTCAGGACTTCGATTTTTATATTGTCCAAAAATATCCATAAGACAAAATTACTCATAGCTTTGGTAATCAGAAAAATAAATAGGAAAGAAGTCTATTAGTTCGTACGGCTCTTTTGTAAATCGTGAATAAGTCACGTTGTTTATCAAATTATAACCTTCGTTATAGCGGCCATTCTCCATCGGGACCATTGTCCGGACGGATACTAAAGTTCCCGCCATGAGCGTATCGATTACGCTGTAAAGAACCTTAGCGGGTTGTCAGGATTATCTTGTCCGGAACAATCCGACCGAAGTGGTCATACACTAAATCTGTTTGATAATCTCCTTCCGGCAGACTACAGTTGGTATTTTGTTCGCTTACAACTACTAAACCATGATTTGAGAACGGAGCGGCTTTTGCGTAATTAACCAGAATAATTTCAACGCCTTCGTAATTTATATGGCCGCAGCGAATCCCGCTTTCTGAGCTTTCGTTGCAAACCTTTGTAAGTCCGTACGAATTAAACAACCCGATCATTGTGTAAACGCCGCTGATTTTACGTTCGTTGAGTTCGCTAACCCGATATCCTTTATCATCCTTGGCGATGATAGAAGAGGCTTTCGTAAGAAGGTTTGATGCGAGTATTACCGTTTTCTTATCTTTTTATATAACAATCCACTTTTCAGCTTCTGAAAGGTAGATACGGTTGTAAATGACCTCAATACCTGCTGAGCCATCAACCTTTATCAAACCAAACTCTTTATCGTTTCGTACTTTGAATAAATCCCCAACGAAAGGCTCGATTTCATCGAGAAATATGAGGAACGGCTTTTGAGTAGTTAAATAGTTATTACCCACCAAAGCAACTTTACCGTTTTCAAACGTAAGGGCACTTATTCCATAACGCATCGCTTTCCCGCCCGTTACGCCTTCAAGTACTTCAGATTCTTTCTCTTCGGGGTCAATGAAGTGCCAGTAGTATTTTTTCACTAGTGCTTTACCGTCGTTAAATGGGTCAGCGTAATCATATTGCGGCTGAATAACGGTATTTCCGCACAAGTCTTTGAAACCATAACCCATGTTTTTACTAGTCCGAAAAAAAACTGACTATAATTTTCAACAAGGGTCTCCACGAAGAGGGGCTAAGTTTGTACCCCCATGCTGCCTTCTAAAGTAGGAATACTTACGTAATCACCGTTTTCTTTTTCTGAGAAATAGCCCGCACCTTCTTTAATAGATGCCGTCTTATTAAATTCACTAATCTGTTTTAGCTGGGCAACTTTATCAAAATTCTGAGCAGATTCCAGTTGCTTTTTCAACGCCGACAGATTCTTAATGGACTTCATGAAATCAGCGTGAGGTGTTTTGTCAACACCAATTTGTAACGTTAAGTACACTGTCTAACTTGTCCGGAATTAATTTTAGTTTATCATTTTCGTAAGGAGAAAATACCTTCCTCAGGTAATCGAAGTTTGCCTTTCGGGCTTTATCGACTGCGTAAGTCTGCGTTGGGCTCGCGTTAGTAGTAGAGATGGTTTCATTCGGGCTCATCGAAACCGCCTGAACTACTTGAGAGTTTGCTGATGAGAAGGTTAGCAAACCCAAAAATAGTACGTAGAGTTTTTTAATTTGTAGTAGATTAAACATGTATTAGTTAAGAACTCACTCAAAGCATTGAAAATCAAATATATAAAAAAACAAAATTAATAGGGTTTCCAACGGAGTTGAATTTACGAATTCGACCTATATCCAAGGTGTTTTTCAAACTTTGGTCAATTCAATATTCAACATCTCAGGGCGTTCATTGGTCCAGTGTTCACAGATTATCGTTGCGGCTCCGGTGGCTCCTGAGCAGTCATCTTCATTGATGTATATAAATTTATCGAAGAATACTTCATTCATCAATTGAACGTATGTTTCATTATCCACGAAGTCACCCTCAATTATTATTTTCTTTATTTTTGAATGCCCAAGAATCAATTTGAGCGAAGCCGCTTCCTGTGCCACCAAGTCAAGCATAAACTGATGATAGGCTTCTTCGTAATTTTTAAATTGGTTGATATTTCGTTCTACAAAAGCACAATCTAACAATACCCGGGAATCCGTAGTATCTGGCGTTGCCTGTGAAAGACGATCGCGTAATTTCCAGACTAAGTCAGGATTGTACCTGACTTTCTTGTAATAATTAAGTGGTTTGTTAAAGTATTCAGAAAGGTATTTGACCTGCCGCTGGTGTTCGTTTCCGGCAAATACCCGGCTGGCGTGAACGTAACTTTCATTCGGCAATTCAAACGAGAACGAATGAGCTTCTAAATTTTTGACCGAAAGGCGTTGTTTTGTGAACGGATTGCTGTTTATAGTCCAGTCTCTGGAAGATGAAAGTACGTACGGCTCCAAAATATGATCGTACATCAGGAGTGAGGATACGCAATTTTGCAACCCCACACCCACCGCAATTGATTCATCTGCCAATGCAGGAGAAACAGCCTTTGCCTCAACAATTTCAGGAAAAACACCTTGCAGCCCGTGTTCTTTCAGCCAAGGGTGATAGTCGTTAGCTTCCTTATCCCAAATCATAGAATGGCAATCTAAGTTGCTTTTTTCAACAACCAGTTTTCCGGTCAATAGAAAGTGCCCGTATTGTGGCAAAAAAATCGAAGTCTTAATTTTGTCAAACTTTTTAGGACGAGCATTTTTCAACCAGAAAAGCTGAAACCCGGCGTTCATGATTCCTAAAAACGGCGATTCAGTTTTTGTCAGCAAATCGTATTTCTCAATAACTTCTTCCTTAAACTTGACTTCGGTATTGTAGGGCAATGACTTTAACGCATCGTAAATTGGCGTAACCGGTTCTCCCGCTTTATCCAAATGCACCATACTTCCGGCGTAGCTTACAAAATTCACCGCTTTGAGTTCGTATTGTTCTTTTGACCGTAGATTATCGAACGTATTGAGTATCCAGTTTTTGATACCGACTACGTTTTCACAGCGAAACCCGTCGGAGTCAAAAATCGCCGGGATTCCCGTATTTATCTCTTCGACGCATTTAAAGTTCTCATCAAAAATGATGACTTTTTTGTATTCTCTTCCGATATCAAAAACGGCACAAACTGATTGTTTCATGGGTATAGTTTCAATTCTTAACAAATGACGTAAAAAATCATTTCTTTTTAAAATTTAAAAAAGGGCTATGGCAGTTACTGCAAATTTCTCGACCTTTGCTTTTTACCGAAAATTTACTCTATCCGCTCTATATAATGAAAATATTAATAATTGGTTCCGGAGGCCGTGAGCATACTTTTGCCTGGAAACTAACTCAATCTCCCAATTGCACGGGGCTTTTTGTTGCTCCCGGAAACGCAGGTACTGCCGCAATCGCCACAAATCTGGCTATTGGGATAACCGATTTCCCTACCATCGCCGAAGCCGTTTTACAACATCAGATAGAATTAGTAATTGTGGGCCCTGAAGCTCCGTTAGTGGCGGGAATCGTAGATTTTTTCCGTGAAGACGAAAAGTTGAAACGCGTAGCCATAATTGGCCCGGATGCAAGCGGAGCGGCTCTTGAAGGAAGTAAAGATTTTTCTAAAGCATTTATGCAGAAATACGGTATTCCCGCCGCTGCTTCCGTTACGTTCACAAAAGAAACCCTTTCCAAAGGTTTTGACTATTTGGAAAACGAAGTGACCGCTCCTTACGTATTAAAAGCCGACGGCTTAGCAGCGGGTAAAGGTGTAATTATCACCGAAGACTTAGTCGAAGCAAAACAAGAATTAAGAGAAATGCTCAGCAATGCCAAATTTGGCGAAGCAAGCAGCAAAGTATTAATCGAAGAACACCTGAAAGGAATTGAATTATCAGTTTTTGTCCTCACCGACGGAAAGAATTACAAAATATTACCCGAAGCTAAAGATTATAAAAGAATTGGCGAAGAAGACACCGGACTCAATACCGGCGGCATGGGAGCCGTATCACCCGTACCTTTCGCCGACTCCGGATTTCTGAAAAAAGTAGAAGAGCAAGTAGTTAAACCAACGCTAAGAGGCTTGCAGGAAGAAGGCATTCACTACGTTGGTTTTATTTTCATTGGGTTAATGAATACTAACGGCGAACCCAACGTTATTGAGTACAACGTACGCATGGGAGATCCCGAAACCGAGGTGGTATTTCCAAGAATCAGTAACGATTTCGTAGAGCTTTTCAAAGCTACCGCTGCGGGTGAACTGGACAAAATAGAATTAAAAGTGATTTCTGAAACCGCTGTAACGAGCGTTGTTGTTGCCGAAGGTTATCCTGAAGCATACAAGAAAGGCATCGAAATTACTATTCCCGAATTGAAAGAAAACACCTTACTTTTTCACGCCGGAACCCGCCTTCAAGGCGACGTAACCGTAACAGATGGCGGTCGGATAATGGCTTGTACGGGCATTGCAAATACACTAGCGGGAGCCGTTCGCAAATCGCAGGAATTAGCCAGAAATGTGAGTTACGATGGGAAGTACTACCGAAAAGATATTGGGAAAGACTTGATTCCCTATCTCGAAATTCTCTAAATTTGAATTTAGAAATCAACAGTCCGGCGTTTGAGTAAAGTGAAATTCAACTGGACAAAATGTCCTAAAAACGTACTCAAACCACGACTTTACAATATACATAATAGGTTATGGGATGTGGACAATGTTCTACCGGAGGGTGCGGAAGCGTCCGTCCGGTGATATCCGGCGAAGAGTCGAATCAGGTCGCCGTATCGGGTTGTCAAAGCAAAGGCGGCTGCGGTTCGGGCGGATGTACAAAAATAAATTCATTTGATTGGCTCGGTAATATGAGCCTACCCTCTTCAATGCGTTACGACGTAATTGAGATTAAATTCAAGGGCGGTAATAAAGAATACTTCAGAAACAGTAAACAATTTGAGCTCTATACTGGAGATTTTGTGGTCTGTGAAATGCCTAACGGCTATCATATTGGTACAGTATCATTGCAAGGTGAACTTGTAAGGTTACAACTAATAAAGAAGAAAATAAAAGACGACAAAAGCCTGCGTAAAATTATTCGGGTGGCAAACGAAAGCGACCTGCACAAACACGAGCAGGCGATAAATCGGGATTTATCCACGATGTACCGAAGCCGAGAGCTTATCCAGCAGATGAAGCTCAAAATGAAGCTATCAGACGTTGAGTTTCAGTCAGATAACACCAAAGCTACTTTTTACTATTCTGCGGATGATCGAGTCGATTTTCGCGAACTGATAAAAATACTTGCCGGAGAATTTAAAATCCGAGTAGAAATGAAGCAGATAAGTCTGCGTCAGGAAGCCTCACGTATTGGCGGACTGGGTTCTTGTGGACGTGAACTTTGCTGCTCAACGTGGCTCACAGATTTCAAGCCAATTCCTACTTCGGCGGCACGCTACCAAAACTTATCGCTTAATCCGGCAAAACTTGCGGGTCAATGCGGACGTTTGAAATGCTGTCTTAATTACGAACTCGAAACGTACATAGACGCACTTTCTGACATCCCGAAAATTGACCGTCCATTGCAAACCGAAAAAGGACTGGCAACGTTACAAAAGACTGATATTTTCCGTCGACTGATGTGGTTTAGCTACGAAAAAGATTCTAATTGGTATCCAATTCCTTGCACGCAGGTAACTGACATCATGGAAATGAACAAACGCGGCGAAAAACCCGTAAGCATTGTTGAGATGGTAACCATTGACGAAGTTGTAGCCGAAACTACTCTAAACAACGATTTGGCTCAACTCGACAAACGATTAGCCAATAAAGGCTCCGGAGGCAGCAAACCAAAGCGTAACCGGAAACGGAATCGTAACCGCTCACCGAAGGGCAAAGGAAGCAAACCGAACAACTAAATAGACACAGGGTAACTTGATAACTTCGTCTTGCTTGAGCTAGTCGGAGTTATTATTTAGTCACTCAAGGAAATTAAATTTTTATGCAAAAAACGGCAGTTTGTTTAAGCTTACTTTTTGTTGCTTTGGCACTTTCTTACTGTACACCTAGAAATGACTTCAAGGCAATAAATGACCTCAAAGACAATGCGTGGCCTGTTGACAGCACGCAGAGTTTTACGTTCACGATTGCCGACGCCGGTAAATCCTATGATTTTTATTACCTCATTCGGAATGCTACCATTTATCCGTTTTACAACCTTTACATTAAGCGGTCTCTAACAGATTCTACGAGCAAGGTTATGAATAAAAGTATGGACGAATTAATCCTCTTCGATGTCAAAACCGGAAAACCGTTCGGAAGTGGCTTGGGAGATATTTTTGATCACAAATTCAAAATCAAATCGCTGAGTAATTACCGTTTCCCAAAGGTAGGAGAATACACTTTCAGCGTCGAGCAAAATATGCGACAAGACCCTCTTTTGGGGGTAATGTCTGTCGGTGTTTCCATTGAGCCGGTTTATTCAAAACAATAGCAAGTACCCTAAAGTTGTGCCTGTATTCGAAAACGATATAGCGTAAATCAATAGCCGCCCTAATGCAACCACTTCCTTTTTTTCCGTTGACACTCGTAGTCTACCCACACGAAAGTCTCAATTTACACGTCTTTGAGCCCCGCTATCGGCAGTTGATAAGTGAGTGTGTCGAAAATGGTACTACCTTTGGAATCCCGACATTCATTGACAATAAAATAAAAGGTTACGGCACCGAAGTAAAGGTGGTGCAACTATCCAAGCGTTACGAAGATAACCGCATGGATATCAAAACGATGGGCGTTCGGATATTTAGGATTATGGACTTTCAGAACCCCATGCCCGACAAGCTTTACGCCGGAGGCGACGTGGAATTCATCGAATCAGACGGATTAAACGATTTCTTAAACCCGAAACTCTTAAGCCTTACCGAAGAGTTTTACCAGGTTCTGAAACTAAACGTTGATTTTTTAACGCACGAATATCAGCCGTTCAGTTATCGGGTTGCTCATAAAATTGGGCTATCTCCGGCTGAAGAATATAAATTATTGACCATCGCCTCGGAAGAGGAAAGGCAGCAATTTCTTATTCAACACCTCAAAAGCACGATGCCAGTCATCAAAGAAATAGAACGGACGAGGGATATAATTGCGATGAACGGTCACTTTAAAAACATCGACCCGATTAATTTTTGAAATTCTACAGACAAATCATTTTTTAGGAAAACTGAGGTAGTTAATTTTGGGTTTACTTTTCCACGAACGCATTTTCTACCATAAATCCTATGTTTTTGACCCGTCGTCCCCGCCGCAACCGCAAATCTGCCGCTATCCGTGATTTAACCGCCGAAAATACTTTATCGGTGAATGATTTCATCTTTCCGATGTTTGTGCAGGAAGGACAAGATGTAAAAATCCCGATTAAGTCAATGCCGGGCATTTACCGCTATTCTCCCGATACACTGATGAAAGAAGTGGGCGAAGTGGCAGCAATGGGTATTAAGTCCATTTGCCTTTTCCCGAATTACCCCGAATCACAAAAAGATCAATTCGCCACAGAAAGTGCTAATCCTGATACTTTTTACATAAAAACACTCGCCGAAATCAAGTCCAAGTTTCCAGAAATTGCTCTGATGACTGATGTGGCAATGGACCCATACAGCAGCGACGGGCACGACGGAATTGTGGAAGATGGCAAAATCCTAAACGATGAAACCCTCGATATTTTAGGAAACATGGCGTTGGCTCAGGCAAGGGCGGGCGTTGACATTATCGGACCGTCAGATATGATGGACGGGCGTGTCGGGTACATTCGTAACTTGCTCGATGACGAAGGTTTCTCCGATGTTAATATTATGTCTTACACCGCCAAATACGCTTCGGCGTTTTACGGACCATTCCGGGATGCGTTGGAATCCGCTCCGAAATTTGGCGACAAGAAAACTTATCAAATGAATCCCGCCAACGTAGCCGAAGCCCTCGTAGAAGGGCAATTAGATTACGAAGAAGGAGCCGATATGCTGATGGTAAAACCCGCCTTGAGTTATCTGGACGTTATCCGGGCGATGAACGAAGCTTTCCCGATTCCGATAACCGCTTACAACGTTTCGGGAGAATACGCCATGCTAAAAGCCGCCGCTCAAAACGGTTGGATTGACGGTGATAAGGCGATGCTCGAAATGCTACTGAGCATGAAACGTGCCGGAGCAAGTATAATTCTTACCTACTTTGCAAAGGAAGCGGCGGCGTTACTCAACGGCTAAGATGATGATTCGCAAAACTATTCACTTACAGGTTATCAATGCATGAACCTTTACAGAGAAAACCTTTCAGGTTAGTTTCCATTTTTCTGCTGCTGCTGATAAGTTCACTGACTGCTAAAAGTCAACTGAATCCGTTTTACGGTTTAGAAGCAAGTTATAATTTGCCTTTGAGCGGCGTCGGTATTGGGTTGCGTTCAGAACTGCACTTGACTCCACGAGTAAGCGTAGTTCAGAACGTTTCTTACTTTCCGGGTTTCAATGACGTTCATGAGCTGTTAGCAGGAGCCAATGTGCAATATTCATTCTTAGTTTTGCCACGGGTAAACGGTCCGTTGAAAACCGAACTGATCCGCTTTCGTACGTACGGTTTTGCGGGTGGATATTACAACCATTGGTTAAATTACGCCCCCACTTCGTCAAACTTGAAAGAAACCAATCTCATACCGACGGTCGGAGTCGGGGTTTCGCACGGGTCGATAGCTTTCCGAACTTTTGGGGAGTTTTCGTATAATGCCCTTGCGAACGAAGGGACTATCAAATTTGGCGTAATGGTCTCGCCTTTTGGCATAAAATGGAATCGACGAAACAGTTGTCCGGGTCTTTAAAGTACTAATCAGATGAAAAAAATACTGTACAGTCTCGTTTTTGTTACCGCTATAATAGCCTGCTCGAAAGAACGTTTACAAAAATTTGACCCAAGTTTGGTACAACCTCCAAAAGAAGAAAGGGTAAAGTTTGTAACTCCCAACGGCGAAACGGGTTTTTTCAAAAGTCTTAAACCCGAAATCCAACAAACTACCATTAAAAGCAACAGTGACCTTCCAATTATTGGCAAGTACGGAACAAAGCTTTTTTTGTACGCCAGAGATTTAAGGGATGCAAATAACCAAGCCGTAGATTACCCGATTGACGTAGAGTTTATTGAAGTGTTGACTCCCAAAGATTTTATCCTCAACAATCTACAGACCGTTTCAAACAGGAGGCTTTTAGAAACCGCTGGGTCTTTTTACATAAACGCCACTAAAGATAAATAACCATTGTCTTCATCCGGCTTCTCAATAGACAAGGTCACATCAGAGCCTGACTTCAATATGCGTCTGTTTACGCTCGAATCCGATACTACGCCTATAAACTGGGTTTCTATCGATACCACAAACCAAGGAAGAAATATATTTATCTCCGATGGAAGACCCGGGCCTAATGAAAGAACACCCGGTTATGTTATATTCCCATCAAGTTTGGGGTGGTGGAATATTGACAAATTCATGAACTCAGATCAGGAGACAACTGAGCTTACTTTTAATTCCGCCGAACCTTCTTTGGAACAAATGCGGGTCTATCTGTTTTTCTATGATTTCAATTCTATCATGAATATCACCACCAGTAAAACTTTCCCCGTACCAATTGGGAAAAAAGTAAGGGTGTTGGCTTTCGCAAAAACGGAAGAAGACGAGTTCTTCGCCGAATTTAAAGACCTGACGATAAGCAAAAATCAAACCGTCGAAATTAACGTTACCCCGACCACCGAAGCCAACATTCAACAAGAGTTAGATAACCTAACTTTCAGAAACAAAAACTGATGATAGCTCTCAAACTTATTTACGTCGCTAATATTATCGTTGCGGGGTGGATCAGCATCACGTCCATTTTTATCCAAAACGGGCAATCATCACCGTTTTTCAGAATGCCTATCCAGATACCGAAATGGTGCGATTAGTTGGATGCCTATGACTGGGAATTACCATTCTATCCATTCTTGGGTTGTGGAAACCCATTACTTTTTCTCCGGTTCTATTATTGCAACTCATTTACAAAGGCACTTGGTTATTGGTAGTTGACCTTCCCGCCCTCAGAAACGCTAAACCTTATCCAAACGGCATGGCTCGCTTCTTTCTAATTTGAGTGGTTATTTTACCTTTTGTTATTCCGTGGAAGGTGTGGCTTGAGAATGCGTTTTAAAGGTTATGATGTCATAGCATTGCTAAAATTATTGGAGTAGAAACCTTTTGGATTAACATACTTTCAAACTAAATTTAAACTCATGTATGGCAGGTTAGTGTAATTACACTAACCTGCTCGTTGTGTTTCATTAAGAAAAACTAAATATGAGTGACATAAAAGAAATGACTGAAGCTCTGATTAAATTCAGAAATGAAAGAGACTGGGAACAGTTTCACAATCCTAAAGACCTGGCTATTGCTCTCAATATTGAAGCAGGTGAACTTTTAGAGAACTTCTTATGGAAATCTCATGAAGAAGCAGATATAGAAAAGGTAAAAGAGGAATTAGCTGATGTTCTTGCTTACTCTCTTCTGTTAGCTGAAAAATATGGATTTAATGTCAAAGATATATTACTCGATAAAATCAAAAAAAATGGAGAAAAATATCCGACAGAAAAAGCAAAGGGAACTGCCAAGAAGTATACTAAATTATGAATTTGCCCTTCGACTTATCTGTAGAAGTTTCTGAACGTTATGACTTTAACAAAAAATCTCTAAAGGAAATCAATCAAAATATATGGGTAAAAAACCAGTGGCCTTTAGTCTATTTTATACAAAATGAGGCAAAAAAAGTTGCTTACGTTGGTGAATCTACTAACTTTTCAAACAGAATAAAAAATCATTTAGCAAATTCTAAAAAAGCAAATGCTTTCAATCAAATTTCAATAATTGGTTCTGATAAATTCAATAAATCTGCCACGCTTGATATCGAATCAAAATTGATTCAATACATTTCTTCAGAAGGTACTTATGAATTACAAAACGGAAATCACGGATTAATCAATCATAGTTATTACCAACAAGACCTATATAAAAACCTATTCAAAGATATTTGGGGCAAACTAATTGAGAATAAGATTGTCAGTAAATCTTTAGAAGAAATTGAAAACACAGAGCTATTTAAATACTCTCCATACAAATCACTCAATGAAGACCAATATAATTCTGTTTTAGAAATTATTGAAGCTCTAACAGAGAAAAAATCTAATAAAATTTTCATTAAAGGAAGTGCTGGAACAGGAAAAACAATTCTCGCTACATATTTAATAAAACTGCTAAGCTCTGATGTTTCTGTCACTAATATGGATGATTTTAGTGACAATGAAATTCAAGAAATCAATCTAATAAAAGCATATAAAATTAAATACCCAGAGGCAGAAATTGGATTTGTTGTAGCAATGAGTTCTTTACGAAAGACTTTGCAAAATGTATTTAG
>JBLHXN010000107.1:0-11559 GCA_047630355.1 Spirosomataceae bacterium | reverse complement strand
ACCCAAGTGCTGTAAGCCCCGTTTCGAATGATAAGTTAACGGTAAATGCTGTTCCCCGCACCCCAACATTGACCATTAACCGACCCTCAACAACGGTTTGTATTGGTACGAGTGTTTCCGTAAATGCCGTAGGTTGTACCGGAACGGTAAACTGGGGTAATAACCAAATAGGAAACCCGATAACGCTCACGATAAATTCGCCAATAACTCTGACCGCTACCTGTACGGCAAACGGCTGTACAGGGAAAGCTTCGGCGGCGATGTTGATAACTACAAGACCGTTGCCCAGTTCTCCAACGGTGCAGATAGTCGGAGGAAAAAGTGTTTATTGTTCGGGCGAAAGCGTCACGTTGAATGCTACCGGTTGCAACGGCGTGGTAAACTGGAGCAATGGTTTAACTGGAAATTCGATTTCTTTTGCCGCAACTTTGCCAGTTTCTTTATCCGCCACTTGTAAAATAGATGGCTGCGAAAGCGTTCCTTCTGCTTCGGTCACTATTGCGGTAAATCTTAAACCGGATGCCCCCATACTTTCAATAAGTGGTAGTACAAACGTATTTTGCGTAGGTGAAACATTTACCCTTTTTGCCACTGGTTGCAGCGGGGTAGTAAACTGGAGCAATGGCTCAACGGGTATTTCAATAACTTCTACTGCTACTCAGACTTCTTCATTTACGGCAGTTTGCGTAGTTGACGGTTGCGAAAGTCCGGTGTCTAATTTAGTAAACGTTACGGTAAATATACCGCCAGATGCTCCGGTGGTATCTGTGGTTGACGGAAATCTAAACCGTTGTCCGGGAGATAATGTATTACTAGCTGCTACCGGCTGTAATGGTACTGTAACCTGGAGCGACGGAACTACAGGAAATACGATAACTGTAGTGGTAGTAAAGGATATGCTGTACAAAGCTACTTGCACTCAAAACGGCTGTCTGAGTTCAGAATCGAACAGTATTTCGTTTTCCTGTAGCTCGTCTGGTAGTTTATTTTACGAAGTTGAATTAGTTTTAAAAGTAGTGCTGGAAGGACCTTATGTTGCTGCCTCAGAATTAATGAAAACGACGAATAACGAACAAGGATTGCTGCCCGGACAAACGCCTGTGAGCAGCTTTGGCGTACCTACCGCTGCCGGACAACCTTACAATCGTATTCCGTGGAATTATAGCGGTTCTGAGTCAACAATTGATTACGCAAATACCGTGGTAGATTGGGTGTTAGTCTCAATAAAAGAGAACGAAAACCCCATTATATATCAGACTGCCGCCCTGCTACATACTGATGCCCGCATCGAAATTCTGGGAGACAGTCCTGTGCTCAATGTCACGCAGCAATATTACATCCAAATTGACCATCGGAACCACCTCGGGATTATGAGTCAGGAGAAATTGGCTGTAAATCAAAAACGTATTACGCATGATTTCTCCGCACAAAATTCCTACATAAAACAGGATACACCTGCATTTGGGCAAAAATTGATTTCGGGAAAATACGTCATGTTTGTGGGAGATGTGGATAAAAGTAAAGCCTCGCAGCACTATGACATCAATTTTGCGGATATTCTACAGCTCAGGAATAACATGGGGCAGTTTGGTCAATACCTTGACGCTGACCTGAACCTTGACGCTGATATAAACTTCAAAGACCTTATTATCTGGCAACTTAATAATGGGAAATTTTCATCTGTTACCTATTAAAATTACACAACCATGAAAAGAATTCTTAATCTGATTTTTGTTTTCCTGCCGCTTTTAGGATTTTCTCAAAATGGAGAATTTGACGTTCGGTTATCGTACGAATCTTACAGCTGCTCGTCTGAAAAGGTTGCCGTTCTTGTGGAAGTGAAATCTACTTCTGCCAGTACTGCTTTTGGTATGGGCGACGCCACGCTGCGGTTTGACTACAAACTCAGCGAGGTTATAAATCCCGTATTAAAAAAACAGCACAACTTTTCGAGTGCCGCGACGATAAAAGATTTCAATTATCAACCGCAATCTCTCAATAAAGCCGAAGCCAATAACGACGGAATTATTACGTTGAACGTCTCGTATGTGGGTTTAAACGATGGTGCCCAAACGGTGAACGAAAGCTGGACTTCAGTAGCTACTTTAGAATTTGATATGGTTACTTCCAATAAGTGCGTTGCTTTGAAGTGGCACGATAATGACCGTACTCCGATAACGGGAATGAGCGAAGTTATTACACCCGGCTCGCAGCCCGTTTCGCGGGCAATTACAGGAAGTCAGTTTCTGGATTTGACTTATTGTGTTACGGATGTTTTGCCGGAAGCTACAATTTCTGCTTCACTAAGTTCGATTACCGAAGGTGAGGAAAGTAAAATAACCGTAACTTTAGTGAACGATCAGGGGAACTGGTCAGCCGTACTTTCTGACGGCAGCACCGTAAATAACTCATCTAACCCAAGCGAAGAGCTAACGGTTTCGCCTACCACTACCACGGTTTACACAGTAACTTCGGTTACTAGTATTTGCGGCACCACTAACTATTCAACGGATCCTCCTTCTGCTAAAATTAAAGTAGTACCTAAAAACGTTGATCTCTGCGATAATAAACCTCTGCCTAACGTAACGGTTTCTGCTTCTCCAAGTTCAATATTGACAGGTGAAAGCAGCATTTTGACAGTTACGTTGACCGAAGGAACGGGAAGTTGGTCTGCTACGCTTTCAAATGGTGGCACGGTGAGTAATTCATCTAATGCGAGTGAGTCGTTTACTGTTTCGCCCACAACCACTACCAATTACATAGTAACTTTACTTTCTGACGGCTGTAGCACAAACCCTTTTCCAACAGATGCACCATTTGCGACGGTTACGTTGAGAAATATTGACCCCTGTAAAGATAAGTCATTGCCGACGGCGGCACTTTCTGCTTTTCCAAGTTCAATATTGATAGGTGAAAGCAGCATTTTGACAGTTACGTTAACCGAAGGAACGGGCGATTGGTCAGCCACCCTTTTAGATGGTAGTAAAGTCACTAATTCACCTAAAGTGAACGAGTCATTTGCGGTTTCGCCTACTGCCACCACTACTTACACTATTACTTCTGTTACAGATGCCTGTGGCACAACCACGTACGCTACTGATCCTCCTTCAACTACAGTAACGGTATCTGAAATCAACGACCCTTGCGAAAACAAGCCTTTACCAACGGCTACGGTTACGGCTTCTTCAAGCTCTATCACAAGGGGAGAAAGTAGCACGCTTACAGTCACGTTAACCGAAGGAACTGGAAGTTGGTCTGCGGTACTTTCAGATGGAAGTACAGTTACGGCTTCGTCAAAACCGAGTGAGATATTCACAGTGTCTCCAACTACTAATACAACTTACAAGATAATCTCGGTTACAGATACCTGTGGTACAAATACGTACGCCGCTGGTGCGGCTGCTCCTGCAATAACGGTGAGTGTATCGCCTGATGGTTCGTGCGTACCGCAACCTTGTTTACCGATTACATTTAGATTAATCAAAAATTAAGCTGATAGAACGTTGAAGACAATAGAAAATGAGATGAAATCTGTTTTCTAATTTTACAATTCTCTAAATTTGAGAATTGTAAAACTTATCCTTTTTACCTTCAATGTCACGAGAGAAAACATTTTTTACCGCTGGTCCCGCCGAGTTATATCCCACCTTTGAAAAGCATTTACAGCAGGCAGTAAATGAGCAAATGGGCTCCATTTCTCATCGAAGTGCGGCGTACAAAAAGATTCACCAACACACCGATGAGCAACTGCGACAATTATTTGGCATACCCGCTGAGTCTGCCATTATGTTTGCGGGTTCGGCATCGGAAATTTGGGAACGGATACTACTGAATTTGGTAGAACTCGAATCGTTTCATTTGATCAATGGTTCGTTCTCTAAGAAATTCTACGAGTACGCAATTCAATTGAAAAAGTACGCTCATAAACTTGAAAAGCCGCTGGGCGAAGGCTTTAGTTACGACGAACCCGAAATACCTGAATTTACCGAATTAATCTGCACAACGCACAACGAAACCAGTACGGGTGTTCAGATGCGGGAACCTGATATTCAACGCCTGAAACGTAGTAATTACGGTAGACTATTGGCAGTTGATATGGTTTCTTCCGCTCCAATCCCGGATTTGGATTATAATTTGATTGATACAGCATTTTTCTCCGTTCAGAAAGCTTTCGGAATGCCCGCTGGATTAGGTGTTTGGATTGCCAATGAAGCCTGTCTCGAAAAATCGTTGAAGATAAAAGACAGTGAAAAAGAGAATTTGCATATCGGAGCCCACCATGACTTGCCGACGCTCTGGGAAATGTCCAAAAAATTTCAAACGTCCTCAACGCCGAATGTTTTGTGGATTTATATTCTCGGGAAAATTGCCGAAGATATGAACGAAATTGGGGTTGATAATATCCGAAAAGAAACCGACGCAAAAGCCAAAATGATCTACGATTATCTGGAAGAAAGCGTTTTGTTGAATCCTTCGGTGAAACACGTTCCGCACCGTTCCCGAACGGTTGCCGTTGCCAATAGCGTAATTGACTCGTCAATTATTATTGACAAACTCAAAGCGAAGAATATGATTATTGGAGCGGGCTATGGTCCAAATAAAAGTACCCAAATCCGCATTGCGAATTTCCCCGCCACTTCGATGGAACAAACCGAACAATTGATTGAAGCTCTGCGGCAGTTAGAGCCTTGATATTTGAACAGACCCCCAAAAACTATGAGAGTATTATTCAGTTCCCTTTTAATAAGTATTATTGTTTCTGCTTGTCAGGCTCAAAAGAAGAACAACCCTGTTGATTACGTAAACCCGTTGATTGGAACTGCTCCGGCAACTACAGCCAGTGCCTTGAAGCACGGAGAAAAAACGGAAAATAATGCTCAGGTAGTACCTTATGTCACCGTCCCGTTTGGTATGACAAACTGGACTCCGCAAACCCAACCTACCGAAATCAAGTGCCGGGCACCGTACTACTACAAAGATTCTCTTTTTCAGGGGTTTCGGGGCAGTCATTGGCTGAGTGGAGGTTGCGTGCAGGATTACGGAAGTATGACGCTCATGCCACTTACCGGAGAGTTAAAAACAACGCCACAATCCTGGGCGGCCCCGTTTACGCACGCTGACGAAAAAGCTACGCCTTATCATTACAAATTACGCTTGGCAGATTATCAGGTTCAAGCAGAAATGACCGCGACAAAGCGATCGGGACTTTTTAAATTTACCTTTGAAAATGATGGTATCGCTCACATTGTATTTTCGCCAAATAGTGACGAAGGGCAGGGATACATTAAGGTAAATCCTGAAAGTAATGAAGTGGTGGGGTATAATCCTGTTCATCGCATTTATCAGGGAAATGGCGAGTTAGCGGGCTTTAGTGGTTATTTCGCCGCTCAGATCATTACGGAGTTTTCTGATTTTGGTGTTTTTAAAAATAAGGACGTTTTTAAACAAACGACTGAAATTTCTAACGATAAAAATATCGGTGCGTATATTTCATTCAACGTGAAAAAGGGACAGGTTATTTACGTGAAAGTAGGAACTTCGTTTATAAGTATTGACGCAGCCCGAAAAAACTTAACATCAGAAACAACTGGTCTTACGTTTGAAAATGCAGTTGCACAACTCAAAAAAACGTGGGAAGGTTTGCTTGGTAAAGTGCGGGTAGAAACCGAGGTAGCAGCCGATAAAGAAAAGTTTTACACCGCTATGTACCACAGCTTTCTCCACCCCCGAACCTTTAACGATGTAAACGGTGATTATCCGAAATTTGGCGGAGGTGGCGAAATTATGAACGCAGGAAATCGTAATTATTACGCTGATTTTTCGATGTGGGATACCTACCGGGCGTCTCACCCATTGTTCAATTTTCTTGTTCCTGAAACCAATGCCGACATGATGTACAGTTTGCTGGAAATGGCAAAGCAAGGCGATTGGTTGCCTATATTTCCGTGCTGGAATAGCTATACGTCTGCTATGATTGGGGATCACGCAGCAACTACCATAGCAGATGCTTACCTGAAAGGTGTCATTGATTTGACGGATGAACAATACAGTTACCTATTGAAAAATGCTTTTGAATCTCCGGCTACGCAGGAAGAGTACAAATCAGGGAAAGGCAGGCGGGGATTGCCTTCATATCTGAAACATGGTTATGTTCCGTTAGAAGACAAAGTGTTGGAGTCTTTTCACCAGCGGGAGCAAGTCTCCCGAACGCTTGAGTACGCCTTTGATGATTTCGCTTTAAGCCGAATTGCTATAAAACGCGGAGACACCAAGAACGCCGTTACCTTATCAACGAGAGCCATGAATTACCACAATGTTTATAGTCCTGCTGATTCAGCGGTTCGGGGAGTCTACGCAAATGGTACGTTCATAGAAAAATACGATAAATACAAAAAAGCATCCTTTATTACGGAAGGTACGCCTTATCAATACACGTGGTACGTACCGCAAGACGTAGCGGGATTGGCAATGCTCATGGGCGGAGACGATGGTTTTAACCGAAACTTAGATAATTTCCACGCTACGGAGCAGTATTGGCACGGAAACGAACCCGGACACCAAATTCCATTTTTGTATAATTACTCCGGACAGCCGTGGAAGACTCAGAAATTGGTGGGTGAAGTAATGCAAAACGAATACGGAACGGGAATTGGTGGATTAAGCGGAAACGACGACGCAGGACAGATGTCGGCGTGGTATGTATTCGCCGCCATGGGTTTTTACCCCGTTGCTCCGTCCGTTCCTGAATACGTTATCTCTGGGCCAAGGTTCGATAAATTGACGATTCAGTTACCCGAAAGTAAAACTCTCACTATCCTTGCGAAAGGAGCATCAAGCGGTAAAAACTTTATTCAGTCATTAACTTGGAATGGTGAATTGACCGATAAAAATTTTCTCAACCATTTCGACATCAATAAAGGTGGAACGCTAATGTTTATAATGGGCGAAACTCCAAATATGAATTGGGGTGTTGCCAAAGAGTCAAGACCGTTTTCGTTGAGTGGGGAGTAGAGTACTAACTTTAACGCCAAAGTATTTTGTGTTGGCGGGCGGCGTACGTGAGCAGACTTAAGCCTACGACTACTTCCTACAAAGCCTATCTGAATGTTTTGCACAAAAAAAGAGAGTCGAAAACGACTCTCTTTCGGTATTAGTAGCGGGAGTAGTGCTACTTTGTACTTAATCTTCATTATTGCAATAATACCATAAAACGTACTTAATTTGTTGGTTTTAAGCATTGTAATGAGGTGTTTGTGCTTTGTTGCTATTAAGTAACATTAATCTAAATACCTTACCTATTAAGAAAAATGCTTTACATTTGCTTCACAATAATTTGAAAGCATGGGTAAATCATTCTATTTCCTACGACCAAGTAAAAGTAATTTGCATTCTCTTTACGTAGGGTTACGACATCCCGACGGTCAATTCTTACTAAGAACGGGAATAAAGATAAACCCCGCTCATTGGAACGAAAAAAAGAACGAAGTAAAAAACGTTGCTTTAGCTGAATTGGATATTGAGCCGGAGATATTAGCACGTAAAGCAAAAGAGGATGACATAAAGAGTTTTACTAATAACACGCTTCACGAAATAACCAATTTTATCAACGAGCGTTCCCACCTCGACCGTGAAATTATAAAGTCAGAGTTCACAAGTTTCTTATTTGATAAGTCGGATTTACAGCAGTTTGCATTAGACTTGCAACAGTACGTCAACGGTTACGTTTTCGCCAACAAGCAAGCCACAAAGCAGGATTTAATTAAAGCCGTCGATACCTACCTACACCCGCCTAAAAATGACGGCGGTTTGTTCGCATACATTACAACGTTTATTGCTAATTCTGAAAAAGGCGAACGGTCGTTCAAAGGTAAAAGCGTTGTTTACCGGACTATCCAACGATACCGAAGCACCGAAACCTTACTACTTGAATTTCAAAAGCAACAGAATGAGCCGTTCACTTTCAACATGATTGACAAGGCTTTTATTGATGCTTTTAACGCATTTATGAAACGGGTAAAGAACTATTCGCCTACCACGATGGGAAAGCACGTTTCTACGCTAAAATCTTTCCTCAACGAAGCAACAGACGAAGGACTAAACAAGAACCTCAAATTTAAAAGTAAAGCCTTTGCCGTGACCAAAACCGCAAAGGATGCCATTGCTTTGAGTGAAAGCGATATTACGGCGATGTATAATCTTGACTTATCGCACCGTACCGGATTGGATAGGGTGCGGGATTTATTCATTATAGCTACTAAGACCGGATTACGTTTTAGTGATTTCACGGAGATAAAGCCGGAAAATATAAAACGTAATGACAAAGGTATTTTTATCGATAAGATTCAGTTCAAGACAAAAGATAAAGTAGTAATCCCGATTGATGAAACCGTATTGGAGATTTTGAATAAGTATGACAACAATCTACCAAAGGCGATAAGTAACCAAAAGTTTAACGACTACATCAAAGAAATTGCTCAATTGGTGCCGCAACTACATGAGATTCACGAACGCTCAATTACCAAAGGCGGTATAACTTCCACCGTCGCAAATCCAAAATGGGAACTTATCAGCAGTCATACAGCCCGCCGAAGCTTTTCTACTAATGCCTATAAACGCGGAACGCCTACTTTGTCGATTATGGCAATAACTGGATACAAAACAGAAGCTGCCTTTCTTGCTTACATAAAAGTCACGAAGGAAGAACACGCTGAAATGATTAGACAACACTTTAATTAAAAACACCTTTCTTGTTACAATAAACCGTACTGTATAGATGAATCTAACATTTGATGTAACTACCGACCCCAAAAATAATCTAATTTACTACGAAGGTAGTGAACTCTTTTTTCTTGAGGTTAAAACCTCGAAGAAGACTTTAATTAAACCTGAAATAGGCATTGAAGGTTATTATGCGACTGACGAAAATGGAAAAAAGCTTCCGATGCACCATTTATTGAGATTCACAATAAAGGAAAAACCCTTTTGCTTAATGGTTAATAAGTGTCACTTTGAGGTAATAGTGAACGCTGTTTATAATTTATTCGAGAGAGCAAATGCAATTCGCGATATCACTCCATTTGTGATAGCGGAACAGAAGATGCTCTTTGCTAAAAATTACAACATTGAAGTTAATGAATCCCTACTCGATGGGTGGTTTAAGAGTGATGGCTATCTTGATATTAATTTTAGTTGTCAAGTTGCGTCATTTATGCCTCATAATATTGAGTACATCAAAGAATTACGGGTTACTATTCCGCTATTTAAAGATAACTCAATGGCGATAGTTCAAGAGAGTATAGAAAGTTTGCTTCACAAGAAAGCATTCGAGACGAACAAGCGGTTTTATAACAATTACTCTGAAAATCCACAACAAAAGATAGTAAATGTCGGAATGAAGGCTACTAAGCAACTGACGAAGAAACAAAGTCAACTAATGGATTATATTATTGAAGAGTTGAAATCGGGAACGCAAATAACGGATGCGGTAGAGTTTAGTTGCGGCAAGGCGGGTTATAAGGATTTTCGCCAAAGTTGGAATATTATCAAAGACATACGGGCGGGTAAATTAACATGCAAAGAGTTTACTGAAATTGACCCTAATGACCAATAGTAGATAATTATCTAAATACCAACACTTTAGATACTGTAATCTTACTGAAATTTCAGCAATTTCAGCATTAATTACACTTTACAAGCGTTATTAATACCCCTTAATTTGTGTCAATCAAACGCCGAAAAGGCATAGTAAAAATGACACAAATTAGCGTAAATCCATTTGAGGGTATCATGGAAAAGCTACACAGCATCGAACTACGTGTAGAGAAATTAACACCTCCGCAACCTACCGCACCACCTCCACCCGAAGAACGATTTGTAGACCAAAAAGAAGTAGCTGGATTATACGGTGTAAGCACCGTTAGTATTTGGCAATGGGAAAAGAAAGGGTTTATCAAATCGTACCGTATTGGCAATCTAAAGCGGTTTAAATACACGGAGATTATCAACGCCCCGAAATTCATTAACAGAACCAAAAAAAGCAAATAATGAATAACGACATTCACAATTTGCCTAATGGTTCGGGTAAGAACAACGGCAAAATTAATCACAAAGCTACGCAGCTACAAACCATATTTGAGTATTTACAATCTCATGTATGCACCGCCACGATGCTATCAAAAGCAACGGGAGTTCCTCAAAAGTGTATCACCCGCTACAAAAGGGATTTAGAGAAAGCTGGGAATTTAGCCGAGGTTTTTAAAACCTACTGCAAGGACACAAATAATTTAGCGTGGTACATCACTTGCGACCGCTCAAAATTCCCTCCACCCTCACAATTAAACCTTTTTGAAGCATGAAAGCAATCGAGATATTAAACCGAGAAGCAAAGCATTTGCGGGATTCGAGATACCCAAACGTTCCAAGTTATGCCAAACCACCAATTAAGTATTCAGATGCTACTACCAATGGACTAACAAAGGCAATTATTGACTTTGTAAGAATTAGAGGAGGTCAAGCCGAAAGGATAAGAAGCGAAGGTAGGGTAATTGATGACCGTAAATCTTATACCAATGTTGTCGGGCAAACAATAACGATTGGCTCAATCAAACGCATAAAGACAAGCGGACAAAAAGGAACAGCTGATATTTCAGCTACTATAAATGGTAGGTCAGTAAAAATTGAAGTTAAAAAAGGTAGGGATTATCAGAGTCAAGCCCAAAAGGAGTATCAAGAATCAATAATCAAGGCGGGCGGGATTTACTTTGTCGCCAAAGACTTTGAGATGTTCTTGGATTGGTACAATAAAACCTTTTTAAGCTATGAATGACGGCAACGAGGTAAGTTACATCACTTTCCCTGTTGGGCTGCTTAGAGGGTTTGAAAAGATGGAATTTGAAGAGGTGCGTAGTATGGCTAATTCAGCTATTAATTACGCTTTCTACTTAGTTTACAAAAAGCTGGAGTGCGTGGAAGAGTCAGCAGATTTAATCGGTATCAAGTTTGGCAATCCTGAAAAGGATTTGGAAAAGGGCAAACAGCTATTTGAAGAGTATGGAAATTGTCCTTTGGTCAGCGTCAATAAAGAAATAATGTTTCAATTTTATAAAGACAAGAAGTCAGATTTTGAGAAACTTATATTTGCCACCTATTGCGGACTACGTTCAATACTTGGAAACAGAAATTCAGCGAAAACGAATAACTATCTTCTAATTGCAAGGCTACTTGGGTTTAACAAAATAGAAGACTTTGAAAATAGTCGCTATGAGTCAATGTGGTTTGTGTCCTTTTTGAGCACCAAGAACAAGCTAAGGTATCATCTAACCGAAAAGGTTATACTCAACGAGATTTGTTTGAATTGGGGGTTGAAGTATTACGGCGAACGTACACGGGGGTTTTATTTCAGTTTTAAAGTGAGCCAACAGGATTTAGTTTACTATGCCGAAAAAAACAAAAAGTCATACAAGCTATCCATTATGAATGCCGATAGGAAAAAAGCAAAGTTGGAAGCCCTGAAAAGGCTAAACTAAGTACCGCAACAATACCGCACCTTAAATAGACAAT
>JBLHXN010000106.1:0-12286 GCA_047630355.1 Spirosomataceae bacterium | reverse complement strand
TACTCCACAATCATCACGCCGTTCATCAAACGCCAGTGACCAGGGAACGTACAAACGAACGGGTACTTGCCAGGTTTTGACGGGGCTTTGAAATTTAACGTAAACGTTTGGTCAGGATTCACGAGCGAAGACGCAAAAAGAACTTGTGGCAACGCAGGAACGTAGTTTTTCTCTGCTCCCTTATTGTCCATCATCATTTTATCAGCGGCAGTTCCTACTTTTTCCATGGCGTTTGGCTGCACGAAAACGATGTTGTGCTGCATGGCGTCAGGGTTCGAGAATACAACTTCCACGGCTTGTCCGGCTTTTACTGTAAAACTGGTCACATCGTATTTCATCGCTTCGCGAATAGCAGAAATTTTCACCACTTTTCGGTTTGGATCGAGGGTTTCCTCTTTTAGCACATTCCACGCTTTCAAGACTTTTTGCAAATTTTTATCTTGTGCTAATTTCGCAAGAAATGCCGCATCAGATCCAGCAATTTTCACATCTTTACTTTTGTAATTCCAACCTTCGGCGATGGCTTTGTAAGCGGATGCTTTTCCCTGAGCGTTGCTTTGTTGAACGGTTTTTATAATTGAAATCAATTCGTCCGTTTTACCCAACGAGCTATATGAGCGAATGGCTCTTTCCAACGCGTAAACGGTCATACTTGGCGGCGGCGAAAACGTAATTTTCTGTGATTTTTTATTATTTAATTTATCGCTTTCGTTCAATTCGTTTGCATCATCAATATTCACTTCAAGATTGTAATCGCCGGCTTGATCGGTGTAAAAGGCTATATTTCCTACCCACGGCCCGTTGATATTTTTTGTAATCGCCACCGTTTCGCCCGATCTTATTCCCTCTTTATAATTCCGGCTCACTTGGTCAACAAGTATTTCATTTCCTGAAAAACGAATATTTAACGGCACAAAAACTTCGGGTTTCAAATCTTCTTTCCCCTGATTTTTTACGTGAACTATTACGTTGATTCGCTCCCGAACGGCGGGATTAACCGGATTGACTTCTATTCTATCAATCACTAAATCTACGCCGTTAGCTAGATCGCTTTTCTTCGCCGCTTTCGGGGTCATCATATTCTGATGATCGTGATTAACTGGAGTACCTATTTCGGATGTATTTTTGTCTGATTTGACCGCTAATAATTTCTTCATCAACTTGCCGTCATTTGCGGTCAATACCGTAGCAAAAGCATCGGGTAGCCAACGGTCAGTTGCGTCTTTAGTGGACTTCAATTTATCAAAAAAAGCGGCTTCTGCTTTAGCGGTTAACGGTGATTTCGACAAGACTAAAAGAGCATTCAGAACTACCAATGGTTCTTTATCATTCAATAAATTATTTTCCAAAAGTAGTTCAACCGTTTCACTATTAAAATTCATGACTTTCAACGCATTTTTCCGCACATCTGCTGATGGATGCGAAGCCGCAATTTCGAGAATATTCTTGTCCACAGCGTCCAACCCCTTCAACGTCCAGAGGGCGTGAATAGCAGGTGCGTTAATGCCAACTTCGTCCGTTTCGGTACTTTTTAGTAAGGCAGTTAGCTGCGGAACAACATCTTTATTTCCTCGCTCAACTAATAATCGCTGAGCGTTCATCCGCCAAAACATATTGTCATTTTTCAAGGCTTTTAGTAAACCTTCAGGATTTGATTTTTCAAGCTTTATCGGTGAATATTCGGGAGCTTTTTCGTAGCTGACCCGATAAATACGGCCACGGGTAAAATCCCGCAAATCAGTTTCGTACGCATTTCCCGAACCATTATCAAAACCATTGGGAACGGGGTTATGCTGAATGATATAACTGTACCAATCTGCCACCCATACGGCACCGTCAGGACCGGTTTGAGCAAATACAGGAGAGAACCATTCATCGGCTCCCGCCATTAAATTAAAACTCTCTTTATCACTAAAGTCCGTGCCTTTTTTGACCATCGTATTTTGGTGCAAAATATGTCCCGTAGGTTCGGAAACAAAAGCCATATTATTCCAATATTTTTTCGGGAATGCCCGGGCGGTGTAAAAATTATGCCCCGCCGCCGCCGTAAATCCACCGAACGCATCAACCTGACGCACCTTTTCTGTAATGGGTTTCATATCGCGGTGCGTATCGGTACTCCGGCTGCCGTTATCCACGCCATTTTTTGAGTTAAAAAAGCTGTGCGGAATTGCCATGTACCAACCGTGAGAGTTATTCGCCGTTGAACCAAAAACATCGTTAGTTTCGTTGAATGCCATTCCCCACGTATTATTTGAGGTGGAGGTCATCCATTCCATTTTACTTCCGTCTGGCCCGTCCAGACCGGGTTTGAATCTAAAAAACGCCTGCCCAAATTTTAGCGAATCTGATTCGGGCGTTTTACCGTTAAAACCGCTGTAACCCACGCAACCCCAAATCCAGTTATCAAAGCCATAATGTAAATTTGAAGGCCCGGCATGCGTATCAAATGTTCCGAATCCAGTGATTAATGTTTCTCGGGAATCTGCTTTGCCGTCGCCGTTGGTGTCTTTCAGCAATAAAATATCGGGAGCTTGCGAAACAATCAGACCGCCGTTGGCGAATACCATTCCCGTTGGAATACTCAGGTTTTCGGCAAACTTCGTGAACTTATCCGCTCGCCCGTCGCCGTCTGTATCTTCACACCGTAAAATATAATCACCACCACCTTCGGGCTTACGCTCGTTGGGGTAGTCTTTGGTAATGAGAGCGTATAACCTACCTTGTTCGTCCCAAGTTAAAGCAATCGGGTGCATGACGTTTGGCTCAGCGGCGAAGAGTTCCAGCTTAAAATCAACCGGCACTTGAATGTGCTTCATCGACTCTTCTGGCGAAAGCGGCAGCTGTTGAAACTGTACTCCGGGGCGTTGCTCGTAATTGGGTAAATTTGCCGCCCGGTATTCAAACGGTTTGGCTTTTCGGGCGAAGAAGGCGGCTTTAGTTTCATCATTTACCGACCACAAAATGGCGTTGTACAGCAACTGTTGAAAATCCGGTTTCGACCACGTGCGGTCATCGTGTCCGTAAGCGGTGTAAAAGACTTTTCCTTTTCCGTAGTTTCTGATCCACGTGTAAGGTTCCGTAGTTTGATTGGGTTTATCAGCCCGTTGATCAGCCTTGATTTCCCGCTCCGCCAAAACAATATTATCGGGTTGTAACTTTGTGTGTAAATACGTTTCATCGTACGCCGTAAATGGCGAAATACTTTGCATTATTTCGTGATTGGGCAACAGCGTTTTCGTTCGGACAGAATCCATCGTGTGCCGCCAAAATTGTCCGCCCACCATCTTCACGTATTCCTTTGAGTTTCGGAAACAATAAGAGGCACAATGAATGGGCAAAAACCCCTTACCGGAAGCAACGTAATCTGTCAATGCCTTTTCTGCTGCGGGCGATATTTTGTCGTAATTAGCGTAAATCATCACCGCGTCAAACTTATTAAGCGTCGTAGAATTCAGGTCTTCTAATTTATCGGTGTAGGTAAAGTTGATTCCCTTTGGTCCGAGAGCCGCCATGACAGTCGGGACGCGTTCGATTGGTTTATGGTGACTAACCGAATCACCAAGAAAAAGTACCTCGATACGGCGACCTTGCTGTGCAAAAGTTGCAAATCCTGAGAATATAATGATGGATAAAACGAATAACTTTTTCATAATACTTTTCTGAGAAAAATTTGTGAAATTATCAGTAAGAACACTGACAACGGCATTCTTATCGACGCCCTTCTTGAGAACAAGTTTCTAATTTCAAAATTCCGGCAATTTTATTAACTCCCCGCCCTTCATAGCCGACTCATGAGCTAAAATACCGACAGAAGTCCAGTTTGCCGATTGAGCAGCATTCGGGAATGGATCTCGATTTTCGATTAGTGCACTTATAAATTCGTGGGCTAAATGCGGATGCGAACCGCCGTGACCGCCGCCCTGCTCGAAACTTAAATGCGTATTTCCGTCGGTATCATAAACGCCTTTTCCCGTGAATAATCTAATTTCTTCGGGTAGCAAATGAGCGTAATCGGGAGTCTCTACCTTTTCAGGAATTTCGGCTTCCGGCTTCTTGGCGGTGTGAATTACGTTCGGTTCGCCTTCTATTAACGCCCACTCAAACGACTTTTCGCTTCCGTAAACCTCAAAGCTTTCCCGGTATTGACGTGCCACGTCGAACAGCGAGCGATAAACGTTTGCACTCAAGTCACTGTCTTTAAATTTGATGTGAGCCGACTCTACCGCAAAAGGTGAGTTATGAATATCAGCAAGTTCTTTTCTAATTGTTCCCGAACCAAAACACGAAACGTATTCAGCATCAAGCTTTAATAATCCCGCCACCGGACCAACGCAATGCGTGGCGTAATGCATCGGCGGAAGACCCGGCCAGTAATCCGGCCAACCGTCCATATCTTGCTGATGAGAAGCTTTCAAAAATTGTACTTTACCTAGTTCTCCTTTTTCGTACATTTCTTTCACGAACAAGAATTCGCGGGCGTAAACCACGGTTTCCATCATCATGTACTTTTTACCCGTTTCCCGACAAGCATTCACGATTTTCTGACAATCCGCTACCGAAGTCGCCATCGGAACGGTGCAAGCCACGTGCTTTCCGGCGTAAAGTGCTTTCAAACTTTGTTCGGCGTGGTTTGGAATTGGCGTATTGATATGAACCGCGTCAATGTTCGGGTCGAGTAGCAATTCGTCATAATCCGTGTGACGTTTTTCAATGTCAAACTTATCTCCGATTTCGTTTAATTTCTCTTCGTTCCGCTGACAAATGGCGTACATTTCGGCGTTGGGATGTCGCTGATAAATGGGTATAAATTCGGCTCCGAAACCAAGACCAACAATGGCAATTTTTATTTTCATATTTTCTACTTGTGAATTATATAATTAGCGAATTAGTGAGTGTTTTAAACCCGCTGACTTTCGCAGACATTCTCTATTATTTCATTGCACTAATGAGGCCTTTCAAGTACGAAAAGCTATCCCGCATCAATTGTTCTTCGGAATCAAACGTTTTACGCCAGATGTTCGCCGCCGCCAGTTTTTCACTGAATGCTTCAATGCTTATCATTCCGTCGTAATTTATTGATTTTAAGGCAAGTAATACCTCTTCTACATTTACGTGACCAGTTCCAAGCGTACCACGATCATTTTCGGAGAGTTGCACGTGAACGAGTTTATCGTCCATTTTTTGCACGGCTTCAAACAGACTTTTTTCTTCAATATTTGCGTGAAAAGTATCAAACATCACTTTACAGGCGGGATGATTGATATCGTTTACTAATTCGAGCAATTCATCTGTTGATGTGGCAAGGTAACTTTCAAAGCGGTTCAGATATTCTAACCCAAGTATAATGCCCATACTATCGGCGTATTCGGCAAGTTCCCAGAGGTTTTCTTTTGCCCAAATCAGCTCTTGCTTTGTGGGGGCGTTCCCCGTAAAAACTCCTAACGCCGAATGAAACGGCCCGGTCAATAATTTGGAATCTAAAATTACGGCACAATCAATGGCTTGCTTATTGCGTTCGAGCGTAGCTTTCCGCTCATTAACATTCGGAGAAATCTGATTAAAGTCAGCCCCGTTTATGGTTACAGCAATACGATCGAGGTCGAGTTCATCCAACTTCTTCCGCCACGCAAACCAGACTTCTGGATTTACGTCAAAAATTGGCACTTCTACCCCATCAAAACCAATTGCTTTGATTTGTTCCAAAACAGGAAAGAGTCGTTCATCAATTTCTGTTCCAAAAAGCAACAGGTTCATTCCCAATTTCACGTTCATGAATTAAATGTTATAATTTATTAATGCAATATTATGAATGAAAAATACAATTCTTACCCTTTCGATTACCCAATGCTGACTTTATTTTGACCATTAATTTGTCAATTATTAAATAGTTGTGATAATTTAGAGGAATAAAACCAATCTAACTAATGAGAATTGCTTTAGAGAAAAACATCAAAAGTCCGATAAAGTCGTTCACCATATCAGAGTTAATAGAATCGTATTTCGACCCAAACTGGCACTTTCATTCTCACTACCAATTATTCACGGTTTTGGAAGGAACTGGCACTCGGTTTATCGGAGATAATATTCAACATTTTGAACCGGGAGATACCGTATTTTTGGGGCCAGATTTGCCCCACCTTTGGAACAGTGACAAGATCTACTTCGAGGCAGAGAGTACGCTTATGACTCGCGGAATTGTAGTTTATTTTACAGAGGATTTCTTGGGAAACTCTTTCTTTAAAAAATCCGAGATGTTATCTATCGCTAATCTGTTTCAGCGTAGTAAATCGGGTATTTCGTTTCACGGAAAAACAAAAACTTCGCTGATAAAGTCCCTAAAAAAAATAACACAACAGTCAGACTTTGACTCAGTTTTATCCTTATTAAAAATATTACATATTCTTTCAAATAGTACTGATTATAAACTTATTACAAGCATTAACTACACAAATACTCACAAGGATTCTGAAACTGACCGCATGCAAAAAGTACACGACTATGTAATTAAACACTATCGTGATAAAATTCAGTTACAAGAAATTTCCGGTATCGTAAGTATGAGCGAAGCAGCCTTTTGTCGTTATTTCAAAAAGCGAACAAATAAGACATTTTCAGACTTTGTGAATGAAATCCGAATCGGAAACGCCTGTAAGTTATTGAGTACAACTGAAGATTTGTCAATTACCCAAATTGCCTACGAATCCGGCTTCAATACCTTGTCAAACTTCAACAAACAATTCCAGAAAATTACGCAAAAAACGCCCTCGCTTTATCGGGCAGAAGCCATGCGAAAATGATCAGCATGGATTTCAATTTTACCCCTTTATAAAAGCTTTATATATGGAATCAGGATTTAATCTCAACCGCTTCGTCGAAGCACAAATACACAGTTACGATAACGCCTTGTCAGAAATAAAAAATGGGCAAAAAACCAGTCATTGGATCTGGTATATCTTTCCGCAGCCAAGTGGTTTAGGATATTCCGCAACTTCCAAAAAATACGCGATTAAAAGCAAAGCAGAAGCAAGTGACTATTTGAAACATCCGGTTTTAGGTAAACGCCTCGTCGAAATCTCCGAAGCCCTTTCGATTGTTTCTGATAAAACAGCTTACGAAATCTTTGGAAGTCCGGACAATCTAAAACTGCATTCTTCTATGACACTTTTCGCCCAAATTGAACCAACCGAAACTATATTTCAGGCGATTTTGGACAAGTTTTTTAAGGGAGAAAGGTCGGAAAAGACGTTACGAATTATTGAAAGTATGTAAACAATTGACCGTGAGTTAGTTAGTTTTTGTATATTTCATTCGATTTATTCAACTATAAAAACCTATTAGGTTTGTAATCCATCGAATTCAAACCTAATAGATTTGTTATCTCGGAACTCAATGAAGACCAATTTTTTATACGTAGCAATCGGCTGCATGGCAGTAATCGCCATTTTCTTCGGTTTACGGAACAACAATTCGGTGGACTACAGCCGCGACGTCAAACCCATCTTAAACCAACGTTGCATTTCTTGCCACGGCGGTGTGAAGCAGCAAGGAGAATTTAGCGTATTGTTCGAGGAAGAAGCTTTTCAGCCCGCCGAATCGGGTACAATTCCGATCATAAAAGGCGACGCAAAAAACTCCGAGTTTTACAAACGGCTTATCTCCGAAGATTCTGACGAGCGGATGCCTTACAAAGAAGCAGCTTTGCCGCAAGAGGAAATTGAAATTCTGAAACAATGGATCAACGAAGGAGCCGAATGGGGCGAACATTGGGCATTTCAGCCACCGAAGGCAGTTATCGTTCCGAATTCAACACTTTTTGCGGGAATTTTTGATTGGTTTTCGAGTGAATGGGGAAACAACGAAATCGATAATTTCATCAAGGAAAAACTTGACGAGAATGACTTAAAACCTTCTCCCGAAGCAGAAAAACGACAACTCGCCCGACGAGCCGCGTTGGATTTGATTGGCGTTCCGGCATCCGAAAAACTGGTGTCAGAATTTGTGAATAATAACGACGAATCCGCTTATGAAGCCTTCGTAGATTCTCTGTTAATTTCGCCACAGTTTGGAGAAAAATGGGCGGGAATGTGGCTCGATCTGGCACGATTTTCCGACACCAAAGGTTACGAAAAGGACGAAGGTCGCTCCATTTGGCGGTACCGTGATTACCTGATTCAGGCGTTCAATGACAATATGCCGTACGACCAATTTATCGTCGAGCAATTGGCGGGCGATTTGTTACCAAACCCAACTGATAACCAATTGATTGCAACCGCTTTTCACCGCAATACGATGAATAACGACGAAGGCGGAACGGAAGACGAAGAGTACCGAACCGCTGCGGTCGTTGATCGCGTAAATACCACTTGGGAAGCTTTGCAAGGCACTACCTTCTCGTGTGTCCAATGTCATTCTCATCCGTACGACCCAATCCGCCACGACGAGTATTATAAGTTCATGGCATTTTTCAACAATACCCATGACGAAGATACGCCCGACGATTCTCCCGTTTTACGGGAATTTAAAGATGAAGAACAAAAGAAACTGGAGAATTTGATTTCGTGGATGAGAGCGAGCGAAAAGCCAACACCAAACTCCCAAAATCTAACAACCAATATCCAGCATCTAATCAAATTTCAGGAACCAAAAGTCAACCCACACTGGGGAACAGATTTTGTAAATGGGGCCCTCGCAGATGCAAAATATCTGGCCGTCCGTAATGGCGGCTCAGTGAATTATAAGCAATTGCCGATTCGAGGGAAAACGAAATTGCTGATTGCCTACGGTCACAACCACGACGCTCCAACGTTTATGGAGATTCATCGGGGAACGCAAAGTGGCGATTTACTAACAACCATTAAACTCGAAAAAACGGGCGGTTTTGGCTGGACAAATAATTGGACAATCGCTTCGTTTGATATTCCGCCTTCAACAAAAGACAACGAAGATTGGCATTTAGTCTTCAGAAATTCGTCGGTAAAACCGGATCAGAAAACGTGTCAGATTGGCTACTTAATGTTTACTAATGATTTTCCGGCAGGCGATTCTTCGGAAGTAAACTATAATCAATTTATGACTTTGCTCAATACAAAGGCAGAGACAACAACGCCCATTTTACTCGAAAACACCTCCAATTTCGCTCGAAAAACGCACGTTTGGGAACGAGGCGTTTGGACAAATAAAGCCGACGAAGTACAACCAGGCATTCCTGCTTTGTTTGGCTCACTGCCAGAAAATTCACCCAAAAACCGGTTAGGATTAGCAAAATGGATTGCCAGCAAGAAGAACCCGCTGACTGCTCGTGTCGCTGTAAATCGTTATTGGGAGCAGCTTTTCGGTTACGGTTTGGTGGAAACGCTGGAAGACTTTGGCTCGCAGGGTTTCGAACCAACGCACCCCGAATTATTAGATTATCTCGCCGTAAAGTTTGTAGAAGATTTCAACTGGCAGCCCAAAGAGTTTTTAAAGTACGTGGTAATATCGGCGACTTACCGACAGGATTCCAGAATCACGGATGAATTACAAACGAAAGATCCGACAAATAGGTGGCTCGCCCGAATGCCACGGGTCAGACTTTCTGCCGAACAAGTGCGGGATCAGGCATTGGCGATTAGTGGTTTATTAAGTGATAAAATGAACGGACCAAGCGTAATGCCTTCGCAACCCGACGGCCTCTGGAACAACCCGTACAGTGGCATGAAATGGGTAGAAAGCGAAGGCGAAGACCGCTACCGCAGAAGCCTTTATACCTTTCACCGCCGCACCAGTCCCTACCCTTCCATGATGACGTTTGACGGTTCGAGTCGGGAGGTGTGCAGCGTTCGTCGAATACAAACTAATACGCCGTTGCAAGCTCTGGTCACATTAAACGACCCCGTCTTTGTGGAATGTGCAGTTAATTTGGCGAAGCGGAGTAGCAGTAAATACAAAACGCCCGAGCAGCAAATAGACGGCGTTTACGAATTCGCCCTTAATCGCAAGCTTAGCGAAGCAAAGAAAGTTGCTCTATTAAATTTGTATAAAGAAGCCAAAAAAGAATTCATTTCCTGCGATAGTTGCAGTCAAAAACTAACCGCTTTTTTACCCGAAAAGCCCGATAACTATCGGGAGAATAAAAATAATATTGCCGCCCTTGCCATAGTTGCCAATACGGTGATGAACTTAGATGAATTTATAATGAAAGAGTGAGCGGGAATAGATGATTACTATTCCTTGGAAAACCTAAGCTAATTGAAATCCGACTTCTTGATTTTTTTCGAACGCCAACAGATTCGTAAAATCGTCGCTCATCAATAATTCAAACTCTTCGTTTCTGCCTTTAAAGTATCTGTGATTAATGCCGTTCGGAGCATTTTTGCGGTCTTTTCTGGTCGTGGGTTTGCTTAAGTGCATGATTTGCTCACACACTTCATTTTCTGCAATAACCGGATAAGCGGCTCGAAAAACATTTAAATTAGCATTTCCATAAATATTCAACGTAAAATAATCGGAACGGGTCAAGCCAGCAGATTTGATTTTCCCAGCTAAAAAATTAACCGTATCGGATTTTACCACGTACAGTAATCTAAAGAAATTTTTACGCGGACGAACTTTCAGTGCCTCTAAGACAGACGGCATAAATAGCACGGGATTGAGCTGTCTGACGCCTTTAAATTGCGGAAGCAAATCTATCCGAACTGGCGTACGCATTGGCAACGAATACTTTTTTGCCAACTCCAACATGGTTTCAAAGAATCCAAAATCAAGGTAAAGCAAGTTATGATGACAATCCACGTGATTGATTTTACCCTTACCCATAACTCGTTCAAAATTATTGATTTGAGCTTCGAGCTCGGCTTTTAGTTCGGGTAAGCTTTCAGAAAACCGGTAGGCCCGGTTCGCCTTAAATTCATTGCCCGAAGAAAGCGTCGGACAAACTGTTAAAGGTTTTCCTGAGGTAATGGTCAGGTGCAAGCCGATTTTTATGAACGCAGCCGCCGATTTCAACTTTTCGACCTTCGTTTTTAGTTCATCAAACGGCACATTTGCAAAACACGAAACCGACGTAATAACGCCTTTCTGGGCGGCTTCAACGACCGCTTGATCAATGTGCTCAACGTATCCGTAATCATCCGCGTTAATAATCAGTTTTCGAGCCATAATAGTACGTTTTTGATTCAAAGACGAGATTGTCAGTTCTTATAAGTTCGGGCTTCATTAAGAATTGAAAAGTAATTTAATTCATTTAACTTGTATCCGCTAACGCAATATCCACTAATTACCGATTCATGCAAAACGAAGAAACTATCAAACAATTTTACCAATCATTTTCAGACGGTAATGCCGATGGCATGGTGGCGTGTTACCACGATGATATTGTATTCAAAGACCCCGCTTTCGGAACGCTCGAAGGCGACAAAGCAAAAGCCATGTGGCAAATGCTGATGAGCCGCTCAGACAGTGCCCCAGAAATACAATTCAGCAATATCTCTGCGGATGCACAGTACGGCAAAGCCAACTGGATTGCAAAGTACAACTACGGTCCTAAAAAGCGAAAAGTAGTGAACAACGTGACGGCGTTATTTGAATTTAAAGACGGAAAAATTATCAAACACACCGATGATTTTGACTTGTGGAAATGGTCACAACAAGCATTGGGGGCAAGTGGTTATTTACTCGGTTGGTCGTCATTTATGAAGAAACAAATTCAAAAAAAGACGAATGGGTTGTTGGGGAAGTTTATCGAGAATAGTTAAATTTATTACATCATAACGTAATCAGTAGAATTCACATTGTTATAAATTTATCATAAAATGCGTAAAATGAAATTACTCGTTTGTACCCTTGTTATATGCCTTGCATTAACAAACCCCCTAATTGGTCAAGAATTCAACCTAAGGAACAAAGTATCAGTTGAGTCATATAGTATTAACCCGACAGTTTTATTATTTCTTAAGGAAACAAAAAACTATATGTTTTATAAATGTCCAAACAAATGTGTGTTGTATAAACCAGGTCAAAATTCGCTTTTCAGTGCTTCGTCCTCATTAGGTGGACTAAAGTATGATAAGCGTGAAGATAAATATTATATCTATACAGGAATAGGCTCGTCAAAAAGAGTCCCAGTCAAGGTTCCTATAAACTATCCCGACTTAATGCTGATAACCGAATAAAACTGAAATCCTACTTTTTGCTACCGGTAACAAGTAAACCAAAAAATGCAAAACCTCCTCAACCAACTCAAACAAGAAACCCTCAAAGCGGAGACGCGGCGGCATTTTCTGAAACAGTGCACTACGGGTTTGGG
>JBLHXN010000105.1:0-12722 GCA_047630355.1 Spirosomataceae bacterium | reverse complement strand
ACGATTCCGCCGTCTGCTACTTCGAGACGATTACCGATTATCGTTTCGTTGATAATTATATTCTTATTTATTAAAACGTCTCCTTCGTTTAGGTTCTTTATCCCATTTCCGCGTTCCTGCCAAAAGCTACTGCCGGTACCTGTTCCTGCATTGTTGCCCGCGGTGTTCAGTACGAGGATTACGTTTCCGACTTCATCAACAGAAAGGGCTTTGCCGTTTGAATTTACCGCTCGCGAAGCACTCGTGAGTGACTGAAGTTGTAAACCACTTTCTCCGTCCTGACTTCCCTTTATACTCAATTTATTTGCTGGTTTCGAGGTATTTATCCCGACCATTTGTTTACCGAAATCACCGTAAATAAGCGGCGTCTGAGAAGCATTATTGTTGATGTAGAGTTTGTCGTTTCCTTGTTCAAAGTAACCTGCCTGAAAACCCACAAATACGTTTGAATTTCCCTTAGCACGGTATCCCGCCATGGCTCCTAATGCTGTATTTTTATCACCGATGATGCTTGAAGACAACGATAAACTACCCAACGCAACGTTGTATTGCCCATTTTCGTGACTAAACATTGACTGGAAACCAACCACGACGTTGTCGTTTCCGGTGCTGGCTCGTTGGAGAGCGAAGGCTCCAATAACGACAGAATTGAAAGACTTGGTTGCCCAGCCCGTTTTATACCCTAAGAAGGTGTTGCTTCGTTTACTATCTAATAATCCTGAAAACTGATTGTTTACTTTAAACACCAGCGGAGCATCGTCAAGCGTTCCTATGAAGTTTTCTGTGCCCAAAACCTCGTTGCCGGAGGTATTCCAGGTAGTTGAGTTTGCGGTAAGATTTGCCGCAGCTCCCGACGTAATTAAACCCCAACCGCTGCCGTTGAAGACGTATAAGCCGTCTAATAAATCAGTTTGGTAAACTATTAACCCTACCGCAGGCTGCTGAATAGAATTACGCTGATTGAGCGTCATGCGTGGAAGTAAAAGACCTTTGCTTGTAGAGAATACTTCCAAAACAGCTGATTTGTCCGGTGTTTCCGTTCCGATACCGACGCTTTGGGCAATTGATTCAGTCAGGCTGATGAAGCACAATAATATAGTACCGATTACAGCGGTACTCCTGTTCTTTTTTAAAATCATTGGGAAGGCTCGTAAAGGTTTATAGTGTGAACTCGTTGTTACTTATGCATCACTACAAAAAAAATGCCAATAGCAGGTTCTCACGGAAATAAATACAATTGCCAATGAAAATTTTACATTTCGTTCGGATAACCAATGATTAAATTAATACACAGGTTTTTTAAAAATAACTTTCCTTTTGGCTTTAGTAGATGATTCTGTTTACTTTTGCTTGATTCTTACACAAGCCAAAGACATTAGAGTTTAATATTTTTTTATGAAAAAAATTGCTGTTTTTACTTCCGGTGGTGATGCCCCGGGCATGAACGCCTGCATCAGAGCGGTGGTTCGGGGTGCTATTTATCACGGAGTAGAAGTCTACGGAATCAGACGGGGGTACAACGGAATGATCTCGGGTGACCTGTTTGAAATGACTTCCCGCTCGGTTAGTAACATTGTACAACGTGGAGGTACTGTTCTTAAATCTGCTAGAAGTAAAGAGTTTATGATTCCCGAGGGCCGTAAAAAAGCCTACGAAAACTTAATGTCGGCGGGTATTGAAGGACTTATCGCTATTGGTGGAAATGGTACGTTTACCGGAGCCGAAGTTTTCTACAACGAATATCAGGTTCCGACGGTAGGTTGTCCGGGAACAATTGATAATGACCTCTACGGAACAGACTATACCATCGGGTTTGATACGGCGGTGAATACTTCACTCGAAGCCATTGATAAAATACGTGACACTGCTGACTCGCACGATCGTATCTTCTTTATTGAGGTAATGGGGCGTGACTCTGGTTATATTGCCATTCAATCCGGTATTGGTGGCGGAGCAGAAATCGTGATGGTTCCTGAAACACACACGCCGCTCAAAAAAGTAGTCTCAACGCTTAAAGAAGGTTGGTCACGCTCTAAATCTTCCTCAATAGTAGTAGTTGCCGAAGGCGACGAAGCCGGAAATGCCACCGACATTGCAAATTCTATCAAAGAACAAGTAGGTGATAAACTGGATATTCGAGTAACAACGCTCGGGCACATTCAACGGGGAGGATCTCCAACGGCGTACGACCGGATTCTCGCCAGCCGATTAGGACTCGGAGCAGTTGAAGGATTGCTGAACGGTCATAAAAACGAAATGGCGGGAATTGTCAACAACGAACTTGTTTACACTCCATTTATTGATACAATCAAAAAGCAAAAGCCCATCCACGACGATTTATTGAGAATGGTACATATTTTGAGCACTTAAATTTTATGTCAAAAGGGGAGTGGTTAACGGTCAAAGCGAAATTGCGATTGGAAATTCTCCAATCGCATGCCTCCAATCTTTCATTTATCCGATTGAAAATATGAAGCTATTCACCATTCCTAATTTCATGACTCTTGGTAACCTGCTCTGCGGTTGCTTGGGAATTCTCTCTGTCTTTGAAGGGAATATGATTTCGGCTTCCATGTTTATCGGGATTGCCTTGTTGCTTGATTTTGGAGATGGTTTTGCCGCCCGGTTGTTGAATTCTGCTTCGCCGATTGGTAAAGAACTTGATTCACTGGCAGACGTGGTCTCGTTCGGGGCTTTACCTTCTTTTATGTTGTTCAATGAGTTAATAAACAATGAGTTGACCAACGGCTGGATTTCTTATATAGCCTTTGTAATGGCACTTTCCTCGGCGTTAAGGTTAGCTAAGTTCAATGTAGATACCCGTCAGTCTGATTCATTTATCGGCGTACCAACGCCCGCAAACGCCATGGTGGTTGCTGCTTTGCCGCTCATTCAAATGTACCAACCTACTTACGCTGCATTTATCACGCCGTGGGTAATTTTGATATATATCGTGGTGATGAGTTACCTGCTCATTTCTGAATTACCGCTCTTTGCTCTCAAATTCAAATCTTACGCCTGGGCGGCAAACCGCTACGTTTATAGTTTTCTGATTGCGTCGGTGGTGTTGCTGATTATTTTCCAATACTTCGCCGTGCCGCTTATTATTTTGCTCTACGTCGGCATCTCTTTGGTCAGGCGTTAAGAAACAATTCTCTGGGGTGTAGGATAAGTTTAATTTACCCACTGAATTACACGAAGTAACAAACAGTAACTCCGTGTCGAACTCTATAACTCTGTGGCTATTGAAAAAAAGAACTTGTCTTACACCCCAAAAGTACAAACGTGCCAATGGCATCTTCAATTTCATTGAAAAGCAAAAAGGGTATGAGTAACCTGCGGAACACATTTTCCTGAACAGGTGAACAACTACTTTGTAAAGTTGTTTTAAAAGTAAAAACTATGAAAACAGTCTTAATTATTGCGGGTGTCTTGTTAGCGATATTCGTCATTTCTCAAATTTATCTTATGAGTGCTCAAAAAGATATTGAAAGCTACCCGTACGATGTTGTGAAAGCGTACGGTAAATTTGAAGTTCGGAGTTACGAATCCAGTTTGTTCACTTCTGTTAAGTTGCAAACCGGTGATTACGAGAAAGCCTCAAGTCAGGGTTTTTCGGCGTTGGCGGGATATATTTTCGGCGGAAACGAAACGGAAGAGAAGATAGCGATGACTTCGCCCGTGACTATGTCATTGGAAGATAATATGACCGTTATGTTTATGGTGCCAAAGAAGTACGATAAAGACAAACTTCCGAAACCGAATCAATCATCGGTACAATTTCGGGAAGAACCTGCTCGTAAAATGGCGGTAATTGCTTTTGGTGGTTGGGCAAATTCTGAGAAAATAGCCGAATACAGAAAAGAACTTACGGCGGCGTTGGCTACCGAAGGAATTGCCCATACAGATAATTTCTTCTTTTTTGGCTACAACCCACCGTACGAACTCATTAACAGGAAGAATGAAGTAGCAGTGGAGTTGAAGTAAAGCAACTGGCAGTTCGTTATTGCGTTCTACTCGGCCTTCGGCGAACCGATTAAGCGAACATCGTCATTGTCAGCCTGAGGACTGCTCCGCCCTGAGCAGTGCAGTCGAAGGTCGCAAGGGATAGGTTGATAGGGATAGCTTTTACTTAGAATTAACGGGACAAGTCCGCATTCCCAATATAGAATAAAGGGGGCAAGAGCTTACAAGGCTTGTTGCCACAAAGATGCTGGCAACTATCATGAGTACAATACCCAACGTGCCGGTGATGACATCCATAAAATAAAGTATCCCGATAATAACGGCGATTAATACCCTGATAATCTGATCGGTGGAACCCATGTTCTTTTTCATATCTCGATTAGTTTTGGTTAAAGAGCGGAAGAGTAATTTTCTTTTCTACCATAAATGTCGGGAACAAAACACTGATAAATTGTGAGCAATATCACGAAGCCGTATGATTTCAGATATTTTCTTCCACAAATGTGATTTCTGCTTCCGCCAAGTCATCAAGCCCTTTATTGCCTTTTAATTCTTCTCAACGCCCTTCTACTGCGGTCAATTTTGACAACCGATGCAACCGAAATAACAGGAAATTTGAACATTGTCTCGGTGGGAGCAAAAGATTTGTCCTCAATAAAATACGCCTCTACTTTTTTATGCGGTGGTTCGTAAAAAGGTATTTGTGTCTTGTAAACGGTTCGGGCATTCTTCAGCCATTGATAATGATCAATGGGGCGGGGGAGGTAATCAGGTTCGATGGCGAGGTGCATCAGGTGGAGGTGCGTATCGGAGCGGTTTGCGGTGGCGTTGAACCCCGAACGCCCCACTTCTCCGAGTTTGTCTCCGGCTTCAATCATTTGTCCGGGATGCACGTAAGTTGCCCGCAAGTGGGCGTAATACCAAAGCCCGCCGGTCTGAAAGTCGTACATCCAGACGTAGTTTCCTCCCTTAAATTCCATCATATCCTCCGACCACGCTGTTTCGGTGGCGATGACCATACCCTTCGAAACGGCAACTACGTCGGCGTAAGTACCCGTTCGGTCATCGATGCAATTGTGGTCAGGATCGTAAATAAAAATATCGTGAGCCGGATGACTTCTGGCAATCGAGTGGTCGAACAAATCAAAATGTCGTCCGAAAAATCCACGCCCTTTTCCGCCCACGTCGCGGTAGTTTTTGCCTTTGAGTGGAAATACTAATTGCACATACGCCGAATCTACGTTATCGGCGGGATATTCGTAGTGTAATTCCCTCATCACCGATTGAAACCGTTTTTGGGCTTCGTAGGGGGAAATCTGCTGCGTTCTGATGTCAATCAAGAGTTGGCGAAAGCGGTCGGGAGCGGTTTGGGGCGGTGCTTCGGCGGGAGAATTAGTTAACCACGTACACAAGCCGATCAAAGCGGCTAAAATTGTCACTGACATTATAAGAAGGAATATTAGTTTTTGGGCTTTGTTCACTCAATTTAGACGAAGTGAGGTGGTAAAGGTAATTCCCGATTTGGTCGAAATCAATCTGTTCCCTAATTGAAATTGGCATGAAAATAGTAGTATCTAAAAGGAAAGGTATTGTAAATAGTTGATAATTAGAATATTAGTTAGTCATTCAGACGGATATTCCCACATTTGCGACCCGAAAATTAACGCACCTATATTCATGCAAAAGTTTTTCGTTATTAGTTTTGCCGCTTTTTTGTCTTTAAGTTTTACTTCAAATGCAACGCCCGTTTTTGACAATCCGGTTGAGGAAGTTATAAAAGACCCTTACGTTCACCTTGTACAACAACTCACAAAATATGCTAAAAAATTCATGGGAGTCCCGTATGTTTGGGGCGGAACTCAACCCAATGGGTTTGACTGCTCGGGTTTTGTGCGTTATGTGTTCGCCAGGTTTGATATGCCGCTTTCGCATAACAGCCGACAGCTTTCAGAAATTGGCTACGATGTGGACATTCAACAAGCGTACGTTGGTGATTTGATATTTTTCTCCACAAGCCGCCGAGACAATGCCCCTGTTGGTCACGTCGGAATCATTGTTTCGAACGATGAGGACGGTATCCGGTTTATTCATGCTTCTACAAGTCGCGGCGTCACGTACGATTACCTCAGCGAGAGCTACTTCACCGATCGCTTTGTGGGCGTAAAACGTGTTATTGACGCTCTGAAAGATTTCGGGTATTAACTATTATTAGTAAGATGTTTAGTCTTAGTTGAGCCAAGTCGCTGTTTACGCCTTGGCTCAACCTACTACCGATAGTTATCGGTAGTAAAAACTAAATTAATCAGTTACCGGAACGTCAATCTCAGAGAGCGGTGTGAGTTTTCCCGCTGCTACTTTATCTTCAATGTTTTCGTACGGAACTACTTCCAGAATATTAGTTGAATTAATATCGCTGATGATGTAATCATTAATCGGACCGAGGCGTTCACGCATTAAATCGTACGCGTCTTTTATGTTCTCGGCGTTGATAAGCATATTATACGCCGTTTTCTTCTCACTCTGAGACTTTTCATCGAATGTGATGTATTGTACTTTTGCTTTAAACCAAAGCTCTGCTCCGTTTTCTACAAAAAATACTTCTTGCATTTTTAAACGCTTGATGCTGATTAGCTGAAAATCCGGCCAGTTTTGAGCCACAAATGCGTAAGTTTTTGCCTCGGCGTCTGTGTACGAAACCGAATCAAAGAGGTACACTTCATTTACGGTTTTTTGTTTGCCCTGATCGTCTTGTTGAGTATATCTGATATTTGCCTGAAACCACTGTGCCATTTCTTTGAGTTTTTAAGTTATTGTGTTTTTTGTTTAAAGTTCACTTTCTGAACATCTTTTTCCCTTTTCAAATTCAAGGGTTACAAAGGTATCATAAGAGTAATTACGCCGCAATGCTTTTCTTGAATTGCTAAGTATTTGCGATTATCTTTACTGAAAATTCATCAACTAAGATACAATGCTCAATAAAACCCCAAAGACCGCCGCTAGTCGCTATGGTAATAGATTGATGCAATACGACGAAGTAACGGCGTACCTCATTCTATACGAAGCCCTATTTTACACCGTTTCGTATTCCAACGGCGTTCGTCAGAAAAGCGGATAAATTGTATATCCACGGCTCGGTCGGGAGTCATTTTTTGCGGCAGATAGAAAGCGGAATTTCGGTGATGCTCGTGGATGATTAGTAGCAAAGTCGGCGTTTAATCATTCGGTAAATTACCGTTCGTTTAGGCTTTTCTCCAACGCCGTCAGAATTGACGATTATGATGCCAAATTTCATTTCTTTAAAGAACTGACCGAGAAAATCGTACTGAATAGCTGGGATTATCTTCGTCCGATGAAGAAATCAGAAGTAAACAAAACGATGTTACTTGAACTTGAAGTCAGCGAAGCATCCGTAAAAATGCGTACCAGAGAATCCATTGACGAAAAATAAGATGAAGCATGGCCCACTTGGTCGGGCTTAATCTCGATACCCATTAAACGGCTTGTCCCAATCGTCGATGAATTGAGTAAGGGTATTCCATTGCCTGAACATTTGAAGTACCGATTTTGAACCAAACCATTCAAAAATAGACACAATTGGTCTCATCCATTTTAGTGAAAGAATGACTAAATTCGTTAAGAATTTTATGCTGTTTGAACTCAGTGAGTTTATAAAATTTAGGATTTTGTTGTTCTTGTAGCGTAAAGAAATGGATAAAACCTTGATTTTTGGTTCTTTGTATCAAAACAAAGAATATGGAAGTTATTTTAAACTTTACGCTTTGATAAGGGTGTGATGACTTTTAATGAAACTAACAGGTTATTTAAATCATAAAGAATTCCTTATTTTTGAATTATTCAACCCAACAAAAAATGATTCGAATTACCCTCACACTGTTTTTAGTTTTATCAACGCTGTCCGTTTTTTCGCAGCAAACCTACGCCGAGAAGCTCGGCTACCCCAAAGGGGCGAAAGTACTGATTCTTCACGTAGATGATGTGGGAATGAGTTACGATTCCAACCTCGGAGCAATTAAAGCTATGGAAGAAGGCGTGGCAAATTCATTATCTATGATGATGCCTTGTTCGTGGATTCCCGGATTCTTCAAATATCTCGAAAAGTACCCCGAAACCGATGCTGGACTTCACCTGACGTTAACTTCTGAGTGGGATAATTACCGCTGGGGACCGCTCGCCGGAAAACCCTCTGTGCCGGGATTAGTGGATAAAGAAGGTGCATTATGGTCAAGTGTAACGGGAACAGCAAAAAACGCCACTGCTGACGAAATCGAAACCGAAATTCGTGCCCAACTGGACCGCTCCCGAACGATGGGGTGGGAGCCAACGCACCTTGATTCACACATGGGAACACTCTTCGCAAAGCAAGACTTCTTGGAACGCTATCTCAAAGTGGGCATGGAAGAAAATATCCCTGTTATGTTTCCCGGTGGACACAATACGATGATTATGGAAACTGCGGGTTCAACGGGTTTAACGTCTGAAATTACCACAAAGATTGGGCAACAACTTTGGAACTCCGGACTTCCGGTTCTGGATGATCTTCACAATGTTTCTTACGGTTGGAAAGGTGAAGAAAACGTTTCGGATGATGAATTGCAAGCCTTCAAAACGGAGAAGTATATCAAAACGATTGGTTCGTTAAAACCAGGTTTGACGATGGTAATCATGCACTGCACGTGGCCAACGGAGGTTTTTGAACATGTTTCTGATTCGGGAACAAATCGCAAAGGCGATATGCTCGCGATGATGGACTCGGATTTTAAGAAATACCTGATGGATAATAACATCGTTTTGACAACTTGGCGGGAAGCCAAAAAACGCCGTGATGCGGTAAAATGAGTTATAGAATCAAGATAATAGAATAGACAACCATAACCTTCGTAAAATGAAATACTTAATTGTTATCTCACTTATTTGCGTGACGTTCTTTGCGTCGGCACAACACAGCCTTCACGTTCCGGTTGATACTACTATTATCACCAAACATTCGGCGAATATTAACGGGGAATCATTTCCCTACACCGCCACAACTGGTTTTCAACCCGTTTGGGATGAAAATGGTAAACCCATTGCCTCGTTGTATTATACGTATTATAAACGAAGCGACGTGAAGAATATCGGGGAACGTCCGTTGCTAATTTCGTTCAATGGTGGCCCCGGTTCGGCATCGGTCTGGATGCACCTTGCCTATACTGGACCAAAAGTGTTGAATATTGACGACGAAGGTTTTCCCGTGCAGCCTTACGGTTACAAAGATAATCCGTACTCCATTCTGGATGTTGCGGATATTGTGTACGTAAATCCCGTGAATACGGGCTATTCCCGCACCATTCCGATGAGCGGGAAAGAGGTGCAGAAAGAGAAGTTTTTCGGAATAAACGCTGACATTGAATACTTAGCCGATTGGCTGAATACCTTCGTTACCCGTGCCGAACGCTGGACTTCCCCAAAATATATGATTGGTGAAAGTTACGGCGGAACGCGGGTTGCCGGGCTTGCTTTTAAACTGCAACAAAATGCGTGGATGTACCTCAACGGAATTATCATGGTTTCTCCCGCTGATTACCTCATTTACGGAACAGACGCTCCGCTTGCCTCGGCGTTGAACCTGCCGTATTTTACGGCGGCGGCGTGGTATCACAAAATGCTTCCCGCAGATTTACAGGCAAAGGATTTAGAGGAAGTTTTACCCGAAGCCGAGAGTTTTACCATTAATGAGTTATCTCCCGCTCTAACTTTAGGTGGTTTTATTTCTCCCGAAAAAAAGAATGAAATCGCCGAGAAAATGGCACGATTTACGGGTCTCTCTCAGAAAGTTATTTTGCAACGAAACTTAGATATTGAGACTTCTTTTTTCTGGAAAGAACTCCTTCGTGACCGTGATGGAATGACGATCGGAAGATTAGATTCTCGCTACTTGGGAATTGATAAAAGCGATGGCGGCGAACGCACCGACTTTAATCCCGAACTTACGTCTTGGCTGCATTCTTTTACTCCGGCAATAAATCAATACGTTCGGGAGCATTTGAATTTCAGGACGGATTTGCAATACAACATGTTCGGAAACGTAAGTCCGTGGAATAATGAGAACAATAACACGCGGGATAACCTCCGTCAAGCAATGGCACAGAACCCCTACATGCATGTCATGTATCAAGCCGGATATTTTGATGGGGCAACAAATTATTTCAATACTAAATACAGCATGTGGCAACTTGATCCGAGCGGTAAAATGAAAGACCGACTGAGTTTTAAGGGCTACCGAAGCGGACACATGATGTACTTGCGGAAAGAGGATTTAAAAACCGCCAATGACGATATCCGGAAGTTTATTAAATCCACAAACCCGAACGGTAAATCCGCGAAGTATTGAGTGAAAAGCAGCAATGAGAAGTGATTGCGGTAGTCGTTACACTTCTCTATGCTATCAGCTACCATAAAGAGAACATTATTACTATCTTACGGGTAAATTCAACTATTCAATCTAAAAAAATGAAAAACAACCTTACCCGAAGAGACTTCGTGAAGACATCCGCTGCCGTGGTGGGCGGAGCTTCCTTATTCAGTTTACCCGCATCTGCAAGTGCGTACGTGGGAGCTGCTGATGAATTGAAAATTGCTGTTATTGGCTGTGGAGGGCGGGGAACCGGAGCCACCGCTCAGGCACTTTCTGTGAAAGAAAACGTCAAACTTGTGGCAATGGCGGATGCCTTCCGCGACCGATTAGACGGCTGTTTAGCTTCTCTCAAAGAAGCCAAGAAAGGCTCTTTAGTAAGCAGAATTGCGGTTCCCGAAGAAAACAAATTCACTGGTTTTGACGGTTATAAAAAAGCCATTGCTCTTGCCGATGTAGTTATTTTGACAACACCTCCTGGTTTCCGTCCCATTCACTTCGAGGAAGCCGTACGACAAGGAAAACACATTTTCATGGAAAAACCCGTGGCAACTGATGCCGTTGGTATTCGGAGAGTTTTAGCTGCCGCTGAAGAATCAAAAAAGAAAAATCTAAAAGTAGTTCTTGGGTTGCAACGCCATTACCAAACCTCTTATCTTGAAACTTACGACCGCGTGGTTGATCAGGGAATGATTGGTGATATTGTCTCGGCTCGTGCTTACTGGAACAACGATGGCGTTTGGGTGAAAGAACGTGAACCACAAATGACCGAAATGGAATACCAAATGCGAAACTGGTATTATTTCAACTGGCTCTGCGGAGATCATATCAATGAGCAGCACATTCATAATATTGACGTAATTAACTGGTTTAAAGGTGCTCATCCCGTTGAGGCAATCGGCATTGGCGGGCGTGAAGTCAGGACGGGTAAAAAATATGGTGAAATATTTGATCACCACGTAGTACAATTTGAATATCCCGACGGCATGATTCTCGATAGTCAGTGCCGCCACCAACCGGGAACGGTTGCTAACGTTTCGGAACATTTAGTCGGAACAAAAGGACGTGCTACCGAAGGGAAAATAGTGGATTTGAAAGGAAACTCGCTTTGGCGACACCGCGGGCGGGAAGATAAAAACCCGTATCAGGTAGAACACGATGTGCTTTTCGATCACATTGTGAACGATAAACCCATCAATAATGCCGAGCGTGGGGCAATTGCTACTATGACCGCAATTATGGGTAGAATGGCAACGTACTCTGGTAAGAAAGTCACGTGGGACGAAGCCATGAATTCAAAAATCGATCTTCAACCCGACGCTTATACGTGGGATACTTTACCTAAAGTTTTACCCGACGAAAACGGACTTTATCCGATTGCTGTACCGGGAAAGACGATTGCGGTTTAAGTTATTTAGCATCATAGAAAAATCTCATCAGCTTAACTGCTGAAGGGGTTTTTCTTCATGACAAATACGTCGCAGTCAAATCCATCAATACCTTAATGTTGTGTTCATTTTCACTGTACGATGATGAATCAACCATTCTATTCTTTTCGTTGAAGTATTTTCCACTAACGCCAATTAAGTCCGGCGATGTTGCCAGATACGTGTATGTTTTCGCCATTTCATCGGGCGAAACAGAAAACCTACGTTTTTTGCGTACAAAAACTTCATGAAACCCGATAAGTTTGGGTAACGGCCGAGGTTAATTTTAACATTCGTCACTCTAATACAATTTACGGTTATTAGAGTTTCGGTAAGTTTTTTCGCCAGCTAATACGTGTATATCACCTGAGCCAATTTTGATTGGTAATCAGCAATTCCCACTTTGGCGATTTCATTCTAATTTAACGTTAAATTGGACGGCGATATCGAAATAGGTTTCTTTAAAATGGGCATATTTTTTTAGCATAAAAGCCGCTTTTATCATGAACTAAAGTTTAGATTTAGTTCTTATTTCTTTCCATACTTTACGAAAAATGTTAGAGCAACGCTGTAAAATTTGGTCAGATTGAAAAGCCAATAACATGAGGTGTGCAAATACACATGAAAGGTTTTGATGTCCATGCCCAAAGTTGTGTTCAAAACGATACCCTTGGTTTTTTAGGGTATTTAAAGGTTTCGTTTTCTATCTTCCACCGAGCCCTGCCCGCTTTCATTAATCCGACTACATTTTGGGTCGAAACAGGCAATGATGTTATCCATGAAAACATTGTTTTTTTTCATTTGCATCAGTCTGTTCACAAAGGAGAAAATTTACTTTTACACCTAAGTTTGCTTCATTGATGCCAATATTATTGAAATAACAAAACTGATACTTTAGCTTCCCATCTTGCATGAAA
>JBLHXN010000104.1:0-12753 GCA_047630355.1 Spirosomataceae bacterium | reverse complement strand
AGTAAGAGCGACGGTGGAGGCCACCAAATCACTTCATCCCGAGCGGAAACTGGTAGCGTGTTACGAACTTCATACGTTCAGCAGCTTGAACAAAGAATTCTTGCCTCAGTACGACGGTGCGATGAATAATGCCGATTTGGCGGCTATCTTTTACAGCCCGCATACGTTAGAAATGAAGAAAATGCCCCCAATTTCTCACGAAGAAATCAAAACGGCTTTCAAAAACGATTCATTAGAAATTTTCACGGATAAAACAGAACTCGAAGACTTCCTAAAAAAGCAAAACTGGTATCAGTCAAATTTACTATTAATGACTTCAGGAACTTTTGGCGGAATGAACTTTAACGAGTTCGGTAGCGAGGTTGCTGCTCTTGAAGTTGAAAAAGTTGAGCGGGAAGTTAAAGCAAAAGAAAAGAAGGGCTGGAAGTTGTTTAGGAAGAAGTAAATGATTTTTCGATATTAGATTCTCGATACAGGGCTTTAGTCAAATAGATAACTTTGGCTAAAGCCTTTTTTTTAGCTGTGGATGAGTTTAAAATTACTCATTATCCAAAATCTACAAAACCGTCATCAATAACCAAACAATCAGAAACGCACTTCCGCCTAATATAGCCGAAGCGGCAGAATGTAGTTTGTACCCTTCATTGACCTGCATTCCCGATAATTGCGTTACGACCCAGAAGAAGCTATCGTTAACGTGGGAAATCACCGCTGCTCCCGCTCCAATAACAAGCGTGGCCAACGCAAGGTCATTTGCTGACACAATCCCCAGTTCGGTGGTTAGCGGGGCAACGATGGAAGCTGTGGTTATCATCGCTACGGTGGAAGAGCCTTGGGCAGTTTTTATGGCGGCGGCAAGCAAAAACGGCAGGAAGATTCCTAATCCGGCGATGCTCAGGTTTTCACTGATAAACGTTGCCAAGCCCGCATTTTGCAGCACTTTCCCAAACACGCCACCCGCTCCGGTAATCATTATAATAGTAGCGGCATCCAGAATTGCTTTTCCGACCCAACCTTTATCGGAAAGTAAAGATTTATCCAATTTTTTGGGTAAAAGTAAAGCGAAGCCAAAACCAATTAATAAGGCAATAACTGGTTCACCGATGAAGTTTATAACCGAATTAACTTCTACATTTTCAATCAGTTTTAGATAACCGTTAAAAGATTTAATGACAATTAAAATCAGTGGCACTACAATTGGTAAAATGGATTTTAAAAACGGTGGTGCGAGCGAAACATTTCGGGCAAACCTATCAGAACTTTGAGAAACGTCGGGTTCAATCCAAATTTTATTCCCAATCCATTTGGCGTAAAAGACGCAGGGAATTAACGCCAAAGAACTGACTAGAAACCCCCAAAGAATAACTAGTCCTAAGTCTGCTCCCAATATTCCCGCCGTGGCGATTGGTCCGGGTGTGGGCGGCACCATAACGTGCGTTGCCATCAAGCCCATGCTCAACGCTACCGCCGTAACCGCCATTGACATTCCCGCTCTTTTGGTCAGTGCTTTGTTGAGCGGCGTAAGAATTACGAAACCACTATCGGCAAAAACCGGAATGGAAACTACGTAACCAATAATTGCCATTGCCCAGTGAATATTTTTTTCGCCCAGCCATTTCAATAACTGGTTTGCCAAGCGATACGCCCCGCCGGAATTCTCCAAAAACGTACCAATCATCACGCCCAATAGTATCACCAAGCCAATACTACCGAGCGTTTTACCAAAGCCATCGTTTATGGACTGAATTATTTGTTCGAGCGGCATTCCCGAAACGATTCCGAAAAGTATTGCCGTCACCAAAAGAGATAAAAACGGGTGAACGCTAAACTTTGTAGTCAACACCACAATCAAAACCACGGCAAAAAACAAGTAGATGATAGTCATGGGCGTTATATTTTAGTTATTTCTGCACTTCAAGCTCAACTCGCCGGTTCAAACGCCTTGTTTCCTCTTCCGAGTTGCTCGCTACGGGACGTAGACTTCCGTAACCTTTTGTATTTATACGTTTAGCGTCAATTCCGTTTTCAACCAAAAAAGTTTTGACATTTTCGGCACGTTCGCGGGATAATTTAAGGTTTAAGTTGAAATCACCTTGGTTATCAGTATGACCGTAGAGCGAGATTTTAACTTTCCAGTTTGCTTTTAAATAATCCCGAAGTGATTCCATTTCAGGAATTGATTCAGGAAGAAGCTTTGCCTCACTCTGCACAAAGTAAAGACGCTTCAACGTGATTTTCTTGTTAACTACAGTTGGCTCCTTAAGTTCTTCTTCAATCACGAATGGCTCAAAGAGTAGTTGGGCTTTTTCTTCGTCGATAAAGAAATTGTAGATTTTTATCATCGCCACGGCACCACTCGTGGTTTCCTCATCGTCTTTGGTAAAAAAGATGAACTGGGCATTTGGCTCAATGGCGAGGTTATCATCTGCGTCAATAAACGTAGATTGGGTTTTGCCATCCAGAAAAACATTTACCCGCTTAGTTTTGAAATCACGCGTCGTAACCAAATGCACGTACTCGCCTTCGCGAGCGGTAGAGCGTTCCCCGATAATCATTCCGTACATTAATAAATCAGCGTTGTCGTACCTGAAATACATTTCAACGGCGTACGAACCTTCAATGAAGTTTTTGATGTTCGAGTAATCAAAAACTATCCCCGAACTTTTGGGAAACTGATATACTTGTCGGGGCGTTTGACCAAGTTTCGGCACAATTTCGGTTAAATAACTACCCCGCTTTCCAGTTACGGTTAATGGTGGATACTTTACGGCAAACTCCTGTAGATTACTGTAAAAGTAATACGAAGCAACTTCCTGAGCAACAGCATATTGTAATGATAATATAAATACAAAAGTAACTAAAAACCGAACTTTCATCAAACAAAAATATTTATAGGTTTCGGTAATGAGTTTTCAACTCTTGTTCAGCTAATTTGTATTGTGGCGTAAATTTATCGCGGGCGTTTTTACTTTTATGATTCGGAAACCATTTCCAGATAAATGCTCCGGCAAACCACGGTTCTTCCCAAACTGCTTTAAAAAATGCTTCGTAGGCGATGCGTTGGGCTTCTTCATTTTCGGGTAAATCCATGTTGGTTTCCCACGGTTTTTGTGCGGTATAGTCGCAGCTTCGATAGCCAATTTCTGTAAACAAAACGGGTTTTTGATGCTTCGCCGCAAAAGTATTCAACGCTTCGAGATGGCTCTTCCAGCCTTTTGTCAACTCGCTCGCTGACGGATTAAATTTTTCACTCAACGGGAAATACGCATCGACGCCGATGTAATCCATTTCATCCCAGAAAGGAACCCTGCCGTAGCTGTCCCAATTCTCAGCGTACGTAAGTTTTCCAGCATAAATTACTCGAATATCTCTGATGAGTTGATGCCAAAATTCAGGTCGTAACTCCACGTGTTTTTCCATTTCTGTGGCAATGCAGTAAACTTCCACATCAAGCGAATCGGCAAGTTTAGCAAATGTCAGGATGTATTCACCGTAGCCTTTTTCAAAGGTATTCCAAGACCGTTCGGTCTTTAAATCCATGTGACCCGTGAATTCTCCCCAGCCAATCCAGAGGTGCGGTTTGAGCATAACCTTGATACCACTTTCGTGAGCCATACTGATTGTTTTTGCCGCTCCATCCACGCGTTCACCCCACCATTGCCAATCGTTTCTTGCGTTTCCGCTGTAAAAGAAGTGCCCTGAATCACTTTTCACGTAACCGTAGGGCATCACAGAAATCCATTCGGCGTTTACGCGTTTTACATCAAGGATGGAGGTAGAGTCTGTACGTTTACTGGGGGCAACGAAAGATAGTCCTTTCATTTTCTTTTCTTTGTAGACAAAATCAGGCAGTTGCTTACTAGTGCAACTTTGAAAGTGAACCAACGAGAATAGCGAAAACGTTAAAGCTGATAAACGTCCGAACATTTTACCGAAATATGAAATATGAAAAAGGAATTGCTTTACGATGCTCATAAATTCAAGTTATGGAAAAAGAACTTGCAAAGAAATGGATTGAAAATAAATCATGTAACCGAACATTTTACCCGTCACCGACATAACGGCGAAGTACTTTTTTCACTATTAACACTTGACGCAGAAACACCCGAAGGCGACAAAATACCGCCCGTTTGTTTTTTAAAAGGCGAAGTAGTGAGTATGCTGGTCTGCCTGATTGATGAAAAGACGAAAGATAAGTATCTTTTACTGGTAAAACAACGCCGCATTGCCGAGGGCGGTTATACTTACGAACACCCCGCCGGAATGGTAGACGGAACGCAAACACCGCTTGAAATTGCGGTTCAGGAAATTCGGGAAGAAACAGGATTGAAAATTTCGCCGGATGAATTAGTTAATCTGTCACCCGACAGAAGGCTTTTTCCGTCAACCGGAACGAGCGACGAAGCGATGTATTTTTTCTTCATCGAGTTGACACTTTCACTCGAAAAAATACTGAGTTATGGGAACAAAAATATGGGCACAACCTACGAGTTTGAACGAATTACCACGCACGTTGTGCCCTTTGTAGAAGGCCATCAATTAATAAATAATACCAACGGTTTACTGCTCAATTACAAATACTTGAGCCATATCAAGGATTTTGAATTGATGAGCGAAATTTGAATTACGCCATGCTCATTTCCATGATTTTAGCAACATCGTCCGGAGTAATATCGGCATTTTCGCCAAAGTTCATTCCACGTTCTGCGAATCGCTGTTTCAGCATTTTAACGGTCTCTTCGTTAATTTCTCCGTAAGAAGAAGCTTTCGTCGGGATGCCCAAAGATTCGTAGAATTCGGCTGTTTTGGTGATTGCCATATCTACGATTTCGTCGTCAGAGCCTAATAAATTCCAAACCCGCTTTCCGTACTGAATAAGTTTTTCCCGCTTCTTATCTTTTTTGTAAGTTAGCAAATGAGGAAGCACAATGGCAAGCGTACGAGCGTGATCAATACCGTGAAACGCCGTTAGCTCGTGTCCAACTTGATGAGTCGCCCAGTCGGTCGGAACACCCAGGTTTATCAAGCCATTCAGGGCGACTGTAGCCGCCCACATATAGTTTGCCCTTGACTCGTAATCGTCTTCTTTATTCATCGCATCGGGAGCGACTTCAATTAATGTTTGTAAGATAGATTCCGCAAACCGATCCTGAATCATAGCTCCTACTGGATACGTCATGTATTGCTCCATCACGTGCGTAAAGGCATCCGCAAGTCCGTTTGCTACTTGCTTTTTAGGAAGCGAATACGTTGTTTCCGGATCAAGAATCGAGAATTTTGGGTAGAGTTTGAAACCACCCATTCCCTTCTTTTCTTTAGTTTCTTTTTTACTGATAACGGCGTAGTAATTCATTTCTGAACCCGTAGCCGGGAGTGTCAATACATCACCAAAAGGAATAACGTTGCCAATTTTTTTGCTGTTTAGCACGAGTTCCCAGTGGTCTTCTCCTTCGTAAGGAATTGCCGCCGAGATGAATTTTGTACCGTCAAGAACAGAACCGCCGCCCACCGATAGAAGGAAGTCTACCTTTTCTTTTTTTGCTAATTCAACCGCTTTCATCAGCGTTTCGAAAGTCGGGTTAGCTTCAATACCGCCAAATTCTATGATGTCGTAGCCTTTGAGAGCTTCCATCACCTGATCGTAAACGCCATTTTTAAAAATACTTCCGCCACCGTAGGTAAGCATAATCTTACTACCAGCTGTAATATTTTTTGGCAATTGAGTTATTGTACCTTTCCCAAAGATAAGTTTTACGGGATTATGAAATGTGAAGTTATTAAACATGATACTAGTTTTTAGTTTTGTAAACAATGCTAAAAAGTGATTTATCTGAATAAAACATCGAGGCTTGGCTAAAGATTCAGCAATAGATGCCTGAATTAAAACCTCGCAACTTTAAACAACGAATCGTCAATGGATTTGCTGAGTCCGAGTAGTTGTTCGGCGAGTAATTTGCCAGTGGCGGGACCAAGACTCATACCCATCATTCCGTGCCCTGTTCCAACGTATAAATTATCTATTTCCGGCACTTGTCCGATGTAAGGAAGACCATCGGGCGAGCAAGGACGGTAACCGTACCAAACTTCTTTTTTTTCGGGAAATGGAACTTCCAAGTCAGGATAATACCGCTCCATACTTTCGTGGATTCCCTGCAGACGTTTTTCGTTTATTTTCGTGGAAAAATTACTTATTTCAAGCGTTCCCCCAATTCTTAAATCGTTTCCCATTGGAGTTACCGCTACTTTCGCTTCCGATAAAATGGTCGGAATTTGCGGACGAAGTTTCGGGTTTTGAAGTGTGAACGAATAACCTTTTCCGTCTTGCAGCAGAAGCTTCACTCCTACTTTTTGCAAAACTTTCGCCGTCCAACTTCCACTACAAATTACTAACTTATCAACTTCAAGTATTTCATTATCAGGAAATTGAACCGACGAGACTTTACCATTTTTCGTTTTGATATCAATAACTTCCTTTCCCGTCAGGAACGTTACGTTTCGTGCTTTGAGTTGCTGAATCATTCCCGACAAAAACCGACCGGGATATAAGTGAGCATCATCAGGAAAATAAATACCGCCACGAGCATTAATACTGATTCCTGGTTCGAGTTGTTTGATTTTTTGCTCGTCCAGAATCTCAACGTTCATTCCAATTGCGTGAGCTTTTTCAGCAAACTCTTTTTCCTCTTTTTCTTGGTGAACGGTCTGATAGAGCATCAACAATCCTTTCTTTTCGTAATCAAAGCTTGAGCTACTTCCGAAAGAAAATTCTTCGTACAACTTTCGGCTCAGTTCGTTAAAATCCCGTAGAACTGGCGATGCTCTTTTTACGTGTTCGTTCGTACTTGATTTGTAGAATTGCCACGTCCAGTTTAATAAGTCTAAACTCATTCTTGGTTTTACATAGAACGGGCTTTTCGCGTCGAGCAACCATTTTAATCCCTGCGTAATTACGCCCGGAGCTGCCATTGGCACAAAATGACTTGGCACAACCATCCCCGCATTTCCGTGAGACGTACCATCCGACAAGTCAGAACTGTCAATAACTGTTACTTCGCAACCCTGTTCAGTCAAATACCAAGCTGTAGAAAGCCCGATTATTCCACCACCAATTATGTGTATTTTCATTTACTATTAATTTCAAATCACCTGAAAACCAAAAGCGTAGGGGTCGTCTTCGTCGTCGATGATGATATTATTGTAACCCGTTATTTTTGCCCAACCTTCAATACTCGGAATAATTGCCTCGTATTCGCCACATTTTACGTTTGCTTCTACCCTCCCCGTAAATGTTGAACCAATGATGCTTTCGTGAACAAACGAATCGCCCACTTTTAACTTTCCTTTAGCCGCCCACTGAGCCATACGTGCCGATGTACCCGTTCCGCAAGGTGAGCGATCAATGGCTTTTTCTCCGTAAAAAACGGCGTTTCGAGCATCAGAAGCAGGGTTCAAAACGTCACCCGTCCACAAGAGATGGCTCAGTCCTGATATATTTTCATTTTCAGGATGAACAAATTCATGCAAATTATTCAACCGTTCACGAATTACGGGACTCCATCGAAGTAAATCTCCAGCAGTGTAATCCTGAATTCCCGAAAAGTTTTGTTGTGGATCAACGATGGCGTAAAAGTTTCCACCGTAAGCCACATCAACGGTCAATTCTCCAAGGTCAGGGCATTCCACCAGCAAGTTTTCGCGATAGAGAAAAGAGGGAATATTTTTCAACCGAACCGATTTAACTTTTCCACCTTCCTGTACATACGACACTTCCACTAACCCGGCGGGGGTTTCCAACCTTAGCTGACCAGCAATTTTCGGAGTCACTAATCCTTCCTCAATCATTATTGTCACCGTTCCGATTGTACCGTGTCCGCACATGGGCAGACAGCCGCTCGTTTCGATAAACAGTACTCCAATGTCGTTTAACTCATCAGAAGGGGGGTACAGGATTGAACCTGACATCATGTCGTGTCCGCGAGGTTCAAACATTAGGCCCTTTCGTACCCAATCAAATTCTTTGAGGAAGTGCAATCGCCTTTCCATCATTGAATTACCTTGCAGAAACGGTCCGCCACCCGCGACTAACCGAACGGGATTACCGCAGGTGTGAGCATCAACGCAGAAAAATGTCTTTTTCATTGGCTGGAAAGATGTGAGGTTTTAAATAGGAGATTATTGGAGACGATAATTAAAGTTTCGGTCTTATTTTTAAGGCATCGTCAATTATTTTGATTACCCGCTCTCGTTCTTCGCCTTTAAGTATTTGCCGTGGTAAACGCACGAACTCGGTTCCGACTCCGGTCATTTCTTCTGCAAGTTTAATATTTTGTACCAACTGTGGGTTAATGTCAAGTTCGAGAAGTGGTAAAAACCAACGGTAAATCGTCAAAGCTTCGTCTATTTTCCCAGCTTTCACTAAGTCAAAAATCGTTACGGTTTCCAACGGAAAAGCATCAACTAATCCGGCAACCCAGCCGTCTGCTCCCATCAGCAATTCTTCCATGGCGAGCGTATCAACCCCGCAGAGCACCTTAAAACGGTCACCATAACGGTTTTTCATCCGGGTCACGTTTGAAATATCGCGGGTACTTTCTTTTACCGCCTGAAGGGTCGGGTAATCAACAAATTGGTCAAAATTATCAAACGTAATCTCAATCTTATAATCAATCGGATTATTGTACATGAGAATCGGCAAATCGGTAGCTTCGGCAACTTCGATATAGAAGTCTGCCACTTCCTGCTCGGTTGGTTTATACAGCATCGGAGGTAAAACCATGAGTCCGTGTACACCAATTTCTTTCGCTTTTTTTGCGAGTTCAACCGCTGACCTTGTAGAACCTTCGGCGATATTCATAATAACATCCGCCTCTTTGCCAATCGTGGCCAGAGCAGCTTCGGTAAGTTGCAGTCTTTCAGCGTGCGTAATCGTGCTACTTTCGCCTAACGAACCGCCAACTATAACGCCTTTTACACCGCAGGAAACCTGAAATTGAAGATGACGACAGAAATTACTGATATCCAAATCACCGTTTTCAAAAAACTTGGTTGTTACGGCAGGATAAACACCAACCCAATTTACTTTACGCATTTCTTTTTTTATTTATGAATCATAAAAGTATCAATTTATTTGAAGTTGAGCATTCTTTGGATACAGGAATTATGTTCTATACTTTTAACTAAAAATCTATCATTACAAATTCTACCAATGAAAAACAGTCATTCAAACAGAAGAGATTTTATTAAAAAATCTGCCATTGTAGCTACCGGACTTGGCTTTTCGGCTAAAAGTTACGCCCGAATAATTGGGTCAAATGAACGTGTAAATATTGCCGTAGCCGGACTAAATAGCCGGGGAAACGCTCATTTGTCAGCAGCCCGTACATTTGCTAAGGAAGTCAATATTGTGGGGCTTTGCGACGTAGATAACCGTGTGTTTGACAAAGTGAAAAGGGAATTTTCAGACTTTGTTCCTGGAAGTACCAAAACCTATTCGGACATCAGAAAAATGTTAGAAGAAAAGTCTATCGACGCGGTTTCTATTGCCACGCCGGATCATTGGCACACGCCAATGGCTATTATGGCAATGAATGCCGGAAAGCACGTTTATCTTGAAAAGCCGTGTTCTCACAACGCCCACGAGGGTGAAATGCTCATCGCGGTAAAAAGTAAAACCGGTAAGGTTATTCAAATTGGAAATCAGCAACGCTCCGCTCCTACTTCAATTGAGTTAATTCAGAAAATACGCGAAGGAGTAATTGGTGAAGCGTACTACGCAAAAGCCTTCTACGAAGCTAATCGCGGCGGGATTGGGAAGGGTGCTTCGGCTGCCGTACCCGAGTGGCTGGACTGGGACTTATGGCAAGGCCCTGCTCCCAGAGAAGACTATAAAGATAACTTTGTACATTATAACTGGCACTGGTTCTGGAAATGGGGAACGGGAGAAATCAACAACAACGGTTTACACGAAATGGATATTTGTCGTTGGGCACTTGATGTCGGAATGCCCACGCAGGTTTCATCAGCCGGAGGCCGATTTGCCTTTGACGATGATTGGGAATTCTACGATACGCAACTCACAACATTCAACTTCTCCGGAGGCAAAATGCTAAATTGGGAAGGCAGAAGCTGCAACGGCACGAGCGTGTTCAAAAATGCTGCCGGGCGTGGATCATACATTCACGGAACAAAAGGAACCGCATTTGTTGATCGGGAAGGTTACGAAATCTTCGATTTGAAAAATAACTTAATTGAAAAATCAGACGAAGCAGCTGGAGAATCTTCTGTTAATACACTTGGTATTAGCGGATTAGATAATTTCCATTACCGCAACTTCCTGAATGGTATTCAGAAGGGAGAACAACTGAATTCTCCGGTAGAAGAAGCTCATAAAAGTACGTTGCTTTGTCACTTGGGAAATATGTCTCAACATTTAGGAAAGGCACTCATACTCGATGAAAAGACGGGTAAACCTAAAGATAAAGAAGCGATGAAAATGTGGAGTCGGGAGTACGAAAAGGGCTGGAAACCAATCGTTTAAAACCTATGTAAATAGTATGCCACCGATTTGGATGATTCCGAATCGGTGGCATTTTAGTATCTACTAAAAATAGATATAACTTCTACCCTTCAATTCACAAGAATTGAATAACTTTAGCTTTGGCTTTCAAACATTCCGTGTTTTGGTTGTACAAATTACTTATCTATTCAAAACTCATGAAAAACTATATCAATGCCGCACTTTTTGCGGTGGCCATCGTCATTTCGTCCATCATTTTAGGGAAAGCTTTTATTAACCGTAATAAAGCAGAAAATGTCATTTCTGTAACCGGTCTTGGCAAGAGTGACTTTACCTCCGATTTAATAGTTTGGGAAGGGCTTTTCTCTAACGATAACTACGATTTAAAATCGGCTTACGCACAATTGGAATCAGATAAGCAAATCGTTTCTTCGTACCTCAAATCAAAAGGAGTTGCCGAAAAAACAATTGTTTTCACGGCAGTAACGACCACTCGCAACACGAAGCCAAATTATTCTCCAGATGGAAAGTATTTAGGAGAAGTATTCACAGGTTTTAATATGTCACAAAGAGTGGAGTTGAAATCAACCGACGTAGAAAGAGTGGAACAAATTTCACGGGAAATAACTGAATTACTTAACAAGGGAATTTCGCTTTACTCCGAGCCGCCACGCTATTACTACACAAAACTGGCTGACCTGAAGATTAAAATGATCTCGGAAGCTACGGAAGATGCAAGAATAAGAGCGGAGCAAATTTCGGAAAAGTCTGGCAGCAGTTTGGGAGATTTGCAATCGGCCACGATGGGCGTATTTCAAATAACGGGTCAAAACTCCGACGAGGAATACTCTTGGGGCGGAACATTTAATACGTCCGCCAAAGAAAAAACTGCTTCAATTACTATGAAACTGACGTACGAAGTAGATTGAGTGCTACGCTATTGGGTTTCTGAATTATTAGGTTCAAGTTCTTCACTTACCTTATCTCCGAAAACCTTAGTCTGTCTGTAAACAAAGAAACAGTAAGGATTTCCTTACTGTTTCTTTGTTTACATTATTTCAAATCGAAATTTCATTGAACAACACCCAAATTATCAGTTCCCACCGTTTCTAAATATTGCATCACGGCTACCCGCTTCACGCGGAATATTCTCGTATTTACTCTTCCAAGATTGGTCTTTAATCGCTCCTGATTTAATAGTCTGAATAAAGTTTGCCCAAGCAAACGGATTGGTCAATGGATTGACGGTCATTTGCCCTCGATTGTTAATTTGCCGGAGCTGTTGATCCATTGCGTAGCGATAATTCCCATCGGCAGACATCGCCTGCATAGCTACTAAACGGTTTATATTGTCCTGACTGAAGGTTTCCCGCAAAATCTGACGCTGTCTTTCGTCAGGGAGATCCATCGCTAATAAAGCATTCTTAAATTCTTCTTCGGTTCGGAACGGATACACACGCACCTCTTTCAGCACTTTAGCATCTTCCTGTAATTCTACCACTGCGGAGTAATTCAACCCTGCTTCCGAAGGAATAACGTGGTACTGCTTAGCAAAACCCAAGTAGCTAAACATGATACTGTCACCAGGAAAAACGTTAAGGATAAAATATCCTTTTGAATTACTAATGACTCCGCGTCCGGCATTCTCGATAGAAATAAATGCACCAGGTAATGCTTCCTCTGATTTGCTATCAATCACAAATCCCGAAAACTGAATATACTTATCTTCGCCCTGAGCTTTTACTTCCTGAGAAAAAATCCCTAAAGTAAGGTTTACCAAAAAGGCGATAAATAATAGGTTTACTAATTTATATTGAAAAATCTTCATAATATGTTCTTAGTTTTTTAACCAAAAATCTTTAAAAAAGTTACTATAAACGGCATTGATAATAACAATCCATCAAAGCGATCTAAGAAGCCACCATGACCGGGGATAATACTCCCCGAGTCTTTTATGGAAATACTCCTTTTAAACAAGGATTCTACCAAATCGCCTAGTGTTCCGGTAACCGAAATTATAACCGCCGTTATCAGCCATTGTATTGTTCCGAGATCATCAAAGAACTGTGAACAGAGAAAAGCTACTATTAGTGATGCGGCTAAACCTCCGAAGAACCCTTCCCACGTTTTCTTCGGTGAAATTCTTTCAAACAGCTTTCTTTTACCCAAGAGTTTTCCCGCAAAATAGGCTCCGCTATCGTTCCCCCACAGCATTAATAGAATACCAATCATTAAAT
>JBLHXN010000103.1:0-12864 GCA_047630355.1 Spirosomataceae bacterium | reverse complement strand
ATTACCCGCGAGCATCGCCGGGACGGCTTCGAAACCGCAAACGCAGACAAAATTTTCGAAAGCACTTTTTCTTCTCAGACTAAGAAATGAGCGTGTTTTCTTTCGGCATTATAATGGCAAGGATAATGTAGAACAATAAGCCTGCTCCAGCGAAAAAAAACGCCACTGACCATAAAATACGGACGAGCATTATATCCAAACCTAAAAACTTAGCTACGCCGCCGCATACACCAAAGAGCATTTTCTCACTTCCGGTAGTTCTACGTAATTTCTTATTGGATCTCATACTATTAGTAGTTAGTTTGTTAGTATATTGAGGTTTAGGAGTATTTTAACTTATTCCAACAACCCAGTAAGCTCGAACTAACATTATTCAAATATTACACGGCAAAACTTTCACCGCAACCGCATGTCCGAGAAGCATTGGGGTTTACGAATTGAAAACCTTTTCCGTTCAAGCCATCGGAGAAATCTAATTCGGTTCCTAAAAGGTAAAGTAAACTCTTCTTATCAACAAAGACCTTTACACCGTTATCTTCAAAGATTTGGTCGCCGTCACGTTCGGTTGTGTCAAATTGCAGATCATACATTAACCCCGAACAGCCGCCTCCTTCTACCGAAACACGGATTCCGTCTTTTTCAGTCTTTCCCTCTACTGTTTTAAGTTCTATTATTTTATTCTTCGCTGTTTCTGATACTTTTAGCATGATTTATCTTTGTTTATGCTTAGAACGCATTGGTAAATTCAAAAGTTTCGATAACGCGTTGTTTTAAATTTCTATCAGCAGATTTTATATAAGTTTGAACAAACTGTCTTGTTCTAAAATAGCGTTACGTTTTTTTAGGTTTAAAAACCTAATTTATGGAATCCAGTTGACACTTGTTGACTGGATTCTTATTTTTATAGGTCCTGATTTTTCTCTGCAAATGCATTTTATCAGAGGTTTCCATAAAGCATGAGTAGTGTGGTCTTATTTCATTGTACATTTTGACACTATTACTTACCAGATCTTGCATTGTCTTAATGTTCATTTGGTTACTTAGATCTATGAACTCTTGTTTCAGCACCCCGTTTTCTGCCACTGCGTTGGCATAGGAGTCATAGCTTTCTGTCATACTGCATCTTACGGTATTTTTGTTTAAAGTTTGTTGATAATCATCGCTGCAATATTGCAGGCCGCCGTCAGACTTTCTTGTTGTTGGCTTTTGTAGCGGTCGATTGTTCGGGTAAGTTCTTTTTTCTGATAGGAATCCTGAACTCCTCTTCGGCAATATCAATCATCATGTCAAAGAAAATGACCTTCTTGTCGGCTATATCCGCCTTCTTTACCAGCTCGTTTTTCTGCTTTTCGAGCAATAGCACTTTTTGCTCCAATTCAAGGAGTTGTTGATCTTTTGATTTTGGCATTTTCTCTGTCAATTTATTGACCCAGTCAAAATTATCCTATTTCCTTAACTAGCTAGTCACCGTCGAGTGGGACTATATATCATATTTACAAGCGGCGGCTTTTATGCCCAAATCACCACGTTCGACCTCTGCGACAACGCTCAATTTAAAAGCATGACTATAATCCCGCTGCGTCCGCTTAACATACTTGTGCTCAATTATTTCTCTCATAACGGTACTGTTTGTGTAACGCTATTTCAGGAAGATACATCTTAATAACAAAAAGCCCGACGCTTTACAGCATCGGGCTTTCACTATTTGTCTAATTTTTTATGAATGAATCGAACGGTTGCCCGTTGCGGCAAGAGCGGCTTCTTTCACTGCTTCCATATAAGTTGGGTGAGCGTGCGAGGTTCTTGCAATGTCTTCGGCACTCGCCCGGAATTCCATCGCGGTAACGGCTTCGGCAATCATATCGGCGGCTCTCGCTCCGATTATATGAACGCCCAATATTTCGTCGGTAGTTTTATCAGCTAAGATTTTCACCAAACCATCATCGTCACCACTTGCAGCGGCACGGCCTAAAGCTTTGAACGGGAAAGAGCCCATTTTATACGCTACTCCGGCAGACTTCAATTGCTCTTCGGTCTGACCAACAGACGCTACTTCCGGCCATGTATAAACCACGCCCGGAATCAGGTTATAGTTTATGTGTGGTTTTTCTCCAGCAATTATCTCAGCTACTAATACGCCTTCTTCCTCCGCTTTGTGAGCAAGCATTGCTCCACGAATTACGTCACCAATGGCGTAAATATTTGACACTTCGGTTTGTAACGTATGTTCGTCCACCGAAATTCTACCACGGTCGTCGGTTTTGAGTCCGGCAGCTTCTAGGTTAAGTTTATCCGTATACGGTCGGCGACCGATGGATAACAAGCAATATTCAGCAGTAAAAGTAACGGTTTCGCCTTTTTTACCTTCGGCGGTTACTTCGACCTCTTTACCTTTGTTTTCAACTTTAGTAACTTTAGTACTAAAATTCGCTTTTACCTTTAAATTCTTTTTTAGCGTACGAAGTAATTCTTTACCCATCGAGCTATCCATTGTAGGAATCATGCTTTCGGCAAACTCGACGAACGTTACATCTGTTCCCAAACGAGCGTAAACCGAACCGAGCTCGGCTCCAATAACACCCGCTCCAATGACAATCATTGATTTCGGAACTTCAATCAGGTTTAGGGCTTCAGTAGAAGTTAATACCCGCTTTTTATCGTAGTTCATAAACGGCAAAATCGTTGGCTTTGAACCCGTTGCGATAATTATTTTATCGCCCTCAATCTGCTCTTCCGAACCGTCCTCTTTGGCAATCTTTACCGTAGTTTTGTTCACAAATGAGCCAAAACCGTTGAACACGTCAATTTTGTTCTTTTTCATCAAAAAAGAAACTCCCTTATTCATTCGGTCAACGACTTTGCTTTTACGCTGAATCATTTGTGGCATATTGACTTTAAGTGTGTCAATATCAATTCCGTGTTCGGCAAAGCGGTGAGCGGCATTGTGAAAATGCTCAGACGAATCCAACAAAGCTTTTGACGGAATACAGCCTACGTTCAAACACGTTCCGCCTAATTCATTGTACTTCTCTATAATGGCCGTCTTCATCCCCAATTGGGACGCTCGGATGGCGGCTACGTAGCCGCCAGGACCAGATCCGATAACTATAACATCGTATTTCATATTAGTATCGTTTGGCTTTTAGCCGTTGGCTTTAAAAAATCAATTGAATTTACACGCTCAATAACATCCGCATTGGATCTTCTAGCAGTTGTTTTAAGCGTACTAAGAAACTAACCGATTGCTTACCGTCGATGGTGCGGTGATCGTAAGATAACGCCACGTACATGATCGGACGAATTTCAACCTGACCGTTAATCGCTACCGGACGCTCAACAATATTGTGCATTCCTAAAATAGCCGATTGCGGGGCGTTTATAATTGGCGTACTCAACATAGAGCCGAAGATACCACCGTTAGTTATTGTAAACGTTCCTCCCGTCATTTCCGGAATAGTCAATTTATTATCGCGGGCTTTGGTTGCCAAGCGAATTACTTCACTTTCGATGCCAGCAAAATCAAGTTTTTGAGCATCCCTAATTACCGGAACAACTAATCCTTTCGGAGCAGAAACGGCAATGGAAATATCTACAAAGTCGTTGAAAATGATTTCATCACCGTCGATATAAGAATTGATAGTCGGGAACTCTTGCAAGGCAATAGCACAAGCTTTCGTAAAGAATGACATGAATCCTAAGCCAACGCCATGCGTTTCTTTGAATTTCTCTTTGTATGCCTTGCGAATGTCCATGATAGGTTTCATGTCCACCTCGTTAAACGTGGTAAGCATTGCCGTTTCGTTTTTCACGGCTACTAATCGTCGGGCAATTGTTTTCCGAAGACCAGACATTTTCTCCCGACGGCTTCCTCTTTCGTCAGTATTAGTCAGATTTGTGCTTCCTGAAGTAGGTTTTGTGTCAGACTTAGGCTTCTCAGGTTGTCCTGGATTAACGTTAATATCTGAAACACGAGTAGCATTTTGGGCATCTTCTTTCGTGATTCTGCCATCTACACCCGTTCCGTTAACGTTTCTGGGGTCAATTCCTTTTTCCTGCAATATTTTAGCCGCTGCCGGAGACGGATGATTCGCCGCATAACTATCTGAATCATTTGCTGGTTTAACAGCAGGTTCTTCCGATGATTTAGAAGTTTCCTTCTTAGTTTCGCTATTTGACGATGCTCCAACTTCTATGGTAGCAATCGTAGCATTTATTTCAACAACAGCTCCGTCTTCTTCAAGGATTGTAAGCACGCCGGCTTTGGGCGAAGGCAGCTCGAAAGTGGCTTTATCTGATTCTAATTCACAGATAATCTCGTCCATTTTGACAGTATCACCCGTCTTTTTCATCCATTGCGAAATAGTCACTTCAGTGATTGATTCTCCAACCGACGGAATTAAAACGTTCTCCACTTCACCACTGGGGCTTGGAGTAGGCTCTTCTTTCTTCTCGTTGCTTTTTTCGGGAGATGACTCCTTCGGCTTCTCTACTTTTTCTTCCGTTTTGGACTCGCCTTCTTCAATTTTACAAATCAACGCTCCAATCTCAAGCGTTTCGCCTTCGCTGGCTACGATTCTCAACGTACCAGAGGCTTCGGAAGGCAACTCAAACGTAGCTTTATCTGACTCGAGTTCACATATAATTTCGTCCATTTTGACGGTATCGCCGTCTTTTTTTACCCAAGTAGCGATAGTAACTTCCGTTACTGATTCCCCCACAGACGGGACTTTCATTTCAATTGCCATACGTTTTCCTCTTAGAACGAGTAGGTTTATTTATACTTTATAATAATACAAAATGCAGACTAAAAAAGTGTCCGTATTTCACGACAATCACTTAAAGGCCTTATCGATAAGGTTTTTTTGCTCTTTAGCATGAACTTTTGAATAACCAGTTGCCGGAGAAGCACTCTTCTTACGGGCTATCTTGTCAGAAATTCCGATTCCAGGAAACTCACGTAAGATGAATGACCAGGCACCCATATTTTCGGGTTCTTCCTGTACCCAAATTGTTTCCGCTCCCGAATACTTAGAAATAACGTTTTCCACTTTTTCCTTCGGGAATGGATGCAATTGCTCCACTCGTACTACGGCTACATCTGTGCGTTTTTCTTCTTCCTGACGAGCTTGTAAATCCCAGTAGATTTTACCAGAACACAATAATACCTTTTTTACCTTCTTTACTTCGGCGTACGTATCTTCGATTACTTCCTGAAAACTCGTTCCAGTAACAAACTCGCTTAGTTCAGAAACTGCTCGCGGATTTCGTAACATAGACTTCGGCGACATGTGAATACACGGCTTTCTGAAAGGCAATGCCAACTGCCGACGCAGCATATGGAAGAAGTTTGCGGGCGTTGTGCAATTACACACATACATGTTGTACTCTGCCGCGAGTTGCAAGAACCTCTCAGGACGGGCATTTGAGTGCTCCGGTCCCTGACCTTCGTAACCGTGTGGTAATAATAGCACCAACCCGTTCATCATTTCCCACTTCGATTCAGAAGCGGCAATGAACTGATCAATCATGATTTGTGCTCCGTTGGCAAAATCTCCAAATTGGGCTTCCCAAATTACGAGTGCGTTTGGATTTGCTAAAGCATAACCATATTCAAAACCTAAAACACCATATTCTGAAAGCAGTGAATTGTAAATTTCAAATTTACCCTGCTCCTCTTTTATCTGCTCTAAGTTAATGTATTCAGTATCATTTTCAATATCGTGCAAAACAGCGTGACGGTGCGAGAAAGTACCCCGTTCAACATCTTGACCTGACATGCGAACCCACTTGCCATCTTTAAGCAATGAACCGTAAGCTAACAACTCGGCAGTTGCCCAGTTAAAAGGTTTTTTCCCGGCAAAAATATCAGTTCTTTCCTCAAGAACTTTCACGATTTGCTTGATGGGTGTAAAGTCTTTGGGAACGTTAGAAAGTACATTACCGATACTCTTAATATCTTTTTTAGTAATTCCGGTTGCTGGAGATTGACCAAAATCTTTAGGCGTTGACCTTCTTAGCTCTGACCAGTCGCGTTCCAATTTATGACGAACGTACTTTGGCAGCTGGAAACCATTCTCCGTAGAGTCAGGATTTTTAACAGCTTCAAGTAGTTTTTGTAACTTTTGAGCAAATTCTTCTTTCAGGTTTTCGGCGTATGCTTCGTCGATAATTCCATCTTTGAGAAGTTTTTTGATGTACAATTCCCGTGGGTTGTCCATTTCTGCAATTAGCTGATACATCAACGGTTGCGTGAACCTTGGCTCATCCGCTTCGTTGTGCCCGTGTTTACGGTAACAGATTACATCCACGAAAACGTCACGGTTAAATTCCTGCCGAAATTCAATTGCCAGTTTCATAGCGTAAAGAACGGCTTCCGAGTCGTTTCCATTTACGTGGAAAATCGGCGTATCGAGCGATTTAGCTACGTCAGAGCAATAAATACTCGAACGAGCATCGCTGTTTGAAGTTGTAAAACCTACCTGATTGTTAATAATTACGTGAAGCGTTCCGCCCACGTAATAACCCGGAAGGTTAGACATTTGGGTAATTTCGTAAATTACGCCCTGTCCGGCAAGCGAAGCATCTCCGTGAATCAGAATTGGTAAAACCTTATCGTAAATGTCCTGATGGGCGTTTGGCTTCAAACCGTTCGAGACAAAGTGAGCATCAGCACGTGAGCGGGTATAACCCAATACAACCGGATCTACGGCGTCAAGATGCGACGGGTTCGGCAAGAGTTTAATACTCAATTCTTTGCCATTAGCGGTTTTCACCTGACTCGAATAACCCATGTGGTACTTAACGTCGCCGTCTGTGAACTCATCATCAATCGGAACATCTTCGTTAAACTCCATGAAAACCTGCTCGTACGGCTTCTGCATTATGTTGGTCAGTACGTTCAGTCGACCACGGTGAGCCATTCCAACGTAAATTTCCTCTACGCCCATATCCGCACCTTTTGTCATCGCAACGTCAAGCCCTGCAATAATGGCTTCGCCACCTTCTAAGGAGAATCTCTTCTTGCCTAAGAATTTGGTTTGGAGAAAGTTTTCGAAACCTACAGCTTCGTTTAACTTTTGTAGAATTCTTTTCTTCTCGTCAACCGACGGACTCGTATTTATGTACTCTTGCTCGAGCTTTTTACGGAACCATCCTTTTACTTTCCGATCACGGATGTACTGATATTCAAACCCGATGTTTCCGGCGTAAACTTTTTTAAGTCGCGTATCAATTTCCCGCAACGTAGCCGCTCTGCCAAATACTTCAGTTCCGGCTTCGAAATAGGTATCTAAATCGTCATCGGAGAGTTTAAAGTCGGTAGGATTGAGGTTGGGGTCGTATTTTCGGTTACTGTAAAGTGGGTCGATAGTTGCCATCATATGACCGCGGGCACGAATACCCCGGATAAAATGCACAACCTCCACCTCTTTTAGCACGTGAGCTTTATCAGCAGTTGTGGTTGTTTTGTACTGACCGTTTGTTGCTTGACCGTTTTGTGACCATTGATTTGAAAATTCAAACCCTTTGAAAAAAAACTGCCACGATGTGTCAACAGATTGTGGGTCGGTTTTGTACTGCTCATACATGTTGTCAATTGTGGCAACATCAGCATTTGCAATGTATGAATATGAATCCATAAATCTTTAGAAAGAATTAGAGGTTTTATGAAAAAACTGAGTAAAATTAGTTGAAATAAATTCCTTATGCGAACTAATGCAAGTTAAAACAACTTTTCAAGTCTTTTCCATCTTTTGTGTCAATAATAGTCAAAACGAGCCGTTGGAATATTTTTGGGCAATGCCCGGTAATTTATTGCAAGCTGAAATACGGAAGGAGCCTCGCCAAATTGATTAACACGTATTCCTTGAAGTGGATTTTCATCAAAAGAAAGTCCCATTCTGATACTCGTTGAAAACTGATACTCTAACGAAAGAACTACTTTATTATTTAACTGCTCGAACTTTTGCGTTCCGCTCATTCTGTAACTTGCTCCAATTCCTGCTCTTCCGCCTATCCAAACTTTAGCGTTCACATCGGCACCGTTTCCAACTTGCGGATTATTATTTAACTCAATAAGCGAACTCAGGTTGACCAATAATTTCTCAGGATCTCCCAGTGAGGCCCCTCCCATAAAGAACCAAGGCTTTTTCCCGGTAATAAGTCTGTCCTCGTTGATAAAAAGCAATGGATTGGAAGCCGAAAGAAAGAAATTATCTGTGTTTGCCACTATTCCGACACCCGCGAATGGGGTGAGCAGGTTAATGGCATTATTAACTAACGTGTTCGGCTGAACCATAAAGCCGGCATCTGCACCGAGCGAAATATCATAATCTTCTCCGATGTAACGGTAGGCGTACGTCACATTAAGACCAATATTATTTATGTTGCCCAAGTTTGAGTTAAAACCCTGAAAACCGATGTTATGGTTCGGTGAATTTGCCAGTGGGGAATCTGCAATAACAATTTGAGATACTGCCTGCGGCCGGATAGAACCCGTAAATTGACTCCCGATTAAACCCGTAACGCCGAGATAACCTCTTTGCCCCGTGAATGCCGGGTTAATTCCTAAATAAGAGAACTGATAGTTTACCCAGAGTGCCTGCTGTGAGACTCCGGTTTGGTTTAAACCAAAAATCATGACCATTAAAAGCCCGGTTGTGAATTTAAGGTGTTTTTTCAAATGATTCATTTTACAGAATTTGTGTTACAAAAAAAAGCCGCTTACAAAGGTAAACGGCTTCATTCGGTTTAAAAACTTTCAACGGAGATTACTCCATTTGTAAAATTAGTATTTCTGTGCGGCGGTTAGCAGCGTGCTGATCTTCAGAACACTCAACTCCGTCAACGCAACCGTTTACCGGCATTGTTTCTCCATAACCACGGAACTCAACCCGGCTTCTGCTGATACCACGCTTGAAGAGGTAATTAGCTGAAACTTTAGCTCTTCCTTCTGATATTTTTTGGTTGAAGTCGGCAGTACTCCGGCTATCAGTATGTGCCCCGAGCTCAATTTTCATATTTGGGTACTGACGCATCATTGTTACAAGTTTATCAAGTTCAGTACGAGCGTCTGGTCTTAAAATGCATTTTCCGTAATCAAAGTATATATTGTCTATTTGTACAATATCGCCCTGACCAAACATGTAAATATCAGCGTTAATGCTTCCCTGAGCACAACTTATGTTGCGAACCCGCTTACCTTTAGAACCTAATCCAGTTGACGTACCTTCAATTGTATAGCTACATCCTTCAGTTACTGAGAACTGGTAATACCCAGTCGCGTCTGTGTACGCAGTTTGGGTAGAACCATCGCACTCACTTTTTAACGTTACCAAAATTCCTTCCATAGAAGCATTTCCGGTTTGGGATAATACGCGTCCGGAAAGAATACATTGTCCTTCGCCTAAGTTAATGCCCGTTGTTGAAGAACCATTCATTGTAAAGTTGTTTCCTGAAGTATTCGAACCGTTGGTAGAGTTATTCGCAACAACCGGTCCAACAGCTTTTGGTATGCTCATCGGAATTTCTAAACGTGAAGGTTCGTTGTCGCATCCTTCGGTTGAGAAACTTACGGTGTTTGGCTCGTAGCCTTCGCGAGTAGCCCGGAAAGTATATTCATCATCCGAATTTAAATCTTCAATAACTAGTGTTCCATCTTCGTCCGTAATTCCTTCTTGTAAATTCCCTTCGCTATCCTCAAAAACGATTTTAATATTTGCCAAAGGCATTTTTGAATCTGCATCGTAAACGGCTAAGATAAGTTCACAACCTTCTTTTAATTCACATTCACGATCAAAACGATAGATATCATCATCTGCTCCACCACGCTTACGGTTAGAGCTGAAATAACCTGTCTGACGAACGCCATCGGTTACCATTCCGAAATCATCTTTACTTGAGTTTATCGGAGCACCGATATTTATAATTCTTCCTTTTTGAATTAAACCTTCTAACTGCGTGTAGAAAATATCAAGTTCACCGAGGCCGGGGTGTCCGTCAGAAGAAAAATAGAGGTTATCTTTTTCGTCCATGTAAGGGAACATCTCATTTCCTTTTGTGTTGATGCGATCTCCTAAATTAATAGGTGCTGACCAATTAGATCCGTCGTATCGTGATACGTAAATATCTGTCCCACCAAAACCGCCCGGCATATCAGAAGCAAAGATGAGTAAATCTTCATTGGCAGAGAGCGTTGGATGCCCAGTTGAATATTCATCCGAATTGAAGGGTAATTCCTGAATATTCTTCCAGCCGTCACCATCGGCGTCAGCAAGGTAAAGTTTTAATTTATTGATTCCGTCCGAACTGCGTCGGGTCTTTCCGTTCAGGAAGTTATTGCGAGTGAACACAACTTTAGAACCATCTTTGAAGAAAGCCGTTGGACCTTCGTGATATTTTGAGTTTAGTGAGCTGCTAAAACGATCCGTTGGAGTTTGTAGTTTATCACCGTATCCTAATCCTAAGTTTACATTAGTACCTCCGTAAGAACCGATTGTTCTTGAATCGTTGGCACTTGGCGGCGTATATTGCTCAGAACCTACATAAGTAGCTCCTTTGCTGCGTGAAGAGAGTGTACTTCCGTCGGAAGCTCCGCCCAGTCCAGCTCCACCAGAACCTAATAATGAAATATCTTCTAAGTGGAATAAATCAAGAAAGGGAGTTTCGTTCCAGTTAAAAACCCGACGTACTCCTACCGAACTACTACGGTTAGAGACAAATACTAAACCATTTTGATAATAAGAAGGGCTAAATTCTGCGGCGTTCGTGTTTACCGAAAGGTAATCAACTTTGTAGCAGTTGGCATTTTTAGATAAAACGCTTACATCATCATACAGTTTTGAAAACGATTTTCCGCGGGGATCATCACTTACTTTACTGTTGTACTCTTCGTACATTTCCTGAGCTTCACGGTACTTACCATTACTTGCCAGAACCTGAGCAAACTTTAGACATACTGCTGCATTTTCGCCGGATAAATCAACCCCGCTTTCGATAACTTCACGCAGAACCCGTTCGGCGTTTTGCATATCTTTTATCTTGCAGTAGCTTTCACCGAGACGGATTTTGGCTACAACTACCTCATCGGCGTCTAGCTTCCCTTTCGCCAGAGCTCCTTCGTAAGCGTCAATTGCTTTGATAAAGCTCAAGCTTTCGTAGTGATGGTTTCCAGTTTTGACCAGAGCATTCTGGGCTGCTACGTTAAAGCCTATTGCAAAGCAAGCCAACAGCAATATTGCGGTGAATTTTTTATTAAAAAACATGTCTTTAATTTTAAGGTTCTCTCTAATGGCAGCCGTTACTGTTTTATCAGAAGTAACGCGGTGTAATAATGTTGTTTTTTTCGTATCCGAATTCGTAACGTAATAAACCTTCGTGTGTTGGTGTACCGGTTAGTTGATTAGCTATACCCGTTCTGTTCGGATTATTCAAACGGTTGAGGTTAACATCGTACGCATAACCAAAGCGAAGTTGCGGTGTTAATTGTAATTCTATCATTCCAACGGCAGCATCCATAAAGTCTACACCAGAAAGAATGGCTTGAGATTTACGACCCGAAATTCCGAAGGAAACCTTGTCTTTAAACCAAATATTCATGTTTCCGTCAATCCCCATCGGAGCACCTTGCGTGTAGCGAACCATCATCGATGGCTTTATTTTTACATTACCACTACCAATCACAAAACCCATCATAGTGTAATAATGACGTTTGATGCGGGAATCAGTATCCGTGTTCTGGAACGAATTCAAGTTTGTTTGAATGATTTGCGGAACCGAGATCCCCAAGTAACTTCTGTCATTGCTTATGAAGACACCTGCTCCCACGTTCGGGAATAACCTATTTATATCGTACTGGCCGCTGAATATCTCATCAACCTCATTGATGTTCTTAACATCTGACAAATTCCAAGTAACATTTGTGATGCTTGGCGAAACTCCCATTGAAAGAGTCGTTTTTTGACCAAGTCTTACTTTATAAGAGTAAGCTAAACTAACTCCTGTGTTTTGAGCTAAGCCCAAACCGTCAGAGAAAGCAGCCAAGCCAATTCCCATTTTTTCATTCTTAATGGGCATATCCATCGTGAATGAATAGGTTGTCGGTGCACCTGGTACACCAATCCATTGATAGCGTCCTACCGCAGTAAGGCTTAACACATCACGGCTTCCAGCATAAGCTGGATTAATTGCCATGGTATTGAACATATACTGTGAATACATTGCTTCTTGTTGAGCAGATGCAAGGTTCGTCACCAACAGCACCATTGCGATCAATGAGAAGAATTTGCTCTTAAATGAATAAAGGTTTTTCATTTCTAAAATTGTTAAATAAAGATTCAATCTCTCGTTAAAGCTCATTCAATAAACTATCTCAAGTCACTATTAATCAATAGCTTAAAGAACAGATGTAGTTTTTTACTGTTGTTTTCTATAAGCTTTTAAAATAACGGAAGTCTTATCAGACTTCCGTTATTTTTTCGTGGGCAATTATCTTGCCACAGTTATAAAGTTATACAAAGGCTTGCCATTAAACAGGTTCGCATTATCACTGATTATACAGTAGAAGTACGTTCCATCAGGTACACCTGAATTAGTAACCGCAATTCCCTGATTCGCAACACCGTCCCATCCGTCATTCTCATTCGGAAAGTCACGCTTATAATTATCCGTAAGATATACTAACTGACCCCAGCGGTTATAAATCGCTACACTTACGTTATCTGCTTCACGAATGTTGGTGATGACAAACTTATCATTCAGATTATCACCGTTCGGCGAAATTGCGTCAGGAATAATTACAGCCACTGTAGAATCACTAACTCCTGCACTTTTGATTCTGAACAACGTTGGTTCGCTATCGTTACCCGG
>JBLHXN010000102.1:0-13021 GCA_047630355.1 Spirosomataceae bacterium | reverse complement strand
TTTCATGCAAGATGGGAAGCTAAAGTATCAGTTTTGTTATTTCAATAATATTGGCATCAATGAAGCAAACTTAGGTGTAAAAGTAAATTTTCTCCTTTGTGAACAGACTGATGCAAATGAAAAAAAAATAATATTTTCATGGATAACATCATTGCCTGTTTCGACCCAAAATGTAGTCGGATTAATGAAAGCGGGCAGGGCTCGGTGGAAGATAGAAAACGAAACCTTTAAATACCCTAAAAAACCAAGGGTATCGTTTTGAACACAACTTTGGGCATGGACATCAAAATCTTTCATGTGTATTTGCACACCTCATATTATTGGCTTTTCAAGCTGACCAAATTTTACAGCGTTGCTCTAACATTTTTCGTAAAGTATGGAAAGAAATAAGAACTAAATCTAAACTTTAGTTCATGATAAAAGCGGCTTTTGTGCTAAAAAAATATGCCAATTTTAAAGAAATCTATTTCGATGTCGCCGTCCAATTTAACGTTAAATTAGAATGAAATCGCCAAAGTGGGAATTGCTGTTTTTTTTGTTGAAAATATTTGCAGTGAAAGTGTTAATTTAGTGCGTAAACCTTGTGATTTATGTTAGGAAAGTTGCCGCCCCAATCCCAAAAAGGCTTATTCCGTCCTCTTTTAGCTGACTTCATCGACCCATCGCACGAACTGGTTCTTTTAGCTAAAAAGATAGATTGGAATTATTTTGAAAATGAATCTTCAACGTTGTACTCTACTACTGGCAAACCCTCGATGCCCTTACGGCTAATGATTAGCTCACTACTCTTGAAAACCTCTATAATTTAGGCGACGAAACGCTGGTTAGTGCTTGGATTATGAATCCTTATATGCAGCATTTCTGTGGTTACGCTTACTTTGAACACCATTTTCCCTGTGACCCGAGCGACTTTGTTCATTTTCGAAAACGCTTAGGCAATCAAGGAGTGGAAAAGGTTTTTGCCCATTCAGTAGATTTGCACGACAAAGATGGTCGGGGCAAACAGGGTTTATCCGATACGACGGTGCAAGAAAATAATACGACGTTTCCGACTAACGCAAAACTTGCTAAAAGAATGATTAATCCATGCAACGCCATTACCGAGGAACACGGTATCCGGCAACGACAAAACTATAAGCGTGTTTCTAAACAACTACTTCGGGACACCTTCAACGGCAAACACCCCAAACGTAGAAAAAAAGCGGTAGCGGCACAGAAAAAACCACGGACGCTTGCCAGAAGGCTTATCCAGGAGCTAAAGCGATAATTACCTCAGCAGATCCTTCAACTTTATGCCCCACAACTCGAACTTTATCAGAAAGTGATTAACTAAAAGCGTACCGACAAAAACAAGACATATAGCCTTCATAAGCCTTTCACACAGTGCATCGCTAAAGGCAAACCGCGTAAGCACTATGAGTTTGGCAACAAGGTTGGGTTATTGCTCCACCCCAAGTCATTGGTTATTTTGGGAGTCAAGGGCTTCGGGGGAAACCCCTATGATGGCGACACGATCGACCCATTACTGCAACAAATAAAAGACAATTTCGGATATTTGCCCGATGAAGTAATTTATGACAGGGGCGGAAAACCAAAAGTAAATTCGACGTAACAGTTAGTACCCCAGCCAAGAAAGTCAGACTCAGCTTACCAAAAAAAAAGAAGCGAAAGAAGTTTAGGCGAAGGGCCGCCATAGAGCCAGTTATTGGACATCTAAAAGCACATTTCAGAATGGCACAAATTATTTGATAGGAGCAAAATCGCCGCATTCAAATGCACTATTGTCCGCAACAGCGTGGAATTTGAAGAAACTAATGAAGAAATTGAGCCAAGAGCTTATTTCTTGGCTCAATTTCAGCTCCCTTTTCTACAATCTGAGAATTAAGCCAACCTGAAAATCAAAAAATAAAACCCAAATAAAACTGTTTAATTGAGTTCATAAGGAATGACTAGATAAGTACAACTTTTATGAGAAATTAGGTACAACAATGCAAAATTACAACCAAATACCGCAGTAAAGTATACTTAAGTCCACAAAATAGACCCAAAAGAGCTTACAGGAAGATTTTTATCCGTTTTTTAAGTTCTACAAAGGAAGGGGAAATGATCGTTTAGCTATTTTTCGTCCAAAAAAAATAGTCCTTAAACCTGAATTCTATGGTTTAGTAAAAAAATAATACTGTGAAGTAAGGATCAACCCTCGCATCAAATTACGTGTCAATTTTGTTTAATATGGATATTTTAAGCGAATAAAACACAAAAAAGCATTTGGAACGGTGAAAAAATAGCACATTTACGTATGTTCATAAGTATTAGAATATATTGCCGTGTTTTGACAGCACACACTTATATCTCTGTAAGTAAATAAATAAGTATTAGCCATCGCATATAAATTACTCTACATATAATTTCAACTTATATTAGAAAAGTTGCATTTTACGCAGCTAAGTCTTTAGTTTTGGTGATGGACAAAAGCCAACAGGCAAGACCTTGCAATTGTTCGGGCAATAAAGGAGTTCTTTAATATTTATCATACTTTGAATGAAGTCTCTTTACTGCACAACTCCTCTCATTTTGCCAATATTCACGCAACTTCTGAACAGTAAAAGCCGTACGTTGTTTACTTACCAAAAACAAAGAATATACAATGAAAGCAATTTGGAACGATCAGGTAATCGCCGAGAGCGATAAAACTGTACAAATAGAAGGGAATCATTACTTCCCACAAGATTCAATAAAGAAAGAGTTCTTTAACGATAGTTCTACAAAAAGCATGTGCCATTGGAAAGGCGAAGCAGCTTATTTCAACGTAGACGTAAACGGCGAAACCAATAAAGATGCGGCGTGGTATTACCCAAATACCAAACCACAAGCCGAAGGAATCAAAAACCACGTGGCTTTCTGGAAAGGCGTGAAGGTAGAGAAGTAAGGGTATTGGTATTTCTGTGTCATTATTGGCGTTTGAATAATAGTAATTCATTAGCTTTACTGCTTATTCAAACGTCTTTTTTATGCCTAAACTTCTACTTTTCACTTCTATTTCGTTATTTCTATTAGTTAGTTGCAATAAGAAGACGATTGAAAAACCCAACGTTCTTTTCATTCTCGCGGATGACTTGGGTTACCATGACTTGAGCATCACGGGGAGTAACTACTACGAAACCCCGAATATTGACGGCATTGCCGAGCGAGGCGTTCAGTTTACGCAGGGTTACGCCGCGTGTCAGGTTTGCAGCCCGTCGCGGGCAGCAATTATTACCGGAAAATCTCCCGCCCGTTTACAAATCACGGACTGGATTGGAGCGGCAACCGGCGAGGAGTGGCGAAAGCAAAACCGCCACGATAAAATCCTTCCCGCCGAATACATTCATCAACTACCACAATCAGAAATTACCATTGCCGAAGCTTTTACTGAGAACGGTTACCAAACTTTTTTTGCGGGAAAATGGCATTTGGGAGATGAAGGTTCTTATCCCGAAGATCACGGTTTTCAAATCAATATTGGTGGAACGGACAAAGGCAGCCCGATGGGCGGTTACTTCGATCCGTACGACAACCCAAAATTACCGAATCGTGAACCAGGAGAAAACTTACCCATGCGATTCGCAAAGGAAACCGCTGAATTCATTAAAAGCAATGATGACAAACCCTTTTTAGCGTACTTATCTTTCTACGCGGTTCACGGTCCAATTCAAACTACGGAAGAGAAATGGCAAAAATACCGAGACAAGGCAGAATCTCAAGGAATTACGTCAGCTGGTTTCGAAATGGAACGTGTATTGCCCATTCGCCGTAAGCAGGACAATCCGGTTTATGCGGGATTAGTCGAGCAAATGGACAATGCAGTCGGACTGGTTTTAGAAGCTCTTCGGGAAGCAGGATTGGACAAAAACACCATCGTTGTATTCACTTCGGATAACGGTGGTGTAGCTTCCGGGGATGCTTTTTCCACTTCAAACCTTCCGCTACGTGGCGGTAAAGGTTATCAGTGGGAAGGCGGAATTAGGGAACCGTACTTTGTTCACGTTCCGTGGATGGAAGACGCTCCAAAAATTATTAAAACACCCGTTACAGGAACTGACTTTTACCCAACACTTTTAGAATTGACCGGACTTCCTGCGAAGCCAAATCAACACCTCGACGGTGTAAGTATCGTACCGCTTTTAAAAGGAGAATCGATCAATAAACGCCCGCTTTTTTGGCATTATCCGCACTACGGAAATCAGGGTGGAGAGCCGTCTTCTATTATCCGGGATGGCGACTGGAAACTGATTCACTATTACGAAGATGGGCGGGATGAATTGTACAACCTCGCCAAGACTATTGGGGAAACCGAAAATTTCACAAAGCATAATCCCGCAAAAACGAAAGAATTACGCAATAAACTAGATAATTGGCTGAAAGAGACCAATGCCGCTATGCCCTCTCAAGATCCTGAATTTGATGAAGCCAAACGAGCCGTTTATCGTCAAAATATTATTGACAAAAAACTTCCGCAACTCGAAAAACAACGGCTTGATTTCCTCAAAAAAGACTTTAAGCCAAACGCCACGTGGTGGGGTAGTAAGGTGACGGTTGATTAAAGATGAGAAGAAAAAAAATAAATAGTCTACAAAAGGATTGAAGTTTTTTGTCAGTTCGAGCGGACCGAGCCGCTGGGCAGTCGAGAACAGCCCCGTCGCAGGGTTCTCGACTCCGCTCGAACTGACAATTCTACACTTTATTTAGTCTCTCCTAAATAACATTCTTGAAATACCAGATTAACAATTTCGCAATGAAACAGCTTTTCTTTCGGTATTTGAACGGTTTAAGTAACCTTTCAAAAAAAGCAGTGATCCAGAAGTTTATGTTGTACTAACAGTAGTATTTTATGTGATCTTAATAATTAGTTTGATTGATGGTATAGTTAACTTTAAAATTTGGATTTCATCCGAATCTTTTGGGAACAAATTGTTTGGTAAATTACTTATGAATGGACTACTATATGCTTTGTGTTATTACGTTTTAGGTGTGAAAGAAAGTAATTACACCAAATATGAACCTTTAAGAAAAGTAGCCCCAGCAACCATATTTAGTTTTCTGTTTTTGGGATTTTTGACATATATAACAAAAAAAGCCCCACTCAATTGCTTGATCGGGGCTTTCGGTTTTAAAAAGTTAAACTTAGTTTTCTCGTCTTGAACTTCTCGTTGCTGACGAAGAACTCCGGCTTTTACTAGAAGTACTTCTACTCGCTTCGGGAGCTTTCGTACGTCCGGCTGAACTGCGACTCACCGCACTGCGGCTTTTCGAGCTTGATGACGGACGGCTATAGCTTTTGTTAACTGATGACGAACGGGCAGAACGGTTCAAACTTTGTGAGCGACTGGCACTGCTACGGCTCGGAGCTACACTTCTACTCGACGTAGCCGGACGAGAATACTCCCGACTGCTGCTACGGTTTGTTGAAGCACTGCTTCTACTGGTCGTTGGACGGTTAGCTTCACGACTACGGCTGTTTACACCGCTCGTTCTGTTCAAGCTTTCCGAGCGTCCGCTATTTGTGCGGGTTCTTGCCGTACTACGGTTCGGAGTTGTGATGGAACGACTTCCTACTGTTGCCGAACGACGGCTACTTGAGCGATTCACAGATGAACTGCGATTACTACCACTTGACGTTACCGCTGATCCTCGACGGGTATTATTCCCGTTTCTGTTATATACAGTTCTGTCATTACGCGAGCTGCTTCTTGCTCCACGAGTAGCGTTACCATTGTTTGTGTTACTTTCATAACTGACCACTCTGCTACGGCGATTATCGTTACGATAATAGCTGTGTCCATGATTACGGTAGTTATTCACATAAACTACACGATTAGGAACCCAACGCGGCACGAAACACTGAGCGGCGTATCCTCTGCGAATACTTCCCCAACCCCAGTTATCAAAACGGTAGAAGTTGTATCCACCATTATACCACCAACTCGGATAACCCGCAAACGCAAGACCTGTTCGATTGAACCCGTAGTAGGTACGGTCAAAGTCACGAAGTTCTAAACCTACACGGCTATTTAGCCACTGTACATCTCTCCAGACTTCGTCCTGCTCCCACGGCTCATAGACACCATCTGCTAAATAAGCGTACTCTTTCTCTTCTACGTTTTCTAATTTGCGGTACAGGCGGTTAGCCTCCCAGCGGGTTATTAATCCACTGTTGATACCGTCCGAGATACGAACGCGAACATCCCATCTCCAGTCAAATTCTTCGCCATAATAATCATGATCAGGACGAAAGTCCCGGTTACTCTGAGCATCGGCGGTAAGCACCGAACCCAAACCTAATACCACAACGGTTAATAATATATTTACGTACTTTTTCATAATCTTAATGTGTTAGTTACTAATAAGATGCAGAAAAAGGCGTTGGAGTTGTTTACGAATTGTTAATGAGGAATAAGGTTCTTATTATTAGACACTTACCGTAAAAAAACAGAGCACTATCTAAATTTATCTCTACAAAATCAGAATATAGCACCCCATCGGGATGAAATATTAGTAGAAACAGTAATTGTAAAGAAGTCTGTAAGTCCCAGGGGGACGGTAAATAGCATAAAAATGTCTCGTACCTCCGGCACTCTACTAATTGAAACTTCAATTATACTATTAATACATAGCTCCGATGGAGCAAAAAGTTTGACGACACCACAGACGAATGATGGATTGTCCCTACTTCAAAACCCCTTCCGTAACTTCCAATTTCCCGTCAATTGGCGTAATTAATTTCAGCCCCAGCAAATGAGCAACCAACGGGTAAATATGAATATTTTCTATCGGAGAAAGCACGTAGTTCTTTTTGATTTTCGGCCCTTCGATGTAAAAAATAGCGTGCATATCCTTAAATTCAAAAGGATCGTAACCGTGCGTGCCGCCGGGCCTCACTTCCGTAATCTCTTTCTCGGTATAAATAACGTTGTACGGTGGTTCGGTAATCAATACTAAATCACCAATCCTGTCGCCTTTATTAAAATTGAGGTAACTCGGAACGGCATCTTTTTTGTAAACTTTCAGGTGTTCACGATTTTGTAGCTTTTCGTAGAAATCACTCGTTTCGGCTTCGTTCTTCGTGTAAATCATCGCCATTGGGCCGCTGTAAAACTGCTCCCTTTCCAACTCCAAGTAATCATGAATATTGATAAGTTTGGTAATATCCGCCATTCCGTGGTCAGAAGTTACTACCAAACTAATTGGCAATCCTGATTCTTTCAGCCCTTTTCGTAAAGCTCCAATTTGTTCATCTACGGTCAATACGGCTTCTCGTGTTTCTTCAGCGTCAGGTCCGAACCGGTGTCCTTGCGTGTCAACCAAAGAAAAGTAAAGCGTTATAAAATGCGGACGGGTAGCTTCGGGTAATTTCAACCATTCTAAAATCCGCTGTACGCGGTATTCGTACGGTGTTTGCTTTTCGTAAGTGTAGTAATATTTTGGACGTAAACCATTTACATTCGCTTCAGAACCGACCCAAAAATAAGAAGCCGCACACATTCCCTGCAATTGAGCAAGATTCCACAACGGAACACCTCCGTACCAGCTTCCGTTTTCTACCGCATCCCGATCACCGATCCGGTATTCTTTTTCGATTGATTTATCGTAAAATGAGTTTGAAACAATGCCGTGATTCTGCGGATAAAGCCCCGTTACCATTGTATAATGATTCGGGAATGTCTTAGAAGGAAACGACGGAATCATGCTACTCGCCGAGCTACCGTTCTCCGCAATCGCCAGTATATTTTTGGCGTTGTACTTCTTCGCGTAATCGTGGCGAAAACCATCAATCGAAACCATGACAACGTACGGTTTCTGCTTGGAAGCTTCGGTATTTTCAATCTGATTTGCGAAAATTTCGTTTTTCAAGGCTTCTTCGTAAGTCAGATTTTGCGAAAAAACGACGAAGCAACAGAAGAAAAGAACCGAAGTAAAGAGCAATTTCATTAGTTAGATTTGAAATATGAGAAATTAGGAACGTAAAAGTAGCACTTTAAACAGAAACGTCCGCCATCACAACAGGTGAATCTAATAAACCGGTATGACTGTTGATCGTTTGACTTCGTTGATTACAAACGAGCTTTTAATCTGCGACACATTCGACAAAGCGGCAAGTTTACCGGACGAAAACCGATGGTAATCTTCTAAATCTTTAACAATTATTTTTAGCAGGAAATCGTTCGCCCCGCCCATCAGGTAACATTCAATAACTTCGGGAATTTTCTTAACCGCCGTTCCGAACGCTTCGATAGATTCCAGCTTCTGGCTCTCAAGTGAGACGGAACAAAAAACTACCATTGAGTTACCAAGCCTGGCAGAATCAATCACCGCAACGTATTTTTTTATAATACCTTCTCTGAGGTACCTTTTTATCCGTTCGTAAATCGGTGTCTTAGTGAGGTTCAGCCGAGATACTAACTCTTTTATATTAGTACCAGAGTCGTTTTGTAATGACTCCAACAAACGTTTATCTGTTTCGTCTATTTTCATGTTTAGGAATTTTTCCTTACGAGTAACTAATCAACCAAAATTTAAAATACAATTTCCTATTTTTTTTATTTTAAACGGAATAATAACCAATATTTTATGCACTAAACTAACTGATTCCTAAACTTAGTAAATTTGCAACAACTACAACAGCAAAGTTACATATGAAATCAGCCCTCCGTCCTGAAAGCCTTATGATGTCTCACGGATACAAGCCCGAGTTATCAGAAGGTGCAATAAAACCCCCAATATTTCAAACTTCTACGTTCGTTTTCAAGACGGCAGAAGAAGGCAAAGCATTTTTTGAAATTGCTTACGGCTTGAGAGAAAAAGGACAAGACGAAGAGCTTGGTCTCATCTACAGTAGGATAAATAACCCAAACCTCCAAATTCTCGAAGAACGGCTTTGCCTTTGGGATGAAGCTGATCAATGTGCGGTTTTTGAAAGCGGTATGTCAGCTATCAGCACCACGTTACTTGAGTTCTTAAAACCTGGAGATTTACTCTTGTACAGCCTACCCACTTACGGCGGAACCGAGCATTTTATCAATCATTTCCTCAAAGCCATTGGTGTAGAATCAGTAGGTTTTAGACCGGGTCAAAACAAATCAGAACTCATAGAACTGGTAAAATCATCGGGAAAATCAAACAAATTATCGCTCATCTATATCGAAACTCCCGCAAACCCTACCAATGAACTGATTGATATTGGTTTGTGCAAAGAAGTGGCTGACCATTTCAAAACTGAAGAAAAAGCCGTTTACGTGGCTGTTGACAACACCTATATGGGACCACTATGGTCTCATCCGCTGCAATTGGGTGCTGACATTGTGATCTATTCGGCAACGAAATACATTGGCGGTCACAGCGACTTAATTGCCGGAGCGGTTCTGGGAAATGACGAACTAATGAAACGCGTAAAAACCTTACGGACTTTTCTGGGCAATATGGCAAGTCCGCATACGTGTTGGTTATTATTACGCAGCCTTGAAACACTGAAAGTAAGGATGGAGCAGCAGGCAAAAAATGCTCAGGAAGTTGCGGCTTTTCTAGTCAGGCACCCAAAAGTGCAGACGGTGCATTATTTAGGTTGTATTCCTGAAAATACCAAAGAACATGCACTTTACAAAAAGCAGTATTCTTCGCCCGGAGCCATGATTGCATTCGAGGTTAAAGGAAAAGAAAAAGAGGCTTTTCGGTTTCTGAATCACTTGAAATTAATAAAATTGGCAGTAAGCCTGGGCAGCACGGAAAGTTTGGTGCAACACCCGGCAACAATGACACACACCGCATTGCCCCCAGAACTAAAATCAAAAATAGGAATTACAGAATCGCTTGTTCGGCTATCAATCGGGGTAGAAAACCACGAAGACCTTATTGCGGATATAGAAAATGCTTTGAGTAAAGTGTAGCTCACAAAGGACTTACTTCCCAATCAGCACAACGCCCACAATTACCAACGCCGAACCAATCAATTCCTGAATGGTGAAGGTTTCACCCAAGAAAATATAACCCAGAAAAATGGTTGAAACCGGACCAATACTCGCCACAATAGAACCAAGATTTGCCCCCAATAATTTGATACCTTCCATGACCATGAATGTGGGGAGTATTGTACAAAAAATTGCCAGCACAATTCCGTAACCGTACAAGCTCAATGGCAAGGCGGTAATTGACATATCGGAGAAAGCAGTAAAGTGTAACACCACATAAACCGACGAGAAAAGCATGGCAATACTGTTAAAATTTATCGAGCCATATTTGTTGATTTGCTCACCGCCGAATACCAAATACAACGCATAGGTTACAGCACTTACCAAAATCATGCTACCGCCTTTGATGAAATTTTCCGCTTCAAAAATATGCGGGTCTATAACAATAATGAAAACACCGAGATAAGTAATTCCCAATGCAATCATGGCTTTTCGGGAAATGGTTTTACCCAAGAATATCCTCGAGAAAAGAACAACGAGCGTTGGATAAATAAATAGAATAATGCGTTCGAGTCCGGCGGTGATATATTGCAATCCCATGAAGTCAAACCACGAAGCGATATAATACCCAAGCATGGAAAGCAACGCGATGATTCCCCAATCCTTCTTGGAAATTCCTTTGAATAATCCTTTTTGATAACGCCAAACGGCAATTATAGCAAAAAACGGCAATGCAAACCCAAACCGTAAAGTCAGCAACGTGATGTCATCAACTTCAAAATTGGTGTACGCCATTTTGATAACGATGGCTTTCGCTGAGAACATGATCGCTCCGAATGCTACTAATAAAACGCCACGCTGCTTGGGAGTCATTTACAAAAAATTAAAAAATACTTTGATGAGAGATCAGCAGAATCGCCAGGAAAGCGATTCCCAAACCCGTGTAGTTTAACGGCGAAATTTTTTCTTTAAAAAACAAAATTCCGATTAACGAAGAAGCCAATATCACCCCGATATTGTAAATTGGATAAACGAACGCTCCACTATTACCGAATGCAGTCAAAGCCAAAATCAATAAAAAGAAAGACAGAAAATTTGGTACGCCAAGCGTGACACTTGCAATAAGCGTTTGCTTATTCGGTAGCTTATTTTCCTTCCACGAAGTGTAGGCAAATAAACATAGTCCGGCAACGACTGCCCCCAAGACCATTACTAATGTTACGGGGATTGTCAGATCGGGGTTTGGGATATAATTTAAATTCAGAAAGTTAATGGCAGTATTAGTTATTCCGTACATCAAAAATACGCCGATGACCAACAGTCCTCCACTGACTCCAACAGATTTTAACTCAGAGGCTGTTTCGGTTTCTTTTTTGATACTCACCATTACCAACGCCACAAACGCACACGCCAAGCCGAGGTAATTCACGGCATCAAATTGCATATCGGTATTGAACAGGAATAAACTTGCCATAACGGGCAACACTAACGAAACATTATTCGCCAACGAAGTAGCGGTCATTCCCATCCGTTGCGTGGCAAGGCCCGATAACAGAAAAGTAACGATAAACCCAATACCGAGGAGCAAGCAATACCAAGTCCAGTTTTGAGACAAATCTAAGGCAAACGATTGCCCCTTGGGCATCAGAATGAGTCCGGTTATGAAACAAATGACGTAATTCAGCGAAATAGCTTGCGTGGTGTTCACATCGTATTTCGGAAAAAGACGAAAATTGACCAGTAATAAGACGGAAAACAGGACGCTTAAAGCGAGATAAATCATATTTTTTTACTTTGAGCAACAAAATTGCGAAAAATAGTTGCACGAATGTATGATTACTTCTAATTTTGCATTTCCAAATAGACGGAGATTGTAGCTCAGTTGGTTAGAGCACTGGTTTGTGGTGCCGGGGGTCGTGGGTTCGAGCCCCATCATTCTCCCTCGTCTTGAAAGTCCCTTTCTTAGTTGAAAGGGACTTTTTTTTGTTTGGGAATGTGGTGGGTTCAAGTCGAAACGGAGAAACGTCGCTCCGACCAACATCTTCCCGTAGATTTGAAGTCCTTTTCTTAAATGAAAAGGCTTTTTTTGTTTTTAAGGGGTTTGTTTTCTGTACTTCCGATATTAACGGTTACAAACGTTTACTTTTGGAGGTATTAATATTTCCAGAACTCTCCAAATCCATAATTCGCTAATAGTCAGCCATATAAATTCATATACCCAAAATGTAATTTTACATCAGTACACTTGAATATCCGAATTTTACTGTAAATTAGTTACCATATAGATTAGGTTTGCGTATTGCACAATATATTCCAAAAAAGGTAATACACATATAACTGTTTGCGGCTATGAACTGTGTTTCGATGAATATCGAACATAGTTTTATAGCCGCTTGTTGTCCACTGGATCTTTTGGGGCAGTAATGTACCCAGAATGAGAAAATCAACTCCCAATATGATAATAATTATCTTATAATCAATAGATTATAGTAGTTCTTATCATGTTTTAACTAACTTCATGCTTCACCTGAAATAAATTTCCGCTCTCAGGAAGTTAGTTAAAAATGGGGGCTCCAATCCCCGAAAGGTCTGGTGGAAAACATCGTTATAGCCAATGCTAAGTGCTATGACATTCCATCATTAAAAAACAAACTTTACTATGGACATTCAGGACAAAACCAAGGAAGGACTCATCAGTAAGTTAAAAGAATTACTTCATGAGAGTGATTCTTTTAAGGCTTTGATTGAAAAACGAGAAGCAGAATTTCTCGTTGCACGCGATAAACTTCTTTCTCAAAACGAAGAAAAGGAGAAACGTGCAGCCGAGTTAGTCATTGCCAATAAAGAGCTTGCCTTTCAAAACAAAGAAAAAGAGAAACGTGCAGCAGAGTTAATCATTGCTAACAAAGAACTTGCTTTTCAAAACGAAGAAAAAGAGAAACGTGCAGCAGAACTGGTTATTGCTAACAAAGAACTTCTATTTCAAAACCAACTGAAAGAAAAGCGGGCTGAAGAATTAATCATTGCGAATGAGGAACTGGTTATTCAAAGTGGATTAAAGGAGAAACGTGCAGCCGAGT
>JBLHXN010000101.1:0-13077 GCA_047630355.1 Spirosomataceae bacterium | reverse complement strand
GCGGTTTTAGATTGAAATCGCTGAATTTTTTGCCTTCTACAAAGTTCCAGTAAAGTAAGCCGGAAACGACGAACATTAGCAAGGAAGCAATTGCCTGACTCAGCATTAACGCCAGCCAGCCCGTGGGTGAAGACATTATTGAGCCGTTCAAGTCCGAAAGGTCATTCATATTAACCCCTCCAACAAGAACCAGGATTAACGCAGAAAATACCTGCCCAACTACCATTCCGATTAACACAAAACCAATAATGATTAGAATAGATGAAAAAGCGGGACGTTCGTTATGGTGGGTGAACGGCTTTGGTTGTGGTTGCATTCTTATAATTACTCCGTATTTTTAAAACCTTCCCGATAACTATCAGGATTGATATTGAATGTATTTTAATTAGCGACTTCGCTTAAAAACTTGACCCGCATGAGCCGGATTTCTTCTTCGTTTATTTCTTCGTCATCGCTAAAATGCAATACGGCATCTCGCATGGTATCGTTTTTGGCAGACATGAAGTAGTCATAAATATCATCCTGAATATCAGTGTCAATGACTTGGTCAATGTAATAATCGAGATTCAGTTTCGTCCCCGAATAGCAAATGTTATCCACCTCATCGTAAAGCTCGTGCATCGGAATGCCTTTAATCTGAGCTATTTCGTCGAGGTTAACTTTACGATCAACCTGCTGAATAATGAAAATTTTGGTCTTGGACTTATTTACTGCCGTTTTGACCACCATATCCTGCGTGGTCTCGATATCGTTTTCTTCAACGTATTTAGTAATTGCTTCTGTAAAAGCTTTACCAAACTTTCTGACTTTACCCATTCCTACGCCGCTTACTTGAGCGAGGTCTTGCTCAGTGGTTGGGTAAGTGGTCGCCATTTCTTCCAAAGACGGGTCTTGAAACACGACGTAAGGCGGCACGTTTTTCGATTTAGCCACTTTCTTACGCAATGCCTTTAGCAAAGCAAGCAATGTTTCGTCAGCCGCAGAACTGCGGGTGCCAGGCATAGGAGCGGTGTGAAGAGCGTCTGCTCCGCTACCTTCGGTGTCTGTAAAATCGTGGTCGTCGGCTACTTCAATAGGGTAAGATTTTTTCAAAAACTCCCGACCGCGTTCGGTAAGTATTGCTACATTTATATTTTCAAGGTCTTTTTCTAAAAAGCCGAGTACCATCAATTGCCGCATGATAGAAAGCCACTTGTGCGTAATGGTTCGTTTTCCTTCTCCGTTAATGTCAGTTTTGATAACTGCTGTAGTGCCTTTTGGATCAAATATTGGCTCTTTATCAAATTCGTCCTTAAAATACTCAAGTCCTTTTCCGTACGCTTTGAGCGTATCGTGCTGATGACTTTTAATGTAAGCATTCTCGGGATTTGCGGTAAGTAAATCTGCAATGTGGCTCAGAGAAAAACGCTCTTCCGTTTCCATAACAGTATTGAGAGCCAGCACCGCTTCCTGTTCGATTTGATAACGACGATTTGGGTGAACGCAATTATCGCAGAAACCACAATCTGTTGCCATGTGTTCCCCAAAATAGCTCAGCAGCTGCCTTCTGCGGCAAAGGCCGAGATTGGCGTATGCCACTATTTCCATCAAGAGTGCCTTGGCGTTATCACGTTCGGTAACAGTTTTATCTTTACTAAATTTCTCCAGCTTCAAAATATCGGCGTAACTGTAAAACATCAGACAGTCACCGTCAAGTCCATCACGCCCGCCTCGTCCGGTTTCTTGGTAGTAACCCTCCACAGATTTCGGGGCATCATAATGAACCACAAAACGAACATCGGGTTTGTCAATTCCCATACCAAAGGCAATAGTAGCTACTACAATATCAATATTTTCGTTGAGAAAACCCTCTTGGTTTCTTTTCCTGACTTCGGCTTCAAGACCGGCATGGTACGGTACGGCGTTAAAACCGTTTATTCTCAGTAATTCGGCTATTTCTGCCACCTTTTTACGGCTCAGGCAGTAAACAATTCCCGACTTTCCTTTGCGGTCGCTCACGTACTTTACGAGCTGTTTTTTCGCACTTTTCTTTGCCCGTACTTCGTAGTAAAGGTTTTTTCGGTTGAAAGATGTTTTGAAAACCATCGAATCGTCCATATTCAGGTTTTTCTGAATATCGAGCTGTACTTTTGGCGTTGCCGTCGCGGTCAGGGCAATAATCGGAAGTTCCGGATTTATGCTTTCAATAATGCTGCGAATCCGGCGGTATTCAGGGCGGAAATCGTGTCCCCATTCTGAGATACAGTGAGCTTCATCAACAGCAACGAAAGATATATCGGCTTTTTTTAGAAAGATGAGGTTGTCTTCTTTCGTAAGTGATTCGGGAGCAATATAAAGCAGTTTGCAGACCCCTTTGAGTACGTCATTTTTGACCCGCGTCATTTCAGACTTATTCAACGTCGAGTTCAAAAACTGAGCGTTAATGCCAAAGGCGTTCATCTGGTCTACCTGATTTTTCATCAGGGCAATCAAGGGTGAAATAACAATTGCAGTGCCGTCAAGAACGATTGCCGGAAGTTGATAACACAGAGATTTACCAGCTCCGGTGGGCATGATCACGAATGTATTCTCGCCACTTGCTAACGTGTGGATTATTTCTTCTTGTTTCCCCCGGAAACTATCAAAGCCAAATACTTCTTTGAGAGTCTTTCTTAGTGAGGTTTTAATAGTTGTCACAGTAGATTTTAAATTAAATTCTTTGTTATTTATTAATGTGTAAGCAGGCTATGTTTTAAATGGAAAAGCGAATTTTCTTGCTACGCTAATATAGCCGTTAAAAGTTAATTAATGGAAAAATAATTAAGTATGGCTAAAAATGCTATCGAATTTACTACTACTAATAGCTTGCCAAAGGAGTTATTTTTACTTTTGCCACAATACTTTTCAATTACGAGGTGACGAATTTAAATAAAAAAATTATTACTACCGCTCAAAATGTGTTATTGCAAGAGGCGAAGGCTATTGAATCTTTGATAAGTGCAATAGACGATACTTTTAGCGATGCCGTTGAGGCTATTTTGGGGTCTACCGGGCGATTGGTGATTTCTGGAATAGGAAAAAGTGCAATTATTGCCCAAAAAATTGTGGCGACGATGAATTCTACTGGACAGCCCGCCGTGTTTATGCACGCCGCTGATGCTATTCACGGTGATTTGGGAATGATTCAACCGAGCGATATCGTACTGGTTATTTCTAAAAGCGGAAGCACGCCCGAAATAAAAGTGCTTTTACCTCTTATAAAAAGACTCGGTAATAAAATGATAGCGTTGGTGAGCGATACTTCGTCTTATTTGGCTACTCAGTCTGACTTCGTGCTTAGTGCTCACGTTGAGAAAGAAGCTTGCCCGCTTAATCTTGCTCCCACTACTTCCACCACCGTTGCTTTGGCAATGGGCGATGCCTTGGCGGTTTGTTTACTCGAACATCGTAGCTTTTCGCAACAGGATTTTGCTAAGTTTCACCCCGGTGGGAATCTTGGAAAAAGATTATACCTGAAAGTATCGGATATTTACCCGCAACACGAACTTCCGGTAATTTTGGAGAATGCTTCGGTGCGGGAAATCATTGTCGAAATTTCTTCTAAAAGACTCGGAGCAACCGCCGTAGTTAATGATAAGAACGAACTTACCGGAATCATCACCGATGGAGATTTACGCCGGATGCTGAATAAGCACGCCGAGTTCTCGCACTTAAACGCCAAGGCGATTATGAGCAGTAATCCGCAAACTATTGAGCCTGAAGTTTACGCGTTGGCAGCACTGCAACTCATGCAGGAAAGAAGCATAACGCAACTCATCGTTTCTGAAAATAAGAAAGCCGTTGGTTTCGTGCATCTTCACGATTTGCTCAAAGAGGGGTTGGGTTGAGTTTGAAGTTTTCTATTGTTAATTTCTCACATTTCTGTAATTGAAAAGTGTCTTACAAAGCAAAGTTATCCGTCGCCCTGTGCTTGGTTTACATCATTTGGGGATCAACTTATTTGGGTGTCAGATACGCCATAACAGTATTGCCGCCGTTGTTACTGACTGGCATCCGGTTTGGCTTGGGCGGCTCGGTTTTGTTACTTATCACTACGCTTCAAAAGCGTGAATTACCCACGAAAGCCGAATTTTTAGGCTCTTCATTTTTGGGTATTTTGTTGTCCGGAATCGGCACATCGAGCGTTGCGTACGCCATTCAATACATTCCCACGGGCATAGTAGCCTTACTGGTTGCCATGTTGCCGCTTTGGGTATTTGTGTTAGACTTTTTCTTCTTTAGCAAACAGAGGCCTTCGCTGCTTTCGGGGGCGGGTTTACTGTTAGGAACCATCGGGATTTTTTGGCTACTCAACCCGTTTGACGTTTCTGCCACCGAAGAGCCAATTCCGTTTTTTCCGGTCTTTATTGTTTTTGTGGGAAGTGTGATTTGGGGTTACGGTACGCTCGTTGGCAAGCAAACGCCGCAGGCAAAGGGCATGCAGGGCATTGCAATTCAGATGTTTGCGGGTGGCGTAATTGCCATGCTTGCAAGTCTTTTTTTAGAAGATTATACGCTGATGGGTATTTATCAAAAAATTGACCCGCTCACAGTTTGGTCAATGGTGTATCTTATTGGTATCGGCTCGTACGTTGGCTATACAGCGTTTGTGTGGTTGATGAATAATGCCCCGCCCGTTTTGGCATCTACTTACGCTTTTGTAAACCCCGTGGTAGCGTTATTTTTAGGTTGGTTTTTTGTGAACGAAGCCTTTTCTCAACGCTCACTTATTGCCTCGGTAATTATTATCGCTGCCGTTGTTTTGATGACTTTGGGTCGGCGAAGGTTGAAGGTAGAAGCGGAAGAAGAACTGGCTCAAACCGAACAATCCTGAATGAAACTTTCGTAATTATCCAAATTTACGAGTTTAGTAGAATTGTCGGGGTATGCGTTAAGAAAAGATGCGGGAAAACGTACTTTTTCACTCTTCCATTTGATTTCGTAAGCATTCATAACGCCGTTAGATTCTTCCACGTAATCAATCTCGGCTTGGTCGAGCGTTCGCCAAAAGTAGCGGTTGCAGTAGCACGGTTGATAGTGTACTTGCTTTAAGCGTTCGGTTATCAGATAATTTTCCCACAAAGCCCCTTTGTCTTGTCGTAGTTCAATTGGGTTATAATTGCTAATCAATACGTTGCGAATTCCGTTATCGTAGAAATAGTATTTCTTCCCTTTCTTAATCTCGTTTCGGTGGTTGCGGCTCAAAGCTGGAAGTTTATAAATTACGTAAGCCTTTTCGAGTAAGTCGAGGTATTTTTCTACCGTAGTGGTGTTGATATTTCCAACGGTTTTGGCGAGTTCATTATAACTTACTTCGCTGCCTACCTGAAACGCCAACGCCTGCAATAATTTCTCAATCGCCGATGCTTTTCTGATGCCGTCGTACTGGAGTAAATCTTTGTACAAATAGCTGTTCGCAATTTCGAGAAGGGCTTCCCGCTCGTTGCCCGGATTCATCACAATTTCGGGATACGATCCGTAAATTAATCGGGTATTCAACAACCGTTTTTCTTCTAAAACCGATTTGTCAGCCGCTAATTCGTTAAAACTAAACGGGTAAAGATGAAATTCCCGTTTGCGTCCGGTCATAGATTCGTTCGCTTCATTCTGCAAATCAAACGCCGAAGAACCCGTGGCAATTATTTGAATTTCGGGATAAGTATCGTGAATGAGTTTCAGCTTTTTACCAATGTCAGGAATCTGTTGAGCCTCGTCAATAATAACCAGTTTGTTGTTTGCACCGATGAGTTGCAGCAAGCGAGTACTGGTAGTGGCGTTGGTAAATTCCTGCAAAATATCGGCTTCGTCGGCGTTTAGCCAATTGGACGGAACGTCTAATTCTTTTTGTAAACTTTTGAGCAAAGTTGTTTTCCCCACTTGCCTTGCCCCAAGCAGAAAAATCGCTTTCCCTTTGAAACATTGCTCCGCTATTCGTTGGTAAATTGACCGTTTTATTTCCATGAACACTAACTGATTGTTTCCTCAAAATTCACTCATTTTCATTACTAATCAAAAATAACGCCTGATTTTTCGATTACAATCTAAAAATCAGGCTTAAAATTGCGATTATCTTAGTTTCGCAGTCTTTTGACCCGACAAATTTTGTATCGTTTTCTAAATACAACTCAATATTTCGTAGTATTTTTAACGAAAATAGCTTTGAATGTGAAAGGGCGAAAGGCTCTTGCGTTACGAGAAGGCGAGTAAAACTCGCAACAACACCTCTGCGACGGTGCAACCATCGCAGAGCCTGAATTAATTAAAAAAAAACCAAGTGTACTTAAATAATACAATTTATGAACAGCGAAGATAAATATCAGAGACTATTATCTATAAGAGAGGTCCGCGATGAAAATATTGAAGAATATCATAAATTGTTTAAAGAACTGTATGAAAATAAAGACGATACAACATTTTCAAAATTTTGTACTGTAATCCTTGATGAAAGCCCCTATTATAATACTTCTGAAATTGATTCTGCTTTTCGGAATTACATCGAAGGTTATTTCTTCGACGGCGAAATAAATGAGGCACTTATTTACAAGAGTACCAAAAGTTTGTTACTAAATATGCATCTATTTATACCACAGGCAAAAGAAACTTTAAAGAGTGGTTTAGCACAAGAATTAAATTTGCATTACCAGAATGGTACGCTTTTATTTTTTAAAAAAATACTTTCAGGCATTAGTACGAATAACCACCAACTATTCAAGACACTAATATTAGAGTTGCAAAATGAGAAAAAAGAAGAACGTTATGGATATAACACAGAATCTTTTCCGTGGATGGAAACTGTTATTCAGTGGTGGTAATTGATAAAAGTAAATTTGGTTTTTGAGTGTATCACGATCAGCCAATTTCATAAATACAGGTGCAGTATCAAGTTCAAGACATTCAAGAACACTAACTTATAAAGGTAAGGCTAATAACAAAGTCAGGTTAAGCAAAACACCAAAAGAAGTATTTGAAGAAGAAATGCAGAACTTGTACGAGATATATGATGAAGACGGATTGTTAACATCCTTAGTAATTAAGCAAATTGAGTCTTTTAGAAAGGTAATGCAATATAAATTTAAACCTTTATTTGGATAATGGAATTTAACGAAATTGAGGCGAGGTTACTTATTTCACGTAAACTACAAGAGGACGAGGATTGGGATATTTATGAGTATATATTCAATGACATTTACAATCTGCAAAAGGTATATCCTCTAAAAGTCTATTACAAAGGTTTTACGGATGCTACATTGGGCGACCATCCAACATTTGAGTACTTGGAAGCGGTATTTTGGGCATTACAAAATGACCCTTGTAACTTTTACAGTGAAGAAGAAACTATTTTTTCGTTAATGAATAACCTTGATTTTTTTATAGCAAATAACGCTAAAGAATGGTTTGGATTGATTGTCAATTATATGCTGTACCACTATAAAAAACATCCATTCAATGTAATAATTAATCATCTGTCAAAATCAAGTCCAGAAAGCAGAAATTTAGTCTATCGAGTTTTAGTCTCAAACACCAAAAACAGCTTTAGCTTTGACGATAAAGGCAGGATTGAAAAAGAATATCAAGATATTATAGACTACTGTTTAAAAGAGTAAACCGCAACCAACTCGCTCCCCGAAGGATGTTCCTTCGGGGACGTGTCTGCCGAGTTGTACTCGGCATATTCAAACCTAAACTGTTAACTGGCAAAGGTCCACCCTCACCATCACTCAGAGAAAGGAAAATGCAGTACGGTGAAATAGGGTTAGCTGTCCTCCTCAGAAAATCCATTCTCCGAGGAAGTATTCAGGCAACGTTCACCCGCCGATGACTTTTTCTAAAACGGATATTGGATGTTCATCGTGAGTGCATTGGTAAATTATCTTTCGACTATCCAGTTTTGAAAGATTATACCTTCGATATTTTCAAAATCTTTAATGTTCCTCGTGACGAGGGTCATACCATGCGTTACGGCAGTTGCTCCGATTAGTAAGTCAAATTCACCTACGGGTTTTCCTGCCCGCCTAAGGTCGGCTTTTTGTTTGGCGTAATGGCTTAAAACTTGGGTTATTGGTAAAATACGTCCTGAAAATAAAGCTTCAAAATTTTCAAATCTTGCTAAATTTCCATCCCTTTTTGTGGGGGAACTATTTTCAATTCCAAAAAGAAGCTCTGCAATGGTGATTTCTGAAAGAAAACAAGATTCTATACCAACTGAAGCAATCTTATCTTTTATGGCATATTCGCCTTTTAGCAAGTGAACACAAATATTTGTATCAAGTAAATAAAGGCTCATAATTCTATCTCACGGGGGTTATCAAATCTTGATTGCTGAATCATTAAATTTAGTTCGTCGCCTGTTTCTGAGCCTTCCCAACTTCCTGCGACTTTATCTAACAAATCTGATTTAGCCTCCTTGGCTGATTTATGCTCTTCCTTTATGTTTAGATTTAGCCTTTGAGCTAAATTCTTTAATAGGGTGAAATCGGTTTGATTTTCCGTTTCAATGGTTATTATATGGGTCATAGCTGATTTCTATTTTGAATTAATAATGCAAGTGTACTGCGTAGAAATACACTTTACGAGTTAAATTTAGAAATAAATTTATAGTAAGTGTTAAATGACCTTATTTTAAGTTCATTTTGATACCTCGCTCCGCAAAGAATCATCCTTCACGAAAGTGTTCAAGCGAGTTTCACTCACCGATGGCTTATTCTAAAATGGGTGTTAAATATTTTTTTACCTCACCATTTTCATCGTACTCCTCGCATAAACAGCAATCACCACAAAGCAAATCAGCGGTAAAACGAACGAGAAGTTCTCACCCGAAAATCCGGCAAAACCGCCCATATCAATTAATGCTCCCTGCATGGGTGGCATCAACGCCCCGCCCACAATTGCCATCACTAATCCCGCCGAACCCAATTTAGCATCTTCGCCCAAACCTTCGAGGGCAATGCCGTAAATAGTCGGGAACATCAAGGACATAAAGAAAGAAGTGGCAACCAACGCGTACAAACCGCCCATGCCGTCAATTAAAATTGCTCCTAACGTGGTAACAATTGCCCCGCAGGCAAAAATGAAAAGTAAGCGGTTTCCGCTGATGAAGCGTAACAAATACGTACAAATAATGCGGCTGCACAAGAAGATCACCATCGCCGCAATATTGTAAGATTGAGCTTCGGCTTTACTCAGACCCAACCGTTCGGCGTATTGGATGATGAACGTCCAGCACATGATTTGTGCCCCCACGTAAAACGCCTGAGCAACGACGCTAAACGTATAGCGTTTGTTCTTGAATAATCGTCCAAAAACGCCTTTTACGGGTTCGTTCGCCGCTTCGCTTCGTTCCATTTGTGGCATTTTTGAGACACCAATAACTACCATCATCCCAATAACAAAAAGACCTAAGTAAATGTACGGATCACGGATAATTTCTAAATCGTGCGTTCGGATAGCTGCCTGTGAAGCAACATCTAAATTGGCGTAAACTGAGTTTCCGGCGGCATCCACATCGTCAGAATCTAAGGCTTGCAAAATGAATTGTTGAGCAATGAACATCCCCGTCAACGACCCAACGGGATTAAAAGATTGAGCAAGATTCAAACGTTGAGTTGCCGTTTTTTCTTCACCCATTGACAAAATATACGGGTTTGCGGTAGTTTCTAAAAACGCCAGTCCGAAAGTCAGGATGTAAAGTGCAACCAGAAAAAAACCGAACGCTTCGTAACGAGCGGCGGGGTAGAAAAGTAATGCTCCCGTAGCGTAAAGCCCCAAGCCAATCAAAATACCACTTTTATAGGAATATTTACGGATGAAAAGAGCCGCTGGAAGTGCCATGGTAAAATAACCACCATAAAATGCTAACTGAACGAGCGACGCTTTAAAATTTGACATTTGCAAAACGGTTTTGAACGCCGAGACCATCGGGTTAGTGATGTCGTTGGCAAAGCCCCACAAGGCAAACAAACTCGTAATCAGAACAAACGGGAGAATTGGGGTTTTCTTTAACATGTTTTAGGGTTAACGGTCAAGATCGAAAGGTGAAGGTGTTGTTATTTAGGTATTTATAAGGGAAGTTTGAGGTTTAGCTGTTTTCAACCCACTGTTCGATCCCAATAGGGGTCGTATCTTTATATCGAATAGATTTTTCTACAAATATGTGACGCCATTCGGGTCATACAGGTTTTCGGATGAACCAATCAATAAAACTCTCAGTTCACGTTGCCCCAACAATATTTCACGTTTTTACTGAGTAAAGCAACGGAATTTCCTAAATTTATCGCTGAATAATGATATTTGATTAACAAATGTCAAATTTCTACCAATCATTCTCTTTATTTCTGAAAATACAAAAACCAATCTATGAATTACGTCGCATCCATCGACCAGGGAACTACGAGTACACGTTGTATAATTTTTGATAAAAAAGGAAACATTTTTTCTGTCGGACAAAAAGAACACGAACAGATTTACCCAAAGCCGGGATGGGTAGAACATAACCCAACCGAGATTTGGCAAAACACCTTAGAGGTAATTGCCGCCGCCCGAATCAACAAAAATATTTCGGTTAAAAATATCGCCGCTTGCGGTATTACCAATCAACGGGAAACCGCCGTAGTTTGGAATAAACAAACGGGGAAAGCTTACTACAACGCCATCGTTTGGCAAGACACTCGCGTTGATAAAATGGCAAATCAGCTTGAGAAAGATACCGGAACGGAATGGTTTCGGGAAAAAACGGGTCTGCCATTGGCAACGTATTTCAGCGGATTGAAAGTCAAATGGATTCTGGATAATGTGGAAGGTGTACGTGCTGATGCTGAAAAAGGCGAAGCTATTTTCGGAAATATGGACACGTTTTTGGTTTGGCACTTAACGGGCGGAATCAACGGCGGCTTGCATTTAACCGATGTAACCAATGCTTCGCGAACGCAATTGATGAATATAAAATCAATGGCGTGGGACGACGAAATTCTCGAAAAACTCGACATTCCGAAAGCGATGTTACCAACTATTGAGCCGAGTAGTAAAGTTTACGGAAAAATCATTTCCGAAGTGATGGAAGGCGTTCCGATAGCTGGAATTCTGGGCGACCAACAAGCCGCATTGGTTGGTCAAACGTGTTTCCAACCTGGCGAAGCTAAAAATACGTACGGAACTGGCTGTTTTATGCTGATGAATACCGGAACGGAAGCAATACCATCTAAACATGGATTACTCACCACCGTTGCGTACCAATTTGAAGGTCAGCCCGTTCATTACGCCCTCGAAGGTTCGATTGCAATTGCAGGAGCATTGGTGCAATGGCTTCGTGACAATCTTGGAATTATTAAAGAAAGCTCCGAAGTGCAAACCCTCGCCGAAGGCGTGGAGGATAACGGCGGCGTTTATTTTGTTCCCGCTTTTTCGGGACTTTACGCTCCGTACTGGGAAAATTCGGCTCGCGGCGTAATTGCGGGATTAACCCGTTACGTAAACAAAGGGCACATCGCACGGTCGGTTTTGGAGGCAACGGCGTACCAAACAAAAGACGTATTGGAAGCAATGAAAAAAGATTCGGGAATCGAGATTTCATCACTGCGAGTTGACGGTGGTATGACCGTGAACGAACTAATGATGCAATTTCAATCTGATATGTTAGATGTTCCCGTTATTCGTCCAAAAATGATTGAAACTACCGCTCTCGGTGCGGCTTACGCTGCCGGGATGGCGGTTGGGTATTGGGAAAACTTCGATGATTTAGTAAAAAACTGGGGCGTTGACAAAACGTGGGAACCCGATATGGAAGAAACGCAACGCAGCGAATATTACCACGGCTGGAAAAAAGCCATCGAACGCTCGAAAGGGTGGGAGGATTGAAAGAGGTGTCGTTGTATGGGCGTGCAGGGGCGTAACATATTACGCCCTTACATGCCCATACGTCCCATGGCTACTTTTTAAAAATCAATTCGTCGACTAATTTCTCAGAAAATTTGATACTTATAAATGTGTGGGGACTACTCGGTTCTCCGATGATTTTACCGTTTTCGATTGTGTAATTCTCCATCGTCTTCGGAACTAAAATACCCTGTACTTCTTCCCAATTTGTGTAGCGTTTTGCGGAAAGTCATTCACGGGGAGGGGAGTTCCAACAACACTGATATGACATATACTAACCTGCACGATGATTTAGTTTACGGTGATGCCAAATCGACCGTTAAACTTGTTTTGGAAACGCCTTTTTCTAAAGAAATAAGGATTACTTTCAAAGAAGGGCAGTTGATGAAAGAACACAAAACGCCTTTTCCGATTGTGGTGGAAGTAGTTGACGGCGAAATTGATTTCGGAATAAACGGTGAAACTCACTCTATTTCAAAAGGAGCATTGCTAATTCTTGAGGGTGGTGTACCGCATGACTTGCTGGCTAAAAATGACAGCATTGTGCGTTTGACGCTCAGTAAATTTGATGCCGTTGAGCGAGTACAATAGGTAGCAAAAAAATCGGGCAAGAGATAGTTCCTCTTGCCCGATTCAAATTTTAAATGCCTGAGAACTGAATAACTACACTTCAAAACCCTTCCGATACGTCCGTCCGACGTATTGATTGGCTTCTTCAATGTTGGTGATTCGCATGTTTTCACCGTCCCATAATAGTTTTTTACGGGCGAAGAAATCCATTTTCCCTTTGTCGTTTTTAGCTTTCAGCATATAACTACGGATGGCGAGATTTCCCATCAAAACGGTTTCGGTCATTGGTCCGGCGTAATCAAATGATGACGTTAAACCTCTGTGTTCTTTACTCCCGAACCCAGCTTTGCAGGCATCCACCCAAAAACGCTGGTGTCCGTATTCTGGCTCGTCGTCCGGTTCCGTTGTTGGTCCAAATTCAGTAGTGCCATCATTCATATAAAGTTTTGGAGTCAGCGGCGAACTGTCGTTGATATTCGTCGAAATAATTCCTTTTTCTCCAATAATCAATACGCCGTTTGCACTCCCCGGACCGCCGATGTCATCATCAGCGGGAATAATATCAGGATGAGACGGGCGAATTCCGCCGTCGCTCCACGTCATTTCGATGGGAGATTTTGA
>JBLHXN010000100.1:0-13261 GCA_047630355.1 Spirosomataceae bacterium | reverse complement strand
TAAGAGCGTCCTTGTTTTCAAGCACAAATGCTTTTCCTTGAATCCAGTTTTCGTACATAATTACGTCTTTTTCAAAAACGTCTTTGTCGGTAATCAGGAAGTTTGCTAAATAATCTACTTTGATTTTTCCTAAGTCTGTGATGTTGTAAAGTTCCGCTGGAATACTTGTGATTGCGTTTAGGGCAACTTCTTTCGGTAAACCGTATTCTACAGCTTTTCGCAAGTTTTTAAGTAAATCTTCCGGCTTTTTTAATTTATCAGCGGTGATGGCAAACTGAATTCCTTCGTTGTACACCTTTACGTAATTAGCGGGTGCCATTTCCCAGTGTTTTAGTTCACGCAACGAAACCAATTGAGCATCGTACGGGTCTTCTACGTCTTTTAGCTCGGGGAAATTCAGTGGGAGAATTAACTTTCCGTTTGTTCTTTTCACTTCTGGTAAGCGTTGGTACTCGTCGCCGTTTCCAACAAAAATAAATTGCTTGCTGAATTCATCACCAATGTTATCTGCCCGTAAAATTGCGAGTACGTCGGTGGTTTCAAAAACTTGTGGTAAACTCAATGCGGCGTTGAAAGCCTCTAATGAGTTATTCCGTTCTTTTTTCATTCCGCCTTTTTTGTACCAGTCGGCATCGTAGAATGTTTGGCGTAAAAGTGCCACGGCTCCCATCATGGAAATCGGGTAGGATTGGGGCGAACTACCTTTGTCTAATGAGTAGTTTGCCGCGATAGTTGATTTTATCAGGCTGTTGTTTTCTAATTCGTCGGCGAGTGAAACAAGTGCCGAAGTTCCTCTGATAATTCCGTCCTGAGCATTGGTAATCACCGCACCGAAACCAGCTTTGCGAAGTATTTCAGCTTGCTTTTTATCAATCGTAAATAAGTCTTTGGCGTTATTTTCTGGCTTTAAGGCGGCATTCCACGCGAACGCTCCTTTTTTGTCAGAGTCAAGTACCGTATTATAGTAGCTTCCCCGTTTGGGTCTTTCTACCTTGGGCATTCCGTAACTGCTGTATGGGTCAATGAATGAAGGATAAATGTGCTTTCTTTTTAAATCGACTTTTATTACGCCATTGGGTACGCTGACATTCCGACCTACTTTTTTTATACGATCTTTGATGATATAGACTTCACCATTTTCGATGACTGTATTTCCGTCAACGTGAACGGTTGCGTTTGTAAATAGGTAACTGTCGCTGCGTTCGTCAGCTACATCGTTTTGGGGAAAAGTGACCTGAGCATTCGCCGCTAAAGCCACCATCGCTCCAAAACAAATAAGAACAATTTTTTTCATTTGAGTTTGGATTATGTGTAACGCAATTTCTGCATCAATTGGCGTTTGTACAAGCATTGTTGTGAAACTTCGACAAACATCCATTAATCGTATATGATTTCTCCGCAATTTTATGTGAATCCTGTGATAAATATGGGCTGCTCGTTTTTTTTAGCTACGTGCGTTTTATACCTTTGACCTTTCAAAAAAAGATGTAAATGTCTGAAAGATTAAAAATAGCTATTCAAAAGAAGGGAAGGCTTAGCGATGACTCGCTTTCATTGTTTAAAGCTTGCGGAATAAAGTTTAAAGCAGGTTACGGAAGCCTTAAAGCTTCTGCCACAAATTTTGATGCGGATTTCCTCTTCCTGCGGGATGATGATATTCCGGGATACGTCGAGGACGGTATTGCGGATATTGGCATAGTAGGAGAGAATGTATTGGAAGAAAAGAAAGCCGAAGTAACGATTGTAAAAAAGCTCGGCTTTTCAAAGTGTCGTCTTTCTATAGCTGTGCCGAGGGAAACTACTTACTCGGGAGTTCAACAACTTGATGGCCAACGTATTGCTACTTCGTATCCAAATATACTTGGTAAATTCTTAGCTGATAATAATATCAAAGCCGACATCCACGAAATTAGTGGTTCGGTAGAAATAGCTCCGTCCATTGGTTTGGCCGAAGCCATTTGTGATATCGTTAGTACGGGAAGTACGCTACTGAGTAACGGGTTGAAGGAGGTTGAGAAAATCTATAACTCCGAAGCAGTTTTGGTTGCCAGTAATAAACTGAACGACGAAAAGCAGGATTTACTCAATCAATTGATGTTTCGGGTGGATTCTGTTCAGAAAGCGAAAAATTCGAAATATATTCTTTTGAATGCTCCGAACGATAAGGTTGAACAAATAGTAGCTATGCTTCCTGGTATGAAAAGCCCGACGGTTTTGCCTTTGGCAGAATCAGGCTGGTCTTCCATTCACTCCGTTTTAATTGAAGATGATTTTTGGAAAAACATCGAAAATATCCGTAAAGCGGGAGCACAGGGGATTTTAGTCGTACCAATTGAAAAAATTATAAACTGATGAATATTGTTCGTTTTCCACCAATCGCTTATTGGGATGCTTTAATTCAGCGTCCTATAGAGCCAAACGATTCTATTGAAGCGACGGTCTCGCCGATTCTTTCCGCTGTTAAAAATAACGGAAACGAAGCGGTACTGGGCTTTATTGAGAAATTTGAGAACCGTTCGGTGGAAAGTTTTGAAGTTGACATGAAAATCATTGAGAATGCAGAAATGCATATTCCCAGTGAACTGAAAGTCGCTATTGATGTTGCGTACAAGAATATTACGACTTTCCACGAAAGCCAAAAAGAGACTGTAAAAAAGGTTGAAACTATGCCTGGCGTAACTTGCTGGCGAAAGTCAGTACCCATCGAAAAGGTAGGTATTTACGTTCCCGGAGGCTCTGCACCTTTGTTTTCAACGGTCTTGATGTTGGGCGTTCCGGCACAGATTGCGGGTTGTAAAGAAATTGTCTTATGTTCTCCTTCTGACCATCCGGCTATCTTTTATGCTGCGAAACTCGTGGGGGTAACGAAAGTATTCAGAGTTGGTGGAGCACACGCCATTGCTGCGATGGCTTTCGGCACAGATACCGTTCCGAAATGTTATAAAATCTTTGGACCAGGAAACCAGTACGTGACCGCCGCCAAAATGTTGGTTTCTAAAGAGGGAATTCCGATTGATATGCCCGCCGGACCTTCGGAATTGGCGATTTACGCCGATGATTCCGCCGATCCGTCTTTTGTTGCGGCCGATTTATTATCTCAGGCAGAACATGGGATTGACAGTCAGGTTATCGTAGTAACGACTTCGGAGAAGTTAATTGAGTTAGTTCAGGTAGAATTAGAGAAGCAGCTCGAAGCTTTGCCCCGCAAAGAAATTGCTGAAATTTCGCTGAATAATTCAACTTTTGTACTGTTTCGTTCGACGGAGCGTTGCATTGATTTCCTAAATGAATACGCCGCTGAGCACCTAATTTTGTCTTGCGACAATGCAGAAGAGATTGCGGATCAAATCACCAACGCCGGATCAATATTCCTGGGGCATTTAACACCCGAATCTTGCGGCGATTACGCTTCTGGTACGAACCACACGTTACCCACAAACGGCTACGCTCGAATGTATAGTGGGGTTTCGTTGGATAGTTTTGTCAAAAAAATAACCCATCAACGCATTACGGCGGAAGGGTTAAATAGCTTAGGAAGCCACGTGGAAGTGATGGCGGAGAACGAAGGTCTTCACGGACACAAAAATGCCGTTACTGTTCGATTGAAGAAATTAGCCTCCGAATAATAAGTTTATAAATATTGGTAAGTATTAGTAGGTTCGACTTCTGATTCTCTTAATAGGTTATTATCGGTGGTTTCTTCATCAATATCTAACCAATCAAGGTCAGAGTAAACCACATCAATTGATAAAACTGATTGTAGAAGTTTTACCTGCTTGTTAGATTTGAAACAGAAAAATTCATTTGGACCCAAGACCTACTTTTTCTCGAGTAAGTAGTTTCCGTGTTTAACTTTGTACACTTGTAAAACCTCTTGGTAAAGTTGCCGCAAATCACGTCCCACCACGGTTCTTGGTGAAATTTGTAACCTTAACTGAATCAGTTTGTCATCCTCAAATTTTGGGTAGAACAAAATGCTGTGCGTTCCGCTCGGAAGCTTTAAGTTATATTCAGATTTTGATGAGTCAATTTTCATATCCGTGAATTTAACTCGTTTGTTCCATCACTACTGGCCTCAATAATGCTCTCTTTTAGAAGGTTTCTTTGGTGATACTCGTAGCTTGGCTGACTCATTCCGAATTCGAAACTCAGAAATATGACGTTTTGCTTTTTCGCAGTTTTAAGAGACTTGTTTATTTTTTCTTCATACTCATACTCCCACGTTGATTCATATTCGTCAATAAATTTGTTGCAGCCCAACAAAAATGTTAGGAAAGCAAACATGATCAATGGATAGTAATAGAGGCTTTATTTATAGTGAGGCTAATAAAAAAAAGTGCCGTGTGAGATTAGTTACAAAAAAAATCCGATTGCTGAATAATTCAACAATCGGATTCGTGGAGCTGCAGGGATTCGAACCCTGGTCCGAACATGGCTCCTGTCAAGCCTTCTACATGTTTAGTCAGTCTTGATTTTCGGGACTGGATAGCCGTCTGACATACCTTGACCAATCCTTATCTTCTCGTGTACTATCCAAAGATCAGAAGCCCGTCTTTGAACGCCTTTGCGGGTCGACACCCCTGATTCCGCCGCAGCAAAGGTTAGTAGCGGAGGGATGTGACTATTGCTTAATTACTCCGTAATTAGGCAGCCATGGCATACTGTGTATTACCATTTGTGTTTTGGAAGATTATTTAAAGGGAATTTCTACCAACACCCTACATGCTTATACTTGCAAAAACGTCACGCCGTCAAAACCGGTCAGCCCCATTTATCTTTCGGTAGTTTTTATGTTGCTGAGTCGTTTAAATTCAGTAACTAATTGTAAACTCTGATTGACAATAATTAGTTCAAGGTTCAGAGTTTTTTGTTTTAATAACTTAGCACTTTGTGATTCAGAACTCAGACAACCCGAATATTCCCAAAAGAAGCCCGTGATGGGCAACATCGGCTGGCGTTGTAAAGTTGAGTAAAACGCAAACCGTTTTTTGCAAGTTGGTCAAGAACAGGCGTTTCGATTACTCCACACACTTTGTGGTTAAATTAAATTTATCCTACACCCGTAACTAGTAAGTAGTTAAAGTCTGTACCCGACAAGTACTGGAGCAAGGAGGATATTTTGTTTAAATATGAGACTTGCTATTGTTCACTGTAATTAATAATTCCTGAATGACTATTCTTCGCCAATATCTTCGTTCCATAACGCTGGATTATTCTTTATGAAACCCTGCATCATCTCAATACATTCGGAGTCATTCATGACCGTTACTTCCACACTGTTTTGTCGTAATAGCTCCTCCGAACCTTGAAACGTTTGATTTTCTCCAATAACGACTTTTGGGATTCCGTACAGTAAAATGGCTCCCGTACACATTGGGCAAGGGGAAAGAGTAGTGTATAAAACGGAATTTTGATACACCGAAGCCGGCTGCCGCCCCGCGTTTTCCAATGCATCCATTTCTCCGTGAAGCACTACGCTTCCCTGCTGAATTCGTTTATTATGACCCGCTCCGATGATTTTGCCCTTGTGAACTATCACGGAACCAATCGGAATGCCGCCTTCTTCGAGACCTTTTTTTGCTTCGTTGATGGCGGCGGTGAGGTGGGAGTCAGTTTGCATTGAGTTTATTGGGTTAGTAAGCGTTGATTAGATATGAATTCGTGTGAATTCGAAGGAGCAAAAGTACCAAAAGGTTGATATTAGTAAATACTCTCGGGACATGTGTTTAGAGATTTTTCTCCGAACTGTCTCCGCTTAACGTTTTATTGTCCGCATAGTTTTGTTCGTACATATTGTGAATAATCAAGATGCTGTACCCAAATAAAACTGCACCGATAATAAGCAGGTTATTGACTATTCCTTCGGATAAAAAAGAAACTTTAATCAATATTGTAGAGATTACAAATCCTGAATTTCTGATAATTTTGTGAAATTCATCAGAGTAGAAAAAGGAGAATAACAGCAACAAGACATCAATAATTATTAGTATCGTAAAGAATTCATCAAAGAAAATATTGTTAATCTTCTTGAATTCCATGATTCCGTTTACGTGATTATTGAACGTGACTGAGCCCCAATTTACCAACGTATAAATAGATAAAACGGTCAGTATCGGGATGAGCATAATGGCCAATGATTTCTTCAGAAGCACAAACTTTTTAATATCTATACCTTCTTCAATAGTAGGTCCATCAATCAGTTCGTACGGTCTCTTTTTAATGCTTTTGTAAAACAGAAATATCAGAAAGAAGAGAATCAGTGAGGTTAACACATCAAAAGTAAATTGTAGGTCATTCTTATCCTGAAACCAGTCTGAAGTTAATTCTACGTATGCAATATCTTTAAAAATTCTTCTGATGACAATGAGCGTGATGATTTCATATTGTTTGCCAATGTATATGGTAATTGACTTTGGTAAAAAATAAATCAGTAAATATACTTCATACAGTAATATAAATGAGAACGGGGTGTAGATGGCTGCAATCGGGTTCTTGAAGAATTTTTGTTCCAATTCTATAATCCCCTGAGCGTTGAGCAGAATTAGCAAAAGATGAAAAAGGTAACTGAATATCGCGATGATGAGTATCATTTTCTCTACCCGACTTTTTGTTCTGTGCGACAATAGTTTGTCAAAACTTGCCTGTATAACGTTCTTGATATTCATAATTTGAAGCGTATTTATCGGTATATTATAAGTAAGGTAAGTTTATTTGACGGTTTTAAACAGGTCATCGTAGCTAAGTGACTGAAACCCGTTGGTTTCAGTCACTTAGCTGAGTATATTCCGTCGTAGTTACTTCCTTGGTACGCACCCCACTTCACACTATTGTAAACTGGAATCTGAGTTTCGATTCGGTGTAATTTCATTCCATCAAATTTGTAGGTTAGTTGTAGGTTAGTGCTGTGGCAGTACAGAATATCCAAGAAACCATTGTCATCTAAATCGCCAATCCAGGGCGTGGAAGAAAGATTACTACCTTCCAGATTATTGGTAATTTGCAGAACCTCACGGCTTCCAAATTCGATTACGATGAGCGAGTTATAAAAAGACCTTTGGTTATATTCCGTAAACTTCTGAAAGTTTAAGCTCATCACTATTTCGTCAATCCCGTCGCCGGTTACATCCACGGCAAGTGGAGTTGTGTTTTGATAAAACCCGAGCGAATCCGTAAATTCTATTTCTCCCGTAGAACCGTTTACCATCATTTGCACGCTCCAATCCAGGTTCGGCCAAATACCTCTTCCGTAAGAAACGAACATATCCGGAATTTTATCACCGTTAAAATTTCCGATAGTAATCGAACTGTAACTTTCCGTATTCGGTATGGCTGCTTCCCAAATTCGGTGGTGGTCCTTTCCGTCAAATGCAAGCAAGCGTCCGTTCACCGAATTAGTCAAAATATCCAGAATGCCATCTTCATTAATATCAACTCGAACCGGAGGTCCGATATATCCCTTATCGGCACAACTATCCAACTGAACGGCGTTCGATAAATCTTCGTTTATGACATCTTGAAGCGATGCGATGTAGAACCCTCCACCAACAGTTTCGCCGCCCGTTCCGAAAAGAATTTCGGTGTCTTTATTTTCTTTAGAGTTAAGTACAACGGGCGAAAGGTAGGTTTCTTTACCATCGGGTACTACGGCTTTTGCGAGTAACTTCCCGGTCTGCGAACTAATAACCAATAAATAACCCGCCGAGCGATTGGGATCGTGCGGTTCGGCGAATACATCGCCGCCGTTTGAAACGAGTAAATCTGGTAGTCCGTCCCCATCCTGATCCGCAACAAACTGGGGATTATAGAAATTAAACCACGTAATATTTGATTCTTTGTTGACTTCGAGAAAACGCCACAGAACATTGCCGTTTGAGCCGTCAATACCCATTAATTCCGCTGAACGACCACCGATAAAAACGTCGTCGATTTCGTCTCCGGTAATATCCTGAAAAATTGCCGAACCGAAAATCTGATCGCTTGCTGATACCTGCCACATTAATTGACCGTCTTTTCCGTTAATGGCAACCACCGCAGAGTCGCACGCCTGAAACTCTAACCTTCCGGCTCCCAGAATAATGTCTTTCACACCGTCTTTATTCAAATCTGAAACTCGTGGCGAAGAAAATGTACCAATGGTTGCAAGATTTTTTACCCAACCGCTTTGAGAAAACGTAGTGAAGGTAACGCAACAAAGTAGAGAGAGTAATAATTGTGTGGTTTTGTATGTCATTAGATTGTACTGAAGCATGCAGGGCTAATGGTTATATACCACTTTCTAATTATGCAACCGTTTGTGGCAACTTTAGTTTATTGATTATCGCTTAATTGCGATATCAAAAACTCCTTCTGATATATTCTTTGTTTCTCCTTGCTTTGTTTCCGCTTTAGCAGTAAAAGTGAAACTTCCGGTAAGCCGCTCGTTTACTTCCGAAAAAATAGTAATTTCTCCCTTTTCCGAAAACCAAGTTTTCATACTTGCTGGTTTGTCCTTATCAGATTTAATATAAACTGTTGATGATACGGATTGATTATCTTCGTTCATTTTGCCATTACCGATGCTGTAAGTTCCTGCTCCTTTGTATTTTTCAATCTTGAGCGTAATTTTTTCACCATTTTTGGCGATCCCGAAAATATTTACCTGAAAAGATGTGGGAGTGATTACTTTGAGTGCGTAAGAAGACAGTTCAAAAGCTTGAAATAGTTCGCCATCTACTTTTGCGGTGAGCGGAGACTTTACAGTTGAGTTTGTGTCTTTTTCGTTGCTGTTTTTTGACTGACCGCACGAAAACAGAAATAGAATTGCAGTCAATGAAATCAAAAATGAGATGATGTTCTTCATGTGTAAGTTTTATTCAGTTACAGATTAAAAGAAATTTTGATTCCTTCAATTATCATACTCGTACCGATAATTGCAATAATCAGGCCCATGATTTTTCCGATGACAGAAATGACGTTGTCGCCGATTTTCTTGGTAATAAACTCACCAAAACTGAGAAAAAAGTAGTTTAACAAACACATTAAACCGAAAATTAATACAACTAGTAAGATTTGTACGTAATCGGCATTCGAAACGAAATTCATTGCCGTAACAATAGTGCCGGGACCCGCAAGAATGGGAATTGCAAGTGGTGAAATGGCGATATTTTCGTCGAAATTGGTGTTTTGAATGTATTTTACGCTTGATTTTTGAGATTGCAGCATTTGAAAACCGACGAAGAAAATCAAAATACCGCCTGTAATTTTAAAGGCGGGAATGGTTATTCCGAATAACTCAAAAATGAATTTGCCAAGCACCACAAATACGGTTACAATGATGAAAGCAACCAAAACCGATTTTCTATTTACCCGCTTTTTGGTTTCCCGGTCTGTGCCTTCCAATATGGAAAGAAAGATGGGCATATTTGAAATCGGATTCATGATGGCAAAAAAACTGGTAAAGACGGTAATTGAAAACGTTAACAGATTTTCCATTTAATTTACTATTGGTTTGCTGAAATTATTGTGGCAAATGGTGTAACCATTAACGCCGTCGGTTAATTCCAAAGCTGGGCATAAAAAAGACGGGAAGTTAGCAGTCTTTTCCCACTGCGTAGTTTAGCAGACTTGTAGTCAGTATCGAAGCGTTTGCGGAGAAATAAACTCAGGATAACAACGGTACAAAATAAAAGTCAGTTTTACCAGACACCAGTTTTGTCGTTTTGGTAAAAACAATTTTGTGCCGTCATTATCTCTAAAAATGGGAGTGAAGTCTTGCGATGGATGAAAAGTTACGCAGATTCAGCAGATCGGTGCTTTAATTGAAGGCCATGCAAGAAGTTACGAAGAAATTGATCTTCGCAAGCTCGATATTGGCTCTGATTGGGGTTTCTGAAGATGGCACTAAGTTCATGCTTGCTGATAGACATATCTACTTTTTTAAAGATTTCCAGAATATCAGTATCTTTCATATTCAGGGCAATTTTTAGTTTTCTAAAGATGATATTATTATTGAGGCGTTTCTCAGGCTGCGGTTGTTCACCTTCTCTTTTGCCTCTCTTCTCGTTTATAAAACCATTAAGGAGCGAGGCAAATTCTACATCAGTGATTTCTTTGTAATTTTCGTCCTCTTCTTTCTTTAACCAATCGCTTACTTGCGGTCGGGTTACGACCATGTCAGCTTGTCCGAACAGGGAAGTCATTTGATCGTCACTCAAATCGAAGATATATCTAAACTGACGGAGAACAATATTATTTTTCATGGATGATTTGATAAAATTTGCGATTACTTATCTATCGAAGCGAACTTCGATTGCTGCATCTTCGCTTATTTATTAGTATCTATAAATTTAGTAATTTCTTTGTAATGTTTGTTCCACGGAAAAAAGTATTGGCTCATCATCGGAACGTGTTTCTTGGAAAGGTAGTTTATTTCTACGTTCGGCTGATACGTTTTTAATTTTTTCACGAAATCTTTATTTTGAGAAATAATAGAAGGATATGTTTTAGAGCCAACGTATACTAAAAATGGCGGTGCTTTCTTGGATAAAGAATAAATGGGCGAAGCGTCTTTCCAGTTCTTCGGATTTTCGGTCCAGGTGACGTTGTAGTTGTGACTTTTTGTCGGCGGATTTTCTTTCAAATAGGTATTCATGTCCAATCCCGCTGCATCGTTTAGAATAATACCTTTTATTAAATCGATGTTGTCTAAATACTTGGGGTTTGTGCCTACCAAAGCAATCAGGTGACCTCCAGCCGAGTGTCCCATCAGGAATATCTGCTTTGGTTTTCCGCCGTATTCAGCAATATTATTGTACGTCCATTGGATTGCCGCTGCGACTTCTTTTGCCATTGTATCATAATTTCCATCGGGGCTTAATGTGTAACCGGGAATAACGGTAACCACATCTTTTTGAGCAAAGTTACGACCCAGAAATTTATAAATGTCTTTACTTCCTGCTTCCCAATAACCGCCGTGTATGAAAATGACCACCGGATTATTTTTACCCTTATTTGGCTGATAGACATCCAATTTTGGAAGAGACTCTACTAGTGCTTTCGAACTTTTGAGGTAAGACAAGTCGATTGTTCTTTTAGCACAACCGGATAATAAAAGAACACAGAAAAGTGGTACCAAGGTTCTGATTGTTTTGTTCATTTTTAATTGTGTGGTAGTCAGGATTCTCACCCCAAAGTGAGGTTTTAATCAAAAAATAAGACAATTTATTCACTTAAAACGGGCTCTTTCGGTGAAACGGGAAGTGTAACACCTGGAGGTAAATCCAACACAGGATCGTCATCGCCTATTAAAATACCTCCATCGCTATCGTCGTCGTCGTCGTCGTTTTTCCCTTTGTCGTTTCCGATCATGGTCTTATAGATTTCGTAGATAACTAATGCGTTAAAAACCAGAAAGGGAATGTACAGCGGATGAGCTTGGATGTATTCTATCATTTGAAAAGAAGTTATCTGTTTAAATAATACCTGATTTAACAATACCGAGTGTACAATACACTTGTTCATAATCTCCGTAAAAGTTTGCTGTGCTGGTGTTAGTTACTGCTTTACACCAGAAACTTTAGAGAATAGCTTGACAATAGCCAAAGCTACGATTCCTACAATCAAACCAACAACAAGCTCCACGATGATAGAAGGTATTGATTGAAACAGGTCATGAAAGAAAGGTAAATTATGAACAAATATTCCTCCCGCAACCAAAATCATCGCGATGGTTCCTAATACTCCTAAGACTCTAATTATGATGGGTAACGTCTTTACCAATCCATTTCCAACGGTTTTTGAAAAACCTGCGTCATCGTCACTACGAGCTATTAGTCGATAACCTAAGTCGTCCATTCGCACTAATAATGCTACTAAACCATAAACACCGATGGTGGCTAATATGGCAACTATCGTGACTACCGGAATTTGCGTTTGAAGCGGCTGATCACTCACCGAACCCAATGCTATAATTACAATTTCTATAGACAAGATAAAGTCTACAATAATTGCATCTTTCACCTTTTTCTCTTCGTAAACAACTTGCTCGGCTGGAGACATTTCTAATTTCACAATTTTTCGCTCAGCACTGCTTTTATGAAACAAGTATTCATATATTTTTTCGGCACCTTCGTACGCTAAATATACTCCTCCTAACAAAAGAATTGGGACGATAACCCACGGAAGGTAGGCACTCAGCAGAAAAGCAATGGGCAGAATTATTAGTTTACTTAAAAAAGAGCCTTTCGCAATTTTCCATAAAATGGGTAATTCTCTTGACGAAACAAATCCCGAAGCTTTTTCGGCGTTGACCGCTAAATCATCTGCGAGAATACCCGCTGTTTTTCTGGTGGCAATTTTACTCATTGCCGCAACGTCGTCCATGAGTACTGCGATGTCATCAAATAAGGCAAAAAATCCTGAAGGCATGGTTTGTAGTGTTTTTTGTTTGTAATGGGGGCGAACCGTTTAATAGTTCTGATTTTTGGCTATTACTAAAAAACTAATCCGTGGCGATGTATGAGAGCGGATACCGTTGTTTTAATTGATAATAAAAATTAATCCGCAGATTTTGCTGCCCGATAAACCGCCTAAGTTCTTTGTAATGCTTATTCCACGGAAAGAAATACTGACTCATCATCGGAACGTGCTTTTTGGATGGGTAGTTTATCTCAGCGTTTGACCGATAGCTTTTCAACTTCTTCACAAGATATTTTTTTGTGAAACAATAGAAGGATAGGTATTTGTTCGTATTCAGAGATATTTTCCCGCGTCCAATTAATACCCGTTGCTACTTCCTTTGCCATATTGTTTTTCTGTGCAAAGCTACGACCTAAAAATTTATAAATGTCTTTATCTACCGCTTCCCAATATCCACCGTGAATAAAGATAACGATGGGATACTTCGTATTAGATTTATTTTGATAATCATCCAATCTAGGAAGCGATTCTACCAAGGACTTTGTGTCTCCACGATAAGTAAGGTCGGTAACTTTTTGGACGCAGCAGCTTGATAAAATGAGGAGGAAAAGGAGAGGTGTTAGTTTGTGCATTTTTTGAAGTATTAATTAATCAGAATAACCGATTACGATAGAATAATATGCCAAGATATTTTAAAGTAATGTCAACGGTTTTTGATTTGACAAATTAGAATGCTGTTTTAAAGGAGGTTGTGCAGGTTCGAAAGACGTGCACCAGGAATTAATCCTGCTGTCTGAAATCCCATATTATTTACTTTTCTACTTATGCCTAATTAAGTATTTATAAGAGCAGAAATGGCTTTAAA
>JBLHXN010000099.1:0-13262 GCA_047630355.1 Spirosomataceae bacterium | reverse complement strand
CTTGAACGGAAAAAGTGCGGGTTTGATAAAAATGTAACCTGGTTCGTGAATGTCCTGATCGGTTCCGAAACCTTCGTAGTTATTTTCTTTTTTTGCGGAAGCGTAAATCCAAGACCGTTGACTTCGGTTAAAAGGCAATTCCTCTCTGTTATTTGCTACGATGTATTGTCGAAGCTCCGGCCCGATGCTTTCCAACATATATCGGAAATTACCGACAAGCGGGAAGTTACTCCGAATAGTATGTTTCTTCTGAATTAAATCCCAGAGAGCTACCAGCAATAATAGCAGTAAAAGATAAGCCCACCACGGGATAGAATTTAAAAAAGACAGCATGTTAATTTTCGTTTTGGGGTAAAATGAACGATAAATGTTAAAAGGCTTACGCGGTGGTTACCGTAGCAACTTTAGCGAAATCTTCCCAAAACGAAGGGTACGACTTCACCACAACATCCGGGTCGTTGATTACGATGTCCATTTGCATGGCAATGGGAGCAAACGCCATTGCCATTCGGTGATCGTCGTAGGTATCAAAAGGCATATCGGGGTGAATAATGGTGTGTTTGGCAATACGGTATTTGTGGTTTTTCTCAATTTCTACAAAGTCAACGCCCATTTTTACCAGCTCGGTTTGTAAAGCGTAAACCCGATCGGTTTCCTTTATTTTCAAGCTTTCGATTCCTATAAAAGTTGCGTCTATTCCTTCTAAAGCACAAACAACCGCTACGGTCTGTACAAGATCAGGGCAGTTGGTGAAATTGTAGCTAAAATTGCCTTTCCGAGGTATTTTTGTCAGTTTTACCCCCGTATCATTAAAATTGCTTTTTACACCAAGCTGTTCCATTATTTCAACGATTTTACTATCGCCTTGAAGTGAGTTCTCTTTTAACCCGTTCAGTTGTAAAGTGGTTTTCTTGTCAAAAGATAAGGCCACTACGCTGTACCAATAACTCGCTCCTGACCAGTCAGATTCTATTGTATAATCAGTAGGTTTATAGGATTGCGGAGATACTTGCAACGTATTTTTTTTCCAATCTGCCGTAACGTGTACGTCGAAAGACCTCATGAGTTCGATTGTCATTGTGATGTACGGCCGCGAGCCTACTTCACCAATAAGGTTTATAGTTAATCCCTTCGGAAGTTTCGGGGCAATCATTAGCAACGCCGAAACGTACTGACTGCTTACATTTCCCGGAATACTTATTTCTGACGAAAGCTGCTTGCTAAAATTGTTGATTTTATGCGGGGGAAACCCTTTCTTTTCTTGGTATGCTATTTCTGCACCAATATGGGTTAAGGCATCTACCAAAATTCCGATTGGTCGCTCGCACATTCGGGGAGTTCCGGTTAATGTTTTTTGCTGATTCGTAATCGCGAAATAAGCGGTGAGAAAACGCATGGTAGTTCCAGCGTCAATAACGTCAGCAACGTGAGTTTCAGACTCCAAGAGCCGCATCATGGTTTGCGTATCACGAGCCGATGATAGATTAGCAAGTTTCCCTGGTGGGTTGCACAGAGCGTTTATAATCAATGAGCGATTACTCTCGCTTTTTGACGAAGGCAAAAATATGGTATCGTTTATGGTCTGATCTATGGCTCGTAATTGTACGTAGTTCATGTTTTGAGTGCGGGTTTAGATAATTTTTTTTGCCAATGTGTAAACAACAAAGATACCCCTCAACGTTTCACTAACCAATAGGTTTGACCATTTTGTCAATAGTACTGAAACACGCGTAAACGGTTGCGTTTACCAATTCTCTTACTTCTAAAAAACTTGTCTGAATTGGCAATTACCGTATTTACGCCACCTAGGGCAAGAACCCCGTACAAAGTGCTTGGGTCTTGAAAAGGCGTTTGTCGCCACCAAATCCAATCGTACAGCAATGGAACAAACGAAGCAGTATGAAGTCCCCACCTTACTTTATTACGCTTTGGGCGTTTGTAGATTCGTTCTACTTCATTCAAATAAAACATCCTGACTTCGTACCGGTTGGAAGTTTCGTCTAAATACGTCATCGTTAAGGTAGAATCTGTCAGGCGGGTGAGATTTCCTTCAAAGTATACGTTGTCAGTTCGTGAAAAATAAATATTTTCACCGAGGTGGATTCTTTGGCGGTCTACATTTCGTGTCTTTTCGATCACTAAATAATGCTCCTTATTATTCATTGCCCGAAATTGATTCGGATAATTTTTGGCCATGATAGATTCAAGCGAAATATCTTTCCGCTGATGAATTGGTTGGGCAAAAGCCGTGATTCCGACGCAGGCGGCAATGCAGAAACCACGAAATAATTGCGTGATTGTCATGTCAATCTTCTTTTATTGAAACCCCGCCCGAAATAATCATTTTCATCGCTTCGGTACTCGTGAGTTTCAACTCCGTTACGTGTTCGATCGGAACTAAAAACAGCTCTCCCGAAAAAGCGTAACTGTGCGGGCAATACACCGACACAAAACCTTCGTGTCCGCCGAGAATATTTAAATCTGTTCTTGTAATAAACCCGACCCTTTTTATGTTGAGGTCTTTATTTACTGTGATTGAAACCGGTTGGTTGAATTTCTTTTTATCACCGACAAAAGCCGCGATTAAATCTTTAAAAGCGGAGTAAAAAATTTTGACCAATGGTAGGTTTTGGATGCCCCGCTCAATCCAGTTTTGGATAGTTTGCGGTAACAAAACCGTAAATATGAAACCGATGAGCATCGTTCCGGTAACTACCGTCACCAAGCCAAGTCCGGGAATGAAGTATTGCCCCTGTTGCCCCTGAAAATTTATTCTAAAAAGTCCATCGAGGGTATCGAACGCACTGAAAAGGAGCAACATGGTCAAGCCCACTGGAGCAACGAATAATAAACCCCTGATGAAGTAGTTGAACAACCGCTGAGCTATTCCTTTAATATTATCGTCGTTCATAAATTAGTTATCTGTAACTCTTTTGGATATTTTACTTCGTAGTTGATTTTATTCACTACGCTTTGATTTGGGGCAATAGTAACGCGGTACGTTAGTTTTCCCGTTTCTCTTTCGTATTCCATGCCGGCGGGCGTATCAAAGTCCACTTCAATCCGGCTGTCTTGAGAAATCGGAATTTGTTCTTCAACGATTAACGAAACTGCGGAATTTGAAGTATTTCTGATGGTGATTGCGTACACAAATTCTTCTTTAATGTTCCCGCCAATAATCCGCTTGGTCTTGAAGTTAGTCAATTCTTTCCGTTCAACTACTATTTTTGGGGCGGCTCCGAGCGAGACTTTAAGTTCGTCTTTTGTGTTCGAACCGTTGAGGTAAGTTTTCCCGATGTACGCACCTTCAAAGTAGATATTTGCCTCTCCGGGTAACAAATTGAGTTGTTCCCAATCTTTAACTTTGGCAATCAAAAAAGCATCGGAAGCGAACTTCGGAACTGCTATGAAATTATAGTCTGCTGGAAGGTTCGTTGATTGAATATCGACTAATTCCGGATTTCCGGTGGAAGGAATTGAATACGGAATGTCAATTTCAAAACTCACGGATAAAGTTGATTCCACTACATTTACAACGCCAGATAAACCGCTTGCCGTCATCTCCACATCGGGAGCCATAGCGAAAGCCGCGTCCGCATTTGCCATTTTTGCGTTGCGTTGCATAATTGGTCGTGGCGTGTAAACGCTCAAAAGCTGCGGGTATAACTCTGGTTTTGTCTGATTCATCCGGGGGTTTGTGGTCGAAAGGCTAAGCTTTACGTTTTCCCAATTAACTCCCGTGCGTTGATAAACGTTTGCCCGGTAGTTCAGGTTGACGTTTTTGTCAATTCCTTCCGAACGAATATCGTACGTTGGATTCCAACCCGCACTACTTACTAGATACGTCAGATTAATTTTTGAAGAGATGGGCTTTTTTGCGTCAACTGTTACAAGGATTTCGCTCAACTGTTGATTCCCGCCCATCGTGGCAATTTCACGTTCGAGATTTTTTTGCTTTTCGGTCAATTCTTTTTTCTCCTTCTTTAGCGTCAATTCACGTTTCCCGACTTCAATGAGTTGTTTACGCGTGAAATCAATCATTTCCAGAAAATCTTTCGTGAATAATCCGTCGGTTTCACTTTTGATATCTTCGGCGTTTTTCTCAATCATACTGGTTTCCGCTTTCGCCACGTTGAGTAGCATATCAACTTCTTCGATACGTTCCGTAATCGTATTTAACTGCTCCGTGTATTTTGTTTGCCGCGTACTTATTAGACTTCGCTGAAACTTGGTTCCCAGAATCATAAAATCGCCCGTTCCACGTACCTGAATCGAATTCACGTCTGTGGTGGAGGCGATGTCTTCAATCACAATGACGGAACGCCCGGCGGGAAGAGTAACCGAAGTGCTTGCTTCAATCTGAGCCTGACTTTGAAACACGGTCACTTTAGAGATTTTTGAAACAACGTTTAGGTTTTGTTGACCCTGAACGTCTAAAAAAAATGAGAAGCAGAGCAGGGAGACAATTAGATTTTTCATAATAAATTTTTGGTACTTAAATTATATCCTAATTCGTCGTGAAAGAGGAACTATTGGTATACAGGATAACTATTCTTAGTAAAAGGTTTATTGCTGATTCGTTAAAAAATTGATAATATTGCTTAATAATTCACCAGAATGCAATTATCACTCGTAACTGACGCTCCCGAACTCGATAAGAAATTCTTCTTGGATGTCTTTGCAATGGCAATTTACGAACCACGGCGTGATAAAATGAAACTCGAAACGATAAATGGTCACCAAATTCCCTGCGAACTTCGGATCAGTTGCCCAAACAAGTTTTTTCGCAATCATCCCGAAGGTACTATTTTTAAACTCGATGCCCGGTTGGTAAGACGAGACGGTCGCAAACCTTATTTTATTGCCATTAACCGTCAAAATATTCAGCCCGCCATCGAATATTTTGACTATAACTTAAAAGTACAGAACGGATTTGATTACATTCCGCCAACAAAAAGATAGTCCGTTTGCCCGTCGAGGCAAATTATTCTTAGCCGCGAAACTTTTACACCCGCAAAATTAATGTCTTTCACTTGGTCTTCAACGCTGCTGCTACTTTTTAGCAGTATTTTTTTTATGCAAACTCCTGCATTTTCTCAAACTGATACCGTTCGGGTTATTGATTTGAAGGAAGTCAAGATTTCGGTGAATCGTTTTGAGGAATCTGACCGGAAACAACCCGCTCAGGTCAAACAGATAACAAAGAAAGATATTGCGTTTCAAAATTCACCAAACACCGCCGACTTATTGATTAATTCGGGCGATATTTTTGTGCAGAAAAGTCAGGGTGGAGGAGGAAGCCCGGTGTTGCGGGGTTTTGAAGCGAGTCGGGTACTTTTAGTGGTAGACGGCATTCGGATGAATAACGCCATTTATCGCAGTGGTCATTTGCAAAATGTACTGCGGGTAGATCAGTCAATGCTCGAAACTACCGAAGTGCTGTTTGGTCCTGCTTCGTTACTTTACGGGAGCGATGCGTTGGGCGGCGTGATTTCGTTTACTACCAAACAGCCCAAACTGAATGATTTTTCGGTGAATTCGTACGCTCGTTACGGAACGGCGATTCAGGAAAAAACCGGACATGTTGATTTTAATATTGGAGGAAAAAAGTTTGCCTCACTTACGAGCGTAACAGCGAGTAATTTTGGTGATATTATTCAGGGAAATCAGCGACGGGAAGAATACCCTGATTTCGGGAAACGCTTCGTTTTTCAGCAACTCGAAAGTAATTTGCGGGATATTGCTGGAATAAATCCTGATCCGAATAAGCAGGTAAAGAGTGGTTATTCACAAGTTGATTTTCTTCAAAAACTTCACTACCAAAATAATCCGAATTTCCAACAAACGCTGAATTTTCAACTATCCGCTACGGGTAACGTTCCTCGCTATGATCGATTAAGTGAGTTAGGTGGTGGCACTCCAAGATTTGGTGCTTGGTACTACGGCCCTGAATTGAGGTTGTTGACCGCTTACGAGTTACGCATAAAAAAACGCCGCTTATTTGATGATTCGAGTATTAAATTTGCCTTTCAGAAAATAGAGGAAAGCCGGAATAACCGCCGTTGGAATTCGCTAAGCTTGTTTACGCAGGAAGAAGACGTTTTAGTTGGAAGTATCAACGCCGACTTTATCAAATACGCCGACGAGCACACGTATAGCTACGGCGTTGAATACGTTTATAATGACGTGGAGTCAACCGCTTATTTGCGTAAACTACCCAATACGTCGTACAGTCAACGAATTCCGACCACCACCCGCTATCCAGACGGTGGAAGCCAAATGCAAACCGCCGCTGTTTACGTCACAGCAAAAAATGTCTTGCTTCCCGAACGTTTGTTCGTGAATTACGGTGTAAGGTATTCGTTCACGCACCTCAAAAGCACTTTCATTGACAAAACATTTATTCCGACAAATACCGAGAGCTACGTACAAAACAATGGTGCGGTGGTTGGGAATGCCGGAATCACGTTTTTACCTGATGAAAAAACGAAATTAGCCGCTCTGTTCTCTAACGGATTCCGAGTGCCAAATGTAGATGATCTAGGAAAAGTATTTGACTCCGTGCCCGGACAGGTAGTTGTGCCAAACGCAGACGTTAAACCAGAAACAACGTACAGTTTCGAGGTATCAGGTTCACGAGAAATTTTTGATAACTTCTCTTTAAGTGTGAGTGCTTATTACACGATTTTCGATAATGTCATTGTTTTACGACCGTTTTCTGTGAACGGAAAAAATACGATTGAATTTCAGGGCGTAGAGAGTCAGGTATTTGCCAACCAAAACGCTGATGAAGGAATAATTTACGGTGGAAATGTAAACGTAGAATACGAAATTTCTGCAAAATGCCTGTTTAGTTCTACGTTTAATATGATTAAAGGTTCGCTGACTGATACCGAACAAACGCCGTTGGCTCACATTCCGCCAAATCATGGAAAAACGAGTTTTACTTACACGGAAAAACGTTTTAAAACGGAATTATTTAGTTTGTACAATGGCTGGAAACGGCTGGAGGATTATAGTCCAAGCGGGGAAGATAATTTGCGGTACGCCACGGAAGAAGGAATGCCGTCTTGGTGGACGCTGAACCTTAGAAACGAATATCAATTTAGCGAATCTGTTACCGCTCAACTTGCGGTTGAGAATATTTTGGATAAGAATTACCGTTATTTTGCTTCGGGAATCTCCGCTCCGGGACGAAATGTGATTCTTACGCTACGAGCGACTTTTGACTAACGATTAACTCTTGTAGAATGCATCATTACCAATTTCCACCCGTCAGGAGTTCTTACGGCGTTGACGCTTTCTAACCATTCCAGTTTTCTTATTACATCTCCATCTTTCGAAATGGCTGCAAAGTTTTCGTAAGCACACCAAGCAGTATTTTCAGAAACTTCAACCTTTATAAATTCGAAGGTATTTACCCGCTTCATTCCTTGAGAGTTGCTTTTTCCCTTGACTTGGTAACCTTTGATTATATCGTTCGTCCAGACTTCTCCGTGTTCGAGCAGGAGGAAATCCGGAGTATGGAATTTATCAACGGCGGATTCGTCAAAGTCGGACCAAACACCATCAAAAGCATTTTGAATGAGGTCTTTAATCTGTTGCTCATCAGTGGCTGGTTTCTGGGCAAAGCCTTCAAATGAGAAAATGAACAGTGAGAATAAACTAACGATTCGAATCATATTTTATCAGCGAAATGGGTTGACCAAAAATTAAGAAATAAATTGACTCGTTGCTTACTTTATTATGTTGCTTCTAATTAGCATAAATACCCCAAGGAAAGTAACACCAAGCCCAATTGGAATCATAAACAATGCACTTGTTTCGGTTTTAGCCTGATAGCCGATAGTGATGCCCAAAATAATTATGCCGAGGATAGCGATGAATAGTCCGGTTTTGTTTTTCACTAGTTTAAAGAGTTTAATATAAAGTCTTTAATTGGGGTTGGGTCTTCCAGTGAATGAGGGTGATGCCCAATGCCTTTTTTCAGGATTAGCGTTGGAGGATTACCGTTTGCTTTCATCGTTTCAATAACCAACTCGGCGTTTTCTGTGAATGGTACAACATCATCAGTGTCTCCGCAAACGAATATTGTTGGAATACTCGCTTTTGCAACGGTAATGCAGGTAAACAGCGGAACTTGTTCGTAAGTCGGTGCTTCTTCGGTGATATTGTAAGCGGTTAAACATTTCTGCCAATCTGCTTCACTTCCTTTGCCCGAAAACTTGCCGCCCGGCCAACTACGGATATCGCAAACCGGAGCATCGGCGTAAATGCACGCAACTTTCTCGGTGTTTTGAGCCGCCCAATTGAATATGATCAATCCGCCCCGACTCATGCCTTCGAGTACTACTTTTTCATTCAACCCGTATTTCTTTCTCACGAATTTATAAAAGTCATTCCAAATTTCAACGGCTTCCTGATTCCCAAACAAATTACCGACATCCACGTAAACGATGTGGAAACCCTCGTCAAGCAAAGCTTTGTCTAATTGAGGTTCGTGTCCCCAAAATCTCGCCCGCCACACCCAATGTTTATTTGTGTGAGCAATTGTTGGCTTTACCACGATTGCTTTCTTTCCTCGAAATTGAAATTCATCCGATTCAAAATCAGCAAAAACGCTGTTTTGGGCATTCGCAAGTTGGACGCCTAAGAGTAGTAGAAGCGAAAGAAAGCAGCATTTCATGAAGTGTTTTTGTTTGCAAGATAGCGTTTTAAATAAGAAAAGCCTTTGAGGTGAATCAAAGGCTTTCTGGCTTTTTCGTAAAGAATCAGAATGCGTTGGTGAGAAAAGCTATTCTTTGGTTTGTCTTAAAGTAACCCTCGTCTTTGCTGTTCTATTGGTTTCTGAAAACTCTAAAGCTGTGAAGCATACTTCGTACTTTATTGATCTCACGGAGCAAATTGTTTCTCCCGAACGGACACATCCCGTATCATCACTCACCAAATCGGGCAATGTATAGGAGTAATCACCGCCGCAAGACCCAACACTATTAAGAGAGACAAGGAGTTTGTGTTCTTTAAACTCTATGGCGACATCTTGCTGAAAGTCAATGTCCTGAACCATGAGTGTTACCGGCTCAAATTCAGAAACTTTCTCGATTAACCTTTTATTATCTGAATCATCAGTCTGCCCGGCATTACAGCCCATAAAAAGTACAGGTAGAATAAGAAACAATGTTTTTAACCCTGAATATTTAATGCTCATTTGTATTTGAATGTTCGTTAACACGAATTCCGTGCCTAAAAAGTCAATATAGTGAATTTTGCTCGTCTGTATAACTTTTAAAAATAGTTAAAGGTTTTGCAGTGATTTAGGGTCTTTGACCTTACGCAGGTCGCCCGAAGTGGGTAGAACTGATGGTTGGATTAAGAAAACCTACAAAATAGGTGAAGTGAACCTTTCTCTAAAGAGCGAATATAAATTGATTCATAAATGGGAATGCGTGATACAAATTTTGCGGGTTAGTAACACCATGCACCACGAGAAGGGAAGCGAGCAGAGCCCTAACCCGTTCGGAAATAGTTGTAGTAGGTAGTTTTTATTTCATTTTTACTGAGCCTGAACAGGCATCTCCTTCTTCAATTCCGGTGAGCCAAATTCTCAGATCTTGGTCTCGTTTTTTAGTTAATTCTTCCAAGTAATTATAGAAACATACAGGTTGAATACTCCCATAGTAGCCAGGTGCTCTGTCAGGATATTTCATTTTCAATTCGGCATCACGAAATTTAATCCAAATATTTTGGGCAGCTTTTAAGTTTTTGATGAATGCAGTATCAGGTTTATATTCTTGTAATATTTTCTTGTATGTTGAATTTAACCCTTTATCTACTTTTTGGTAATCCGCTCTCGCTTCCATATTCATTTCCGATTGGCTTTGAGCAAAACAAAGGTTTGTCAATAGACATAAGAACATGATTTTAAAAATTCTCATTTTGATTTGATTTTATTGATTAATGCTAAGTTGGTCGTAATTGATTTGATGAATATTTCACGTGGTGCATAAGTTTAATCTTGCATATTTCCGCCTAACGTTACTTTGAGTGTTCTTGCCCTAGCGACGGTGCAACCATCACAAAGAGAGGCGGGTGAATACTGTGATAGTCATTTTACATGATTGATCCTGTTTCGGGCTCGATTGACTCTTTTATTACAGTAGCTGTGCCAGAAACGCTTATCATGAACATTTGCATATTTTTTCTTGATATCTCATCAATGTCAAACCTGTAACCAATAATGGCATTTCCACCTAATTTCATGGTTTTTTGTTCTAATTCAAATACAGCAGATTCTTCTAATGATAGTAATTCATTTTCAATTTTTTTTGACCGTCCACCAAATACATCTGTAAAGCCAGCAAAGATTTCAGTAAAAAAACTTGTCCCTACCACAGTCCGAGCTGAAACCACACCAATATGTTTAATTATCGTGCAATCTTCAAAATTGCCTGCGGTGGTCATTCTTACAAGTTTATTTACAGTCAATTTCGATTTATCTATGTTTTTTATTTCGTTAGCGGTTTCATTTTCTGTATTTTTTTTTGCTCGCAACAGTAAGGGCAATAATAATCATTTTCATCGCTATTTATTACAACTGAAATGAATTTACTTTCTTCTAAATACTTACTATTGCCAATTCCGCACTTTTTGCATTTCTTGCTCATAATATTGAATTAAAAAATGATGTTTAAAAATTATAATTTGTTTCCACGTGATCAGGTTGCGAATTACTTGTCAATTTGTCCATAATACACATGCCTCAGCAGATTGCGTGGTTTATTAGCGTTTAAGTCCTGCCAATAAAAGTATATTTACTACTGAGGCATCTTTCTTAAGATTACTTAAAAAGCCGCACCAAAATAAATTGATGCGGCTTGTGAAAATATTAAAAAAGGCGTGCTTCTGACTTCGGCTTCTGGCTTCGGCTTCGCTCAGCCAACTGATAAGTCATTAAGCATTTGCTGCGGCGATAAGATTCAAGGCTGAACCAGCTTTAAACCAGTCGATTTGGCTTTCGTTGTAAGTGTGGTTACACGAAATCATATCAACCGAACCGTCTTTGTGCGTTACCTTTAATGTTAATGGTTTGTCGGCTGAGAAGCTGGACAAATCAGTAGTTTCAAAGGTATCGTCTTCCATGATTTTGTCATAGTCAGCTGGGTTAGCAAAAGTTAAACCGAGCATTCCCTGCTTCTTCAAATTCGTTTCGTGAATACGGGCGAAAGATTTCACCAATACAATGATAACGCCTAAGTGACGTGGCTGCATGGCGGCGTGCTCACGGGAAGAACCTTCTCCGTAGTTTTCGTCACCTACCACAATGGTTTTGATACCGGCGGCTTTGTACGCTCGTTGCGTTACCGGAACTTCGCCCACTTCACCCGTCAATTGACTTACAACCGCGTTTGTTTTTCCTCCGAAAGCGTTTACCGCTCCGATTAACGTGTTATTAGAAATATTGTCGAGGTGTCCGCGATAGGTCAACCACGGCCCAGCCATCGAAATATGGTCAGTCGTGCATTTCCCTTTGGCTTTAATCAACAGTTTCATCCCGGTGTACTCGTTGCCGTCCCACGCCTTAAATGGCGTAAGTAATTGCAAACGCTCTGATTCCGACTCAACAACTACTTCGACTCCTGAACCGTCTTCGGCGGGAACTTGGAAACCGTTGTCTGCTACGTCAAAACCCGTTGGTGGCAACTCAATACCGTGCGGGGGATCGAGTAAAACCATTTCGCCGCTGGCTGTTTCGAGCTTATCGGTCAATGGATTAAAGTCCAAACGGCCAGAAATTGCAATCGCCGCAACCATTTCGGGAGACGTTACGAATGCGTGGGTGTTTGGGTTGCCATCGGCACGTTTGGCGAAGTTACGGTTGAACGAGTGAACAATGGTGTTCTTCTCTTTATTGTCCGCTCCGGCACGATCCCACTGACCGATACACGGTCCGCAGGCGTTTGTAAATATCGTTGCGTTTAGTTGCTCAAAAGCTTTTAGATATCCGTCCCGCTCGGCGGTAAAACGTACCTGCTCAGAACCCGGATTGATACCAAATTCTGCTTTTGTTTTCAAACCTTTCGCTACGGCTTGCTCCGCAATGGAAGCAGCACGGGATAAATCTTCGTAAGATGAATTGGTACAAGAACCAATCAGGCCCCACTCAACTTTTGTTGGCCAATCGTTCGCGGCGGCTTCTTTCGCCATGTCCGAAACTGCGGTGGCACGATCGGGCGTAAACGGTCCGTTGATGTGCGGCGTAAGTGTGTTTAAATCTATTTCGATTACCTGATCGAAGTATTGCTCAGGGTTGGCGTAAACTTCGTCGTCACCCGTTAAATGCTCTTTGATTTCGTTGGCAGCGTCGGCGATTTTTGCACGGTCAGTTGCCCGAAGGTAACGCTCGATAGATTCATCGTAACCGAAGGTCGAAGTCGTAGCTCCGATTTCCGCTCCCATATTACAGATAGTTCCTTTTCCGGTTGCGGACAACGATCTTGCACCTGATCCGAAATATTCAACGATGGCTCCGGTTCCGCCTTTCACGGTCAAAATTCCGGCAACTTTCAGAATAACGTCTTTAGAAGATGTCCAGCCGTTCAATTTTCCAGTAAGTTTTACACCGATTAGTTTCGGGAATTTCAATTCCCAAGCCATTCCTGCCATTACGTCCACGGCATCTGCACCACCAACTCCGATGGCGACCATGCCGAGTCCACCCGCGTTTACAGTGTGCGAATCAGTTCCGATCATCATTCCGCCGGGATAGGCGTAATTTTCTAAGACAACTTGGTGGATAATACCCGCACCTGGCTCCCAGAAGCCAATACCGTACTTGTTAGAAACCGAAGAAAGGAAATCAAAGACTTCTTTACTTGATTTATTTGCGGAAGCTAAGTCGGCTTTTGCTCCTTCTTTTGCCATGATCAGGTGGTCGCAGTGAACCGTTGTTGGAACGGCAACTTTATCTTTATTGGCTTGCATAAATTGCAATAATGCCATTTGTGCCGTGGCATCCTGTAAAGCAATGCGGTCGGGAGAGAAGTCAACATAATCTTTACCTCGTGTAAATGCCGTTGTAGCTTCTCCATCCCATAAGTGGGAGTAGAGGATTTTCTCGGAGAGGGTAAGGGGTTTGTTAACTATTTTTCGGGCGGCCGCAATTCTTTCGGGGAATTTGGCGTACACCTGCTTGATCATGTCAAAATCAAATGCCATACGTATTTTCTTTTTTGAGTTGAGTAATTTCTATTTTCAAAACATCG
>JBLHXN010000098.1:0-13262 GCA_047630355.1 Spirosomataceae bacterium | reverse complement strand
TTTCGTAAGCGAGGTGTCCTGAAACAATCGTGTGCGTAACGGCAGCCGGAAACGTGTGCCCTTCAAACGGTGACCAACCACATTTGAACAGAATATTTTCTTTCGTAACCGTTGTTTGCTCCATTAAATCAACCAGCGTCAAGTCAGCAAAATAGCCTTCTCTGATAAATCCACGGCGGTTAATCTGAAAGCAGATAGCCGGAGCGTGGCACATTTTCTCCACAACTCGTTCAATCGAAATTTTTCCTTGCTTTGCAAAATCGAGCATCGCTAATAACGTATGCTGAATGAGCGGTAATCCGGCGTGAGCCTTCCAGTAATTCGGCGATTTTTCTTCTACGGTATGCGGAGCGTGGTCAGTGGCAATAATATCCAAGCGGTTATCAAGCATTGCCGCAAAGAGATTATCCCGATGATTGTGTTTAATAGCGGGATTACACTTGATTTTTGTTCCCAATTGCTTGTAATTCTCGGCATCAAACCAAAGATGATGCACGCAAATTTCTGCCGTTATTTTCTTCTCGGCGAGCGGAATTGTATTATCAAAAAGTTCTAACTCTTCCGTAGAAGATAAATGCAGAATATGCAAACGGGTATCATGACGTTTCGCCAATTCTACCGCAAAACTTGATGATTTATAGCAACCTTCCTCATTTCGAATTAAGGCGTGGATATCGTAGGGAATATCTTCGGTAGCGGCATCGCCGTACAAGGCTTTATATTTTTCGTTTCTTGCTTTTACAATCGCTTCATCTTCGCAATGCGTAGCAATCAGCGTAGGAAAATTAGCGAATATCCTGCTCAATATTGCTTCGTCGTCCACGAGCATATTACCCGTGGAGCTTCCCATAAATATTTTTAATCCGCAGATATTCTTCGCGTCCGTCCGCATTACTTCATCGTAATTATCGTTCGATGTTCCCATGAAAAAAGAATAATTCGCCAGCGACGATTTATTGGCGATGTTATATTTATCCTGCAATAACTCCTGCGTTAATGCATTCGGAACAGTATTCGGCATTTCCATAAAAGAAGTAACGCCGCCCGCAACCGCCGCCCGTGGCTCGGTATAAAGGTTACCTTTGTGCGTTAGACCTGGTTCACGAAAATGAACCTGATCATCAATTACGCCGGGAAGGAGGAATTTGCCCGTTCCGTCAATAATTTTATCGGCAGCAAGGTGGCTCAAGTCGCCGTCAATTTTATCGATTAATCCGTCTTTGATAAAAACGTCTTTTTCGGTGATTGTTCCTTCGTTTACAATTCGGGCGTTTAATATAAGTAAAGTGGGCATGTGGTTGATTTAAGTATTCTTTAGTTTTTCAATGAATGGTTTACAGTAAACCTATGAGGCTTAGGTTCGATTGCATTCGGAAACCTCGTAGGTTTTAAATTTAATTATGTAAATATAACTGATTGCTTATTGATGAACGAAATTGAACTCATCTATCCCGCAGTTTATTGTTTTTACTTCGTGGCTTTTTGTACTTTTACAACTCAGAAAATAGTTTCTCTATTACCCACCGAGCGACGGTCGCCCCGTCATCCGAGTATGGTCAGGATGACACCTTTTCAAGGAGAAAAATTTAGCAAAAAATGGATAAAAAAGTAGCGTTACACGATTTACACGAAAGCCTTGGGGCGAAGATGATTCCGTTTGCGGGTTTTATTATGCCTGTTCGATATTCATCAGATATTGAAGAACACAAATGCGTGCGTGAAGGCGTGGGCGTTTTTGACGTATCGCACATGGGTGAGTTTTACCTGAAAGGCAAAAAAGCTCTTGATTTAATTCAAAGGGTTTCGGCAAATGATGCGTCCGTTTTGTACAACGGAAAAACCCAATACAGCTATTTACCAAACGCCACGGGCGGAGTGGTGGACGATATGTTGGTTTACCGTATCGACGAAGACGAATATATGTTAGTAGTGAATGCTTCAAACATTGATAAAGACTGGAACTGGATAAAAAACCTCAATACCGAAGGCGTAGAAATGACAGATTGGTCGGACGACCTTTGCTTGCTTGCCGTTCAAGGGCCAAAAGCCAATGCTACGTTGCAAAAACTAACGCATATTCCGTTGGATGATGTAGAGTATTACACATTCACTAAAGGTACTTTTGCGGGTTGCTCTGACGTAATTTTATCCGCCACGGGTTATACCGGAGCGGGTGGATTTGAACTCTACGTTCCGAAAGCTCACGCCGAAGAAGTTTGGACTAAAATATTTGAAGCCGGAGCTGAGTTTGACATCAAACCAATTGGGCTTGGTGCCCGCGATACGCTTCGTTTGGAAATGGGTTATTGCCTTTACGGAAATGACATCACCGACGAAACTTCGCCGCTCGAAGCAGGTTTGGGTTGGGTCACGAAATTCACAAAAGACTTTGTTAACTCGGAAGCCCTCGCCGCCGAGAAAGCCGCCGGAATGAAGCGTAAACTTGTTGGTATAGAAATGATTGACCGAGGTATTCCCCGCAGTCATTACGAAATCGTGGATTTTGATGGAAACGTAATTGGTGAAGTAACTTCCGGTTCACAATCCCCGTCGTTGCAGAAAGGCATTGCATTAGGTTACGTTGAAAAAGCATTTTCTAAAACCGGAACGGAGATTTTCATTCAGATAAGAAACAAGCAACTCAAAGCCGTGGTGACAAAACCACCGTTTGTGAAGGCTGGGGTTTGATTCTTCGATACTGAATTTTACATAACAAAAGCCGCCACGCAATCAGCGTAGCGGCTTTTATAATATCATAAAGACTGATTAATTACGCGTACGTATTCAACATAACTGGCATTACGAGCATCAAAATATCTTCGTTTTCGTCTTTTTCTACCGGAACGATAAGTCCCGCTCTATTTGGCAATGACATATTCATTGAAATCATAGAAGCATCTAAGTTGCTCAACATTTCAATCAAAAACTTTGCATTGAAACCAATTTCCATCGGGTCACCCATGTATTCGCAGGTAATTTTTTCTTTCGCTTCGTTTGAGTAATCTAAATCTTCAGCGGAGATTTCTAATTCATCAGCCGATATTTTCAAGCGAATTTGGTGCGTCGTTTTATTCGAGTAAATCGCAATTCTCTTCAAGGTACTCAGGAAGCTATTTCGCTCAATAAGCATTTTGTTCGGATTCTCTTTTGGAATTACATTTTCGTAGTCAGGATAACGCTCGTCAATCAAACGGCTTACCATTTTGATATTATCGAAAGAAAAGAACGCATTAGAATTGCTAAATTCTGCTTTTACATCTACCGAACCACTTGGCAACGAAGACTTCAACAAGTTAAGAGCCTTGCGAGGTAAGATCAGCGTCGTGGTATTTTCGGTTGTAATATCTTCCCGGCGATAACGAATTAGACGGTGCCCGTCTGTTGCCACAAAAGTGGTGTGTTCGCCCGATACCTGCATATAAACACCCGTCATAGCAGGACGAAGATCATCAGTGCTTGTAGCAAAAAGGGTATTAGAAATTGCCAACCCTAAAATATCAGACGGTAACGTAATACCAAAATTGCGGGTTACTTCCGGAATGCGAGGAAAATCAAGCGGGTTTTCACCTGATAACTTAAAATGTCCGTTTGCGGTAACTAATTCGAGGCCAAACGTATCTGTATCCACTTTCAGCGTCACAGGTTGTTCCGGCAAGCTGCGTAGCGTATCTAAGATCATCTTGGCGGGTACGGTAATTGACCCGTCAATTCCTGACTCAATCATAACAGACGTCTGCATAACCGTGTGCATGTCCGAAGCCGTGATGGTCAGAACGCTACCGCTTAATTCAAAGAGGAAATTTTCGAGTATCGGAACAATCGGATTACTGGCAATTACACCGTTTACCGTTGATAATGATTTTAATAAGGAAGATGACGAAACGATAAATTTCATTCGGCTATCGGGTTAGTGTTTTGAGTGAATTTTGATTCTGAAAAAGTCAACAAAAATACAAAAAATGACTGGCGAAAGCAATAGCAATGTTGAAATCAGGTGAAAGAAAGAACACTTATTACTTTTACTCCAGACAATTCAGAAAAAGACGAGAATTACTCCGTAGGATCTAAATATTAATAGAATTTTAGCGAAACACAAACCCTTTAGTTCCATAGGAACAGCACAAAGAACATCTAAAGATTTCGTACCAATGGTACTTACCTGCTTTACACCTTTTTACTACTACAACAGTTTAGCTCCAAATGAGCTGCTAATTTAAATTGGTTGTTATAAAATTATTCATCTACCTTTCCCGTCGCAATGCGGCATAACAATACTATCCCGCAGAACAACTTTCGCGGTCAGGAATTTACGGGCTTTTACTTCTGTTCCTTCAAATTTAAAATTCACAAAAGCTACTTTTTGGTTGCACAATGCCGTATCAAGTTTCCAAATGCTGTATTGGTTGGCTCGTGAATCAATATTCAGGGCAGGGATATAATATTCTTCGGCGAGGTAGAAGTTTAGTACTGAGGCATCCTGATAGCGATTGGCGGCAATTTTTCGTTCACCAGCGATTTCTTTCACGTTTTTGGCGAATTGTTTTCCGTCGTAAAAATCCCAAACCCGGTCTTTCTTAATAATCGCCAACGGCGATACAATGTGAAACCGAATAACCATCAACAACGCCGCAAAGAAAAATGTCAGATATTTATAAGCAACGAAATAACGGGAATTCTCAATTTGCTTGTAGCCCAAATACAACATCGGAAAAACGCAGAACAACGTCCAGTTTGCTTCAATGTATTGCCCTTTAAAGGTAATAAGAAAAAAGAAAATGTACATTCCGAAGAGATTCCATCTCAGTGCTTTTTCCCATTTATCAACGGGTTTGTAAAATACCGAGGCAATAAATAGAGCCACAGAAACTAATCCACCCAGAAAAGGTAGGTTCCCGCCTAAGTAGTCGAGCGTTTGACTGATTTTGTATTCGGGGGCGGCACGATCAGCGAGGTGATAAGAAATGGATGGGAAATCATTAGCAAATTGCCAATAGAGGTGCGGACTGATAAAAACCAGCGTCAACAACGCCACAACGTACATTCGGTAGTTTGTGAACAGCTTGACATTGCTCAACACCGTGAACATGATGACCACAAAGCCGTGGTATTTGCAGTAAATCATCAGAGCCGCCGCGATACTCAACAGCAGCTGATTTTCAAATGAATCGTCTTTCAGGAAATAACGGTAACTCAGCAGAAATAATATCGCTGATAGAAAGAACGGTGTGTCCGGCAAAGCCACAAATCCAATCAAATGCAATACGAGAAAACTGAAAATGCTCGTGCAAAAAACGAGGACGTTTTTGGGTTTAACAAGCCAGTATATCAGCGTAATGGAAATACCGGTAAATAATACATTGAAAAGTCGGACAGCGAGTTCTGTTTTACCCAAAAAACTACCTAACCAAATCATTACGGCAACGCCCGGCGGGTGATCAAAATAGCCCCAATCCATAAATTGGGTATACATCCAGTAATAAGCCTCGTCGTCGTATAACTCTACACTAACTGACGTTATCAGGTTAATTATTAACCAAATAATAAGAAATGCAATAAACGTACGGTGCTGTTTCATGCGGAGAAAACTACATAATTACTGAATCCGAAATTCCAGAGCGTTACGGCTCCGATTGCTACTAGTTTAGCGAAGTAAAAGTTGAGTTTTACTTTTTCGTGAAGAAGGTAGAGAATACCTTGATTGATTACTAATCCAACTATTGCCACGGTGGTAAAGGTCAGAAACTGCGACAGATAATCTTGCCCAGCGTCTTCAAACGTCCACCATTTGTTTAGGAAGAAATTAGAAACAACTGCTACCGAAAATCCAAGCCCGTTTGCTACGTACTTGTTTACTCGTAGTTTTTCTTTGAAAAGGTAAGTTATTCCGAAGTCAACAATGAGTCCTGAAAAACCAACGACGCCAAACTTAATCAGTTTCGTAAATAAGGTGGTTAAATTTTCGGTATTCATCGGCTTTGATAATCAAGGTACGGCAAGTTATAACCAATCAGGAAGTATCAAAAATAAAAGCCTCCGCAAATTTTGCGAAAGCTCTATAAAACCTGTAAGGTTTCGAAAATGTCTTACTTAAAAATTAAAGTTTCTCTACTTGTACGTAGCTCAACTCAACTGGCGTAGAACGCCCGAATATCTTAACACTTACGTTTAATTTTTTCTTGTCGTCAAATACTTCTTCAACGCTACCATCAAAGCCGCTAAATGGTCCGTCAACAACTTTCACAGACTCACCAATGACAAAGGCAATACCTGAATCGATTGATTCTTCCTCCGACTCGTCCTGAATCCCTAAAATGCGATTAACTTCTGCTTGGCGAAGTGGCTCAGGTTCAGGAGATGAATTTCCGTGTTTTCCTAAAAATCCAATTACACCCGGTAAACTCTTTATTAAGTGAAGTACTTCTCCATTATTAAGGTCGGCATTTACAATCATGTAACCGGGAAAGAAGTTTTTCTCACGAACCCGTTTCTTACCGTTACGTACTTCCACAATTTTTTCCGACGGAATTAATACTTGCGGTATTAATTCCTGCAAGTTTTGTCGGTTTGCTTCGTTTTCAATGTACGCTTTTATCTTTTTTTCCTGCTGAGAGACGACTCTCATCACATACCAATTTATTTCGCTCATAAGTTCGGGGTCTTCGGCTATTGAAAGAGATTATTAAAACGACGCGTACAATATTTTCAAAGCGTTGTCAATCAAAAAGTCAATACCGCCAACCACTAACGCAAAAATGATGGATGCAATCAAAACCAACGTGGCACTAGACTGTAAGTCAGACCAGGTAGGCCATGTCACCTCTTGAGTGATTTCGATCCAAGACTCTTTCAAAAAAACCTGAAGATTTTCCATGTTATGTAAATTCTATTTAAAATAGGAGGCTTCAACTTTGATGCCATTGTATGAAAGTAACTTAAAAGTTCCTAAGAGGGTGAACGTAACGTATCACTGCTTAGGAACTTCTTTAGTATCGCACGGGCACAAGGATTCGAACCCTGATCAACGGTTTTGGAGACCGCTATTCTACCATTGAACTATGCCCGTAGAATTATGTCCTGCGTATTCGGGCTGCAAAGTTACGAAGGTTTTGCATATTCGCAAATACATTTTGTAACAAAAGCAAAAGAATACGTAAAGGTACAACTGTTTAATTATCAATGTGTTATCTTAATCAACTAATATGGTCAATAACTTTAATTTAAACGTGGGTCAGTAGGGTAGTTTGAAATGACCCGATAATTCCCGCCCATACGTCGTAAGGTTTCCCGCCAAACGCTCTTAGCAGGCGTGTCAAATACAAGTGCTGCGTCTGCATTTGAAATATACCAAGAGTTACGATTTATCTCGTTTTGTAACTGCCCTGGCTCCCACCCCGAATACCCAACAAAGAGCCGTACATCGCTGTGGGGTTGATTTTGAAAATTCAGCATAGTCTTTACATAATCAAAGTTGCCACCCCAGTAAACGTTTTCTGTCACTTCAACAGTTTGAGCCACTTCCGAACCTAACCGATGCAAGAAATGCAACGTATTTTGCTCAACCGGACCACCCGTAAAAATGGGTTGTTCGCTGTAATTACTTTCAATTATATCTGAGAGTTTAAGGGGCATTTCCTGATTTAGTACTAAACCAAAAGAGCCGTTCTCATTGTGTTCACAAAGTAAAATAACGGTACGGTCAAAGTTGTTATCGTTTATAAAAGGTTCGGAAATAAGGAGCTTTCCCGCTGCGGGTTCTTGATCGTTTGTTACTTCAAATGCCATTTGTGTGCTGTGTCGGATTTGAACAAATATACAAATTTGCATTTTCACAGAAAGAAAAAGCAACGGTCTTTCAGCTAATAGTTACGCTTTCTTTAGCTTTGAAACCAGAAAATCAAGCAAATGAGAAAATTAGCAATAGTTACAGGTGGAACAAAAGGCATTGGACGGGCAATTGCGGAACGTTTTGCCGCCGAAAGTTTTGACCTTTTTATTACCGCAAGAACGGCAGAGGACTTGAATGAACTCAAGGCAACTATCGAAGATAAATACGCAGTAATATGTCACGTTCTTGCGGGAGATATAGGAGACAAATCGGGTATTAAATATTTATCAGACAACATTTTACGATTAAATCAACCTGTAGAGGTATTAGTTAATAACGCCGGACTCTACCGAGCCGGACTTTTAGTGGATGAACCGGATAATACGCTTGAAAAACTAATGAATATTAATGTGTACGGAGCCTATTATTTAACCAAAGAATTAATCCCAAACTTCACCGAACGCCGCACTGGGCATATTTTCAACATTTGTTCGGTAGCAAGCATTTCTACGCCCGAAAATAGCGGATCTTATACTATTTCTAAGTTTGCTCTATTAGGCTTCTCCAAAGTATTACGAGAAGAAATGAAACCGCATGGAGTTCGGGTTACGGCAGTGATGCCCGGAGCCACGTTTACCGATAGTTGGAAAGGCGAAGACGTTTCCCCAGAAATACTTATGCCACCCGAAGACATCGCTGCTGCTGTCTGGAACGCTTACGCCATGAAAAACAGCGTGGTAGAAGAGATTGTGTTACGCCCGATGGGGTAATTTCTCTTTTATATCTCGTTATTGCGGCTTGCGGTTATCATAAAATTCCAAAAAAAATGCCGTCTCAATCTGAGTCGGCATTTTTTTGGAATTATTAGGTTTTTAGCACACGGTGTATAAGTCAGAATCCTGTCAAGAGCCGCACATTTCGCAGTCATCGGGGTTGTCAAGTGAACACTGAAGAGCAGCAGCAGCAATAGCAGCTTCACTTTCTTGCGTGAAACTTGCGGCTGCCTTAGCCTTCGCCCCTTGTTCTTTGGCATAGCCAGCGTAATCTAACGGCTTCTCTTCTACCGTACTAAGAGCGGGCTCTTTTTCGGCAAGTGCCTGACGATCTACCGTAAATTTCACGGCATCAGTCGCAGCTTTAGTACGTAAATAATACATACCCGTTTTGAGTCCAGATTTCCAGGCGTAGAAGTGCATTGACGATAACTTTTTAAAGTTAGGATCAATCACAAATACGTTCAACGACTGGCTCTGACAAATGTACGCTCCACGGTCGGCAGACATTTCAATAATGGTCTTCTGCTTGATTTCCCACGAAGTTCTGTACAAGTCTTTGAGGTGTTGCGGAATCTCGTTTATATCCTGAATAGAACCATTAGCGGCAATCAAGCGGTTTTTCATGCGGTCATCCCACAAGCCGATTTTTACTAAATCACGCAACAGGTGTTTATTAACGATGATAAACTCACCAGATAATACGCGACGCGTATAAATATTAGAAGTATAAGGCTCGAAGCACTCATTATTTCCTAAAATCTGACTCGTCGAAGCAGTTGGCATCGGAGCAACTAATAGTGAGTTGCGTACACCGTGTTTTTTCACTTTCTCGCGTAACTCTTCCCAGTTCCAGCGGTTTGACTCAGGCTTTACGTTCCACATATCAAATTGGAAAATCCCTTTCGAAATCGGCGATCCTTCCCAAGTTTCGTACGTGCCTTCTTCGATTGCCAACTCCATAGATGTTTCCATGGAAGCGTAATAAATCGTTTCAAAAATATCTTTGTTAAGTTGCTTTGCTTCTTCAGATTCAAACGGCATACGCAACATCATAAATGTATCCGCAAGACCCTGAATACCAATTCCGATTGGGCGATGACGCTTGTTACTATATTCTGCTTCAACAACTGGGTAATAATTTACATCAATTACTTTGTTAAGATTACGGGTAATTACCTTTGTGACCTTGTACAACTCGTCGTGATCAAACGTCAGGTAATTTTCCTGATCGTCAGAAGTGATGAATTTAGGTAACGCAATAGAGGCAAGATTGCAAACTGCTACTTCGTCCGGCGAAGTAAATTCCATGATCTCAGTACACAAGTTAGACGACTTGATAGTACCTAGATTTTGCTGATTAGATTTGGCATTCGCCGCATCTTTATAAAGCATGTAAGGAGTTCCAGTCTCAATTTGCGATTCCAGAATGGCAAACCAAAGGTCTTGTGCCTTGATGGTTTTTCTACCTTTTCCTTCTTGCTCATATTTAGTGTAAAGTTTTTCAAACTCTTCGCTGTGCGTATCGGCAAGACCGGGGCATTCATGCGGACACATCAATGTCCATTCGCCGTTTTCTTCTACCCGCTTCATGAATAGATCAGGAATCCAAAGAGCGTAAAATAAGTCACGGGCCCGCATTTCTTCAGCACCGTGATTTTTACGTAAATCAAGGAAGTCGAACACATCAGCGTGCCATGGCTCTATATAAATAGCAAAAGATCCTTTGCGTTTTCCGCCCCCTTGGTCTACATAACGAGCGGTATCGTTAAACACTTTCAGCATTGGTACAATACCATTTGAGGTACCGTTTGTACCTTTGATATAAGTACCTGTTGCCCTGATATTATGAATTGATAAACCAATTCCTCCCGCTGACTGCGAGATTTGAGCACATTGCTTCAATGTATCGTAGATACCTTCAATACTATCTTCTTTCGCGGTAAGTAAAAAGCAAGAAGACAATTGTGGTTTCGGCGTTCCGGCGTTGAAAAGTGTCGGTGTGGCGTGTGTAAACCATTTCTCCGAAAGCAAATCGTAGGTTTCAATTACTTTTTCAATTTCTTCTCCGTGAATACCAACGGCTACCCGCATCAACATATGTTGCGGACGCTCAACGATACGACCGTCAAGTTTTAACAAGTAAGATTTTTCTAGCGTCTTATATCCGAAATAATCGTAACCATAATCACGATCATAAATAATAGTCGAATCTAATAAAGCTGCGTTTTTCTTGATAACCTGCCACGTGCTTTCGCCGATTAATGAGGCGTTTTGGCCTGTTTTTGGGTCAACGTATTTATAAAGCATTTTCATGGTTCCTGAAAATGACTTCAACGTATTTTTGTGAAGGTTGGAGATAGCTATCCGTGCCGCAAGAGTTGCGTAATCAGGATGCTTTGTGGTCATAGATGCCGCAGTTTCCGCTGCAAGGTTATCTAATTCGGCAGTTTTTACACCGTCGTAAATACCAGAAACGACTTTCATCGCTACTTCGACGGGTTGGATAAATACAGGATCAAGCCCGTAACATAATCGCTCGATGCGAGCGGTGACTTTGTCGAACTTTACTGACTCGCGGCGTCCGTCTCTTTTGGCTACATACATAATAACACGTTGGGTTTATAGGTTTTCTTGGCGTAAAGCATTCGCAATTACTTTCTAATATTTCAGCACGTCTGTCTCAACACTAATTAATCGAATAAAATGCCACTTTTATTGAGCAGCCAGTCAAATTCTTAATTTGACATATTCAAAAGTAGCAACAAATAAAGTGGCATGAAAAGCCACTTAACTTTGTCTTTAAATTGAATCACCTGATTGCAAAAAAAAGCAACTCTTTAAAGCTTAATTATCAGCAAGTTAAGCTCGAGAAGTATTAAAATAATACAACTCGAAAAGTTTTCCACAAACTCTGAAGCATTCTAAAAAATTTAAAAGTGAAGAGAAAAGCTTAGGGCAGCACTATATTTTTCACACGTGTATTGTCACGTGATGATACATAAAGATATATAAAAAAAATTAAAAAAAAAATGAAAGTTCTGGAAATAGTATTCACAGTTAATAATTTGAAAGAATTAGATTAATCGTGGGCTTCCATGAGTAGTAAGTTACCGGAAGTATAAAAAACTTCAACAATACCATCATCACGAACCTGATTACTACTCCCTGACACAAAACCGAGCACAAGTTCCTGGTCATCAGTATTATATAATAAATTTTTTGTGGTAACACCACCTGCACTTCCTATCGGTAAAAGTGAAATAATGCTATCTTTTGCGTACCATTTCTCAAATACATTCGGCTTTTGCGAGAGTGGGTATATTGTTGTGTAATCGTCGATTATTACAATTTTTATTAGGTCCTTGTATGCCACAATGCTTGCGATATTATTGAACGTATGATCCATCCTTCTCCCCGTCGCCCAAATAACATTTACAGCAGGAAAGCCCCGATCAATAAGAAATTCTATTCCTTTTTGCAGGTCGGTCTTGTTCTGATCAGGCGTATAAACAATTTCTATCGGAAATTGCTCTTCTTGGATTTGTTCTATTTTAAGTTCATCTCTATCAAAGTCTCCCAGCAACACATCCGCCTTAACATTAAGTTCATTTACCCGATAAATAGCCGAGTCAAGAACCACCACAAACGGGCACCACGCCAGTAGGTCTTCGAGCAGTTCGCTTCTACAAGCTTCGCCATTTGCAATGATAAGTGCGGGTTCTTGCTTTTCCCGAACAACGTGATGTGAAGACATTTTATTATTTAATTTTATTCAAAAACAAGCGAAAATCAGCATGACAGTACTCTTCATACTTTGAAAGATATACGTTCAAATCGTTCTGAAGAATTATCCCTCGTTTTTCCTACCGAACAACAAGCTGCTCACGTAAAACAGTTTCATTCACGGTGAGTTCGATCCAGTAAAGCCCCCTTGGAAGACGCTGAGTTGGCAGGTACTTTATCTGCGTTCCAAGGTTTTGGTAGAAGTAGTCAATGAGTGTGGTTACTACTTTCTCAGATTTATCTTTCAGAACAAGTTTCACGTCAGCAGGCTCATTTAATCTGAATATTATCTGCTTTAACTTATCGTTTTCGGTTGTATCGGCGGCAAAACCGGTTACTCCTGCGGTATTGTCTGTTTCCTGCTGATTAGCTCCAGACTGTTGGTTTGTAACGAAAGCAGTTTGGATACAAGCCTCTATTTTTGCTATGAACACAGCTTCGTTCTCAATCTCAAAGCCAGGAAGTAAAACAATGGAATTTCCGGCAGTGAATGTGATATTTTTAGTTGTCGGAACGATACCCTCAGAATTCAGCATTTTCTTCGCTTTGTACGCACCATCTGATAACGTGATTCGGTCTAACGCCAGCGTATCGCTTCCACAGTTAATGTTTACGCCTTTACAATTGCAAGAAGCGTCAAATTTATCGTGAGTGGTGAGTGGATCCTTGTCATCACAAGGTGTTCCTTCAGGATTACACAATGTGGCATCAAAGGCTATTTTACTAAAACCCGCACAGGAGGCATCGCCCCAGTTATCTATTGCTGAAACAAGCACGTGCCGGGCTTTTATAGCATTGAAGTTTGGACCATTGAAACCTGCATAATCCGACGTACCGGGAGCTAATGGCCAAAAGTACGAGCCGCCTAACTGAATCCA
>JBLHXN010000097.1:0-13277 GCA_047630355.1 Spirosomataceae bacterium | reverse complement strand
CTACTCCTTTCAAGTCAAAATCACTGTACGGAGTTTTGAAATCGAATATTCCTTCTCGGTCGTCTCCAGTCCAATCTTCCCATCCGGTATTCCAACCTTCAATCAGTAATCCTTTTATTCCGTTCTCAGCACAAAAGTCAATGTAGTGTTTGGCATTTTCTGTTGTTGCTCCGTGCTTTCCGCCGGCTTTTGCCCAATCGGATTTCCCGACGTGCATTTCCCACCATATTCCCATGTACTTCATCGGTTTTATCCAGTCCGTATTTTCGAGAGCGTTGGGTTCATTGAGGTTATAAATCAAATGCGAAAGCGTTAAATCACCCGCATTCTCAGTAATTTGAATGGTACGCCAAGGCGTTTTGAAAGGAAGCTGCACCTCAGCTTTCACCCCTTTCTTTAGTTGTTTTTCCGCCAGGTTACTCCTGAATGTAAAGTCGTTTATATCAACTGATAAAGACATTCCCGGAAAATTTACGAGAGCGGCTTCGTGAATAGAAATATAATGGCCACTTTTAGTTTTCATGGTCACTGGTGTATTCACACCTTGTATTTCCAGAATACTCGTGACATTAGAATAAGGGTATTCTTTCAAGAAATAAGTTGCGTCAATTTTACTAATTTCTGATTCGGTGTACGGGTACTCATCATTATCCCAACATCCGGGAGTCCACCACGTAGTGTGATCGGCGGTTTGTCTGAATTCAGTCATTTCATCCAGAATAATCAATTCTTCGTTTCCAGTTTCTTCTTCCAACGGAAATTCATAGCGAAAGCCAACGCCATCGTTAAAAGCCCGGAATATAATATTGAGTAGTTCGCCTTCAGAATTCTTTAATTTTACCGTCAATTCTCTGTATTCGTTTTTGACTTCCTGTTGCTGTCCCCACACAGGTTCCCATACTTCCGAAAAATCTCGTGAGACGGCATCTTCAATGGTGAATCCTTTGGTGTAATCAAACGTAGTTGTCTGAAATCCCAACTTAGAAGTTTTGATAATTGTCTTGCCTTTTTTGTAAATATCGTACCTCGGTTCCCCTTGCTCGCTGAGGCTAAAATGTACTTGAATCTTATCATCGGGCGATAGTACTGAAGTATCTAAGTTTTTCTTCGTGCACGCAGAAAAGGTAAGAACAGCCAGAATTGGCAAAAGGGATGAAATTCGCATATGGACGTAAAAATAAGTAGTAAATCGTAAGAATCGTCTGTAAAAATAGGTGTTTACACCAATATTAATGTGTTAGTTCGTAAAAGCATTATATGGTACGTACGGTTTTATTCGTACTTTTAGCTCGAAAACAATTTTATTACGAAAAATAAAAGAATAAGCGTACTCATAGCGGCACGAAATGAAGAACAAAACATTGAAAATGTACTCATATCAGTGGCTAACTTATCGTACCCGAAAGAACAATTAGAAGTCTTAATCGGAGACGATAATTCAACGGATGGTACTGCCAATATCGTTACATCTTTTATCCGCGATAAGCCTTATATGCGTTTAATTTCGATTCACGAATCAACCAGTGAATTGAAAGGAAAAACGAATGTGTTAGTGCAGTTAATAAAACAGGCAACCGGAGAATACTTTTTCTTCACCGATGCAGATATAACGTTACCAATCAGTTGGACAGAAACTATGTTGTCTGCGTTTGAGCAAAATGTCGGGGTTGTGGTAGGAAGTACCACCACAAAACCCGTTTCAGTTTTTGCCCGCTGTCAGGGCATCGAGTGGCTAAATGTGTTGAATTTTATAGAATTTTGCGGCCGTTTCAACATTCCGACTACAGGGATGGGAAATAATATGGCGATTTCAAGGTCTGCTTACGAAACCGTAGGTGGTTACGAAAAAATTCCGTTTTCTATCGTGGAGGATTACGCACTCTATAATGCCATTGTTGAGGAAGGATTCGATTTCAGGCATCTGTACTGTAAAGAAATACTTGCGTTCACTGAACCGCCCGAAAATTACTTCAGGCAGCGTAAACGCTGGGTAACCGGCGGCGTACAATCGCGTTCCCCATTATTAATTGCGGCTTTTGCTCAGGCATTTTTATTTCCAATTATTTGTACAGTACTTTTAACAAATCTGATAATCGGACAGTTACTTCTTTTTGTTGCCTTGTCGCTCAATATGCTTATCGGCTTTTTATCTTTACGTAAAATTGGTTTGACAAAATGGGCAATCTATTTACCCGTTTATTCGGTTTACGTAATCATTTTTTGGTTTTTACAATTGATAAACTTTATGCTTCCGGGCGGTTTAAACTGGAAAGACCGAAAATATTGAGTAAGTTAATTTATCAGAAAATCGTATTTAACATTAAATCGTATCATACGTTTACCCTTCGTTGATTATCTTTGTATAAAACGCTATAATAGTCTTTGAATACCCTAAAAAAATGAAAAAATGAAATTACCAAATACACGTTTAGAAGTGATGAAGTTTCTCGGCCTGAAAATCGATGAACTTCTTAAAGACTATCTCAAGCCAATTGATCAAAATTGGCAACCTTCTGATTTACTCCCAGATTCTACTTCTGATAATTTTTACGAAGAGATCAAAATAGTAAAAGAGTCTTGCCGTGAACTTCCATACGATTATATGGCAGTTCTGATTGGCGATACAATTACCGAAGAAGCCCTGCCAACTTACGAATCTTGGTTAATGGCAATTGAAGGAATCAGTCAAATGGAACCGCAGGGGTGGTCAAGATGGATACGTGGATGGACCGCCGAAGAAAACCGTCACGGAGATTTGTTAAACAAATACCTTTACCTTTCGGGAAGGGTGAATATGAAGGAAATGGAGACTTCTACGCAGTACCTCATCGCCGATGGATTTGATATCGGAACCGGCAGCGACCCGTACCGAAATTTTATCTACACTTCTTTTCAAGAACTTGCTACTAATATTTCTCACCGCCGGACGGCGACGCTTTCCAAGCAATTTGGCAATAACCATTTATCAAAAATCTGTGGTGTAATTGCAGCCGACGAAATGCGTCACGCAAAAGCTTATAAAGAATTTGTACGTCGGATATTTGAGTTAGACCCTTCAGAAATGATGTTGGCGTTTGAAGACATGATGAAAAAGAAAATTGTGATGCCCGCTCACTTCCTCCGCGAAACGGGTATGCAAATGGGAGCGACTTTTTCTCACTTTTCGGATGCGGCTCAACGTTTGGGCGTTTACACAGCTCAAGACTATATTCAAATTTTAACTGATTTGGTAGACGAATGGGGCATCGAAAACATCAGAGGTTTGAACGAGAAAGGCGAAAAAGCCCGCGATTATTTAGTAAAACTACCGACTCGTTTGAGGCGAGTTGCCGAGCGAACGAAGGTACCCGAACTGGAATACGAGTTTAATTGGATTAGCCGCTAAACGAGTCTTACCTTTTAGTTTCATAAAAATCTCATAACTTTACTGAAAAAGCTATGAGATTTTTTTTTGTTTTTACTTCTGCTCTCCCTGCAAGTTTCCGCCCAAAATAACTGATTTTTGCGAAATACTACAACGAACAACGTTACAAAAACCGACTCAATTTACCGACCGGGAGCAGTAGCAATCTCACACGCTTTTAAGTCACCGTTTAACAGCCGTTTGATGGTAACGGGTTTGTACGGAGCGGAAAATTCACGGGGACAATACATCAGCCTCAACGAGCCAAGGTTTGATACTGGCGTTTTCCCATTATCTACTTCCACCGTTGGTTTAGCAACCGAACCTTTAGCTAATTACTAAGGGCTTACCGTGAATAATTACGCTAATTTTAAGAGCGACGTTACCTTTACGGATGTCCATAACAGCAGTCTGGAGATAAATTACCAAAGAGGATTTGCAGACAGTCTTGGCTTTCGCGACGGCAAGCGTTTACAACGAGCCGCAACAGTACGCTTTTTGGGAAGTTTCAGCAATACCGATAATTTCGACTTGATAAACCTACGACTATTCACAAATAGCGACGCGGGAAATACCGCTAAGATTACCAACTTTTACGCCTTCCGAATGGAAGCAATCAGGGGCGTAAACGCAAACATAGTCACAAACGGCTGGGGTATTTATATGCAACCCGCAATATTGAAAAACTACTTCGGCGGTTTTGTGGGAATCGGCACTACGGACGTAACGAACGCTCTGACAGTTTCGTCGACAGGAAATCCGTTGAAGCTGATTAGATTACAAAGCGGTTCATCCGAAAATAAAATTCTGACTACCAATAGCAACGGAATAATTACGAAAAACACTGTTCACGAAATCAAATCCGACTTCTTTACTTCAACAACAGATATCACCTTGTCAGATAATTACGGCATCTACATTCACGAAGGAAACAGTGTAATTTATACTCTCTCCGCCCCTTCTACAAGAACCGGAAAGTTATGGAAAATTGTGAACATCGGAACGGGAATAATTACCACTTCTCTTACCTTTCACGAGGGCGACACTACCCGAAATACCACCTTAAATAAATCGGGGGCGTATAGCTATACGCTCTTTTCTGACGGAACAAAATACATTGCTTTATGATTAAAAAGTTGACCTTTTTTGCCGCTATCTTCTACACAATTTTATTGTTTGTACTAACTTCTTTTCCGAGTCAGAAATTACCAGATAATAATATCAATGACAAAACCGCTCATTTCGTAGCATTTGCGGGTTTTGCTATAGTATGGTTACTCGTCAAAGCCGATTATTTAAAAGTCATCATCGCCGGAATTTCTTTCGGAATATTCATCGAATTCTGGCAAGGAATTTTACCCGAGAGTTTTCACCGTTCTTTTGAAGTGTTAGATATGGTTGCCGATGGAATTGGAACGTTGATTGGGTGTTCTGTTGTATATTTGGGAAACAGGTTAAGATTATGAAAACGACACCTGGAATCAGTCACGAAGAATATTTTGACTTGCCACCTCCGATGTGAAGTTGGAATACCACGGTGGTAAAATTGTGGCAATTGCAGGAGCACAAAATTCGCATAATATATTGACGAGTAGGATTAATCGGTTTCTCGGAAATTATTTAGAAGAAAAAGGTTATTATATCATGACTTCAGATTAGGTAATTGCCATTCCGAGATATGATAAGTTTCTTTTTCCTGATGTAGTAATTACTTGCAAAGAGCTCGAACTCACTAAAAACAACAAGGTCTTGACGCTCTACAAAATGCAGAAATTATCGTCGAAGTACTTTCTGATTCCACCGAATTATTCGACCGAAACGAAAAATTTGAGTGTTACCAAACGATTGAGAGTTTTCGGGAATACGTGTTGGTTAGCACGAAGAAAAAAAAGGTTGAAATATTCAAGAAAATAGCAGAGAACGAATGTTTACTAAAATCATATTATCAGGACGAAGAAGAAATCAAGATTGATGAATGTCGATTTTTGTTAAAAGACCTTTATAAGAATATTTAGTAGGGCGTAAAATTTTACGCCCCCACTAAAACGGCAAATTCTCTACGTCCACGTTTCCACCCGTCAGGATAATACCGACTTTCTTTCCTTTAAACTGTTCTTTGTTCTTCAACAAAGCGGCAAACGGCACGGCACAAGAAGGCTCAATGACAATTTTTAAGCGTTCATAAATTAGTTTCATAGCAGCAATTATTTCGTCATCGTTTACTAATAAAATTCCTTTTACGTATTGCTTGATAATACTTAATGTTCGCTCGCTGAGGTTAGTTAATAATCCGTCTGCGATGGTATTTATATACGGGGCTTTTTCAACTTTCCCACTTTCGAAAGATAAAATAGCATCGGCGGCACCTTCGGGTTCTCCCGCCCAAACTTCGGTTTCGGGAGATAAGTAATGACAGGCTAAAGCAGTTCCACTCAACAATCCACCACCACCCACGGGAGCCATTATTATGTCAAAATTACCATAATCTTCGATAAGCTCTTTCGCCGTAGTTGCCTGACCAGAAATCACATCGTCATTATCAAACGGATGAATAAACGTAGCTCCGGTTTCGGCAATAACTTTTTCAACACCTTTTTCCCTCGCGGCAAGCGTTGGTTCGCATTCAATTATTTTTCCTCCGAGAGCTTCCACTCCTCGTTTCTTAATCTTTGGTGCGTTAGATGGCATCACGATGTACGCCGTTGTTCCAACCGCTTTTGCCGCTAACGCAATGGCTTGGGCATGATTGCCGGACGAGTGCGTTGTCAATCCTTTTTGCTGTTGCTCTTTGGTTAAACGCAGCACGGCGTTCATTCCTCCACGTGCTTTGAACGCCCCGATTTTCTGAAAGTTCTCGCATTTAAAAAGCACCTGACAACCCGCAAGTTCATTGATGGAAGTAGATTGCAAAACAGCCGTACGGTGTACGTATGGGAGGATGCGTTCGTGGCATTCCTGAATATCTTTTAGCGAGGGCTTGGTCATTATCATAGGTAGTAAAATCCTTAATTAGGTAGTTGACTTGCTGAAATATAAATTACGAAAGTGTCAAAAATAACAATTATTTCATCTTTTTTTGAGGCTTTAACGTAAATAGAATTAAAACGCTCACAGCGTTTAGTGACTTACGAAACCAACCGCTCATTTGTCTGACAATTTGAAAAATACCGTTCTAATGGTTTTCTCACTTTCCGCCGAGCGGGAATTTGAGCGAAAACCATTTTCCGGACTAAAAAATCCTGCCAGTTCAATTGCACTTATTAATCAGTGCATAAGCAACACGCGTGCTGTTGCGGAAGCTTCCGGTTTAGATGTCTTGTGGTTTGACGAAAGTAGACAATTTGGAAATTCATTTGGAGAACGCTACGCTAACGCAGTTCTAAGTTGCTTCCAACAAGGATACGAGAATGTAATTTCGATTGGGAATGACTCCCCATCGTTAACCGTTGATTTCGTTCGACTTGCGACTGAGAAACTCACAAGAAATAATGTTGTTCTTGGTCCTGCTGAAGACGGTGGCATTTATTTGCTCGGTATCAGCGAAGCAGACTTTGATTACGAAAGTTTTAGCAAATTACCGTGGCAAACAGACTCATTATTCGCCCGTATCAGCTCAGAAATATCGAGCGAATCTACCTATTGTCTCGAAACACTTGTTGATCTTGATGATTATGAAACTGCACTTGCGTACGCTTTCCGTTGTCCTAAGACCCGCATTGGACGTTTAATATTAGCGTCTTACTGCTTTGTTTCCGAGCGTTGTAAAACATCGTACACTCCTCCCCCATTTCTCCAACGCATCAAACCTTCGATACTTCCTTTCCGAGGACCTCCCACTACTTTTTCTCATTAATTCTCTCTTTTATTTCATTATCAACTTCGGTTACGAATATGCGTAATGGACTAAAAGTACCTGTGCGTACACTAAATCTTATTTCATAATACATATACATTTACAAAAACATGAGAATAGCTCTAATAGCTGTAATACAGTTATTTTTGACAGCCGCGTATTGTCAAAACTTAACTTATAATTCCCGAGTCATTGATTCAGAAAATAACTCGGTTGCTTTTGCGACCATTCAGGAAATGAACTCCAATAACGTTGTGACTTCAGACGAAAGAGGAAATTTCACGATAAAAATATCCAATAAAAACTTTGATTTAAAGATAACTTCCATTGGTTTTGAAGCAGTTATAGTTTCTGTTGTCAACGGGCAATTACCAAAATCTATTTCACTAAATACTTCCGCCGAACTACTTGACCAAGTAGTTGTGACGGCGTTGGGTATTGAGCGAAATCGACAATCCCTCGGTTCTTCGGTTACTAAAATAAGTACGAAAGAACTCAACGAAGTACCGGTGACAAATTTGGTAAATAGCCTCGCCGGACAAATTGCCGGAGTACAGGTAACTAATGGTTCGTCCGGTGTGGGTTCATCGAGTCGTATTGTGATTCGGGGAGAAAATTCATTGAGCGGTTCCAACCAACCACTTTTCGTAGTGGATGGCGTACCAATCAGCAACGAGCAGATTACCAGTAATTTGGTAAATCGCGGAGCTTTGCAGGAAGTAGATTACGGAAACGGCGGAGCGGACATTAACCCCGACGATATTGAATCTGTTACTATACTTAAGGGAGCTGGTTCGGCGGCACTTTACGGAACCCGTGCCGCAAATGGCGTAGTGGTAATTACTACAAAACGCGGCAAGAGAGCTAACGGAATTGGCGTAAGTTTGAGCAGTTCGCTTACTTTTGAAGACATTCTGACTATGCCAGATTACCAGAACGTGTATGGCGGCGGCGGAAACGGCGACTACTCTTTTCAAAACGGAATTGGTGGCGGAGTTCGGGATGGCGGAATTAGTAGCTACGGCCCGAAACTGGATCAGGGTTTACTAATAAATCAATTCGACAGCCCATCAGTTGATGTGAACGAAAACCCTGTTCGGGCGGGTGATGTTATTGCCCGACAAAAATCAGACGGGTCTTTCACACCAATAACGCCAACGCCGTGGGTTTCAAAACCAAACAACGTTCGGGACTTTTTCAAAATCGGTGTTACTTCGCAAACGAGCGTTGCGGTAAACTCCGCAACAGAATCAAATAATACCCGTATTTCGTATTCCAACTTACGAAACGAAGGAATGCTACCAAATACTGACTTAAACCGCGACGGACTTGCTTTAAGTCTCGATCAGCTTTTAGGTAAAAAATTATCGATTCGTTCTTACGTAAATTACGTAAACACCCGCAGTAAAAACCGCCCTAACTTAGGTTATGGATACGAAAACGTAATGTACGGTTTTAACTGGACGGGAAGAAACTTCGATGTCAACTCGTTGAGAAATTACTGGCAGGCCGGACAAGTAGGAAAACAACATTACGATTTTAACTATTTATGGTTGACGAATCCTTATCTGACACTTTTTGAAAACACCAACGGTTTCAATAAAAACCGGGTTTTCGGAAATATCTCTGCAACGTATGATTTCACCTCAAACCTGAGCCTTACGTTCCGAAATGGTATGGATACTTACGATGACCGCCGTGAATTCAGAAGAGCAGTAAGTACTAACCAAAACCCACGTGGATCTTACAGAGAAGACAACGTCCGTTTTCGGGAAATAAATAGTGACGTTTTACTTTCTTATAAAAATCAACTTAATGATGTAATTAAGTATTCGGTTTCAATGGGTGGTAACCGTTTTAATCAAATAATTAATTACACATTTGCGGAGGCTTCACAATTAGCTTTGCCCAATATTTACACATTGGCAAATTCACGTACGCCTTTACGGAGCGATAGCCAGTTGTTTTCAAAGCGTATCAACAGCCTTTACGGAATTGGAAGTGTGTCATACCAAAACATGCTTTACCTTGATTTGACTTACCGCAACGATTGGAGCAGCACGCTTCCTACAAATAACAGTTCTTTTGGCTATTATTCGGCAGGTTTGAGCTATGTAGTTTCAAATATGTTCACGATGCCAGGCAAAATATCGCTGTTGAATTTCCGTCTGAGCGTGGCAAGTGTCGGAAACGATACCAACCCGTACCAAAACGCTCAAAACTTTTTGTTCAACCAAAACTACGGTTCCAATTTTCGGGTAACGAACGAAACGGTCTTAAAAAACGCCAACCTCCGCCCCGAACGCTTAACCGCTGTTGAAGCAGGTTTAGAAGCCGGTTTTTTCAAAAATCGCTTACAGATTGACGTTTCTGCGTACCAAAATACAAGCGTTGATCAAATTATTTCCCGCCCGATTTCTTCCGCCAGCGGTTTCCAAAATTTCAACGTGAACGGCGGCGAAGTTCGCACCCGTGGCTTTGAAGCATTGGTGAGCGGCAATATTATGAAGAAAGGCAGCTTCAGCTGGGATGCCTCCGTCAATTATACCATGTACCGGAGTATCGTAACCCGCCTTCCCGAAGGCGTTGACCAGTTTGTCACGGGTGTCGCCAACGTATTTAGCGGCTCAGGCGGCTCAAATTCGGTATTTTATATAGCCCGTGAAAATGGTCGGGTTGGTGATATGTACGGTTCGGGCTTTGTACAGGTTGACGGCAAAACGCTTTACGGCTCAAATGGCTTACCCGTTCAGGATAACACGCTTCGCGTATTAGGAAACTATAATCCTGACTTCTCGATGGGCTTTAATAATCGCTTTGCTTACAAAGGTTTAGAAATGAAAGTTTTGGTAGATTGGCGACAAGGTGGAACGCTTATTTCGAGAACGAAAGCACTTGGAAGTACTTCGGGAGTTCTGAAAGAAACGTTAGTTGGAAGAGAAGACGGCGTAATTGGCGACGGTGTAGTGAATGTAGGAACGACGGATAATCCCCAGTACGCTCCGAATACAAAATCGGTTCCAGCGAGTACTTTTTACAACAACGTTTTTGACCGAGGAAACGAAGCCAGTGCAACATACGATGCTTCTTACGTAAAATTACGTCAGGTGGCTTTGTATTATACAATTCCTGCGAGCTTCGTGAAACGTGTAAAATTACAATCGCTTAAAATCGGTTTTGTGGGGAGTAATTTGCTCCTCTTCACTGAGAATCCGCACGTTGATCCTGAACTAAACGCATTTCAGGAAACAAACATTATTTACGGCGTGGACGATATGTCGTACCCATCGGCGAGAAGTTACGGGTTTAGTATCAAAACAGAATTTTAAATCTGCCGTCGGTGAGGACACCGACAACGGCGTAAAACATAATTTGCACACAGAGTTATCAGATTCGTTAAAACTAATTTCACCTTTCAACAGTCTCATTTCTCGTGTCTAAAACCTCATATCTAAACTAACATGAAAAAAACAAGAAATATATTTTTGTGCGTGGTTTGCATCTTCGGCGTTGGTGTAAGTTGCACCAAAGACTTTGAAGAACTCAACACAAATCCAAATGCACCGCAGAGCGTTGATCCTCAGTTTTTGCTTTCAAACGTAATCTCTGTCGCCGCCGACCGAAATGCGTACGAACAAGGATTTCGCTTGTCAAATTACCTGGCTCAGTTTTCCGCCAGCGTAGAATTTGAGCGAATTGACCGGTACGAAATGGGTTCAAACAGTGGCTATTGGAATGCCATTTACCGCTTACTTTCAGATATCAGAACGATGAAAGAATCTCCCGCATCCAACGAAGCTTACGGAGCTGTGGGTGATATTATGTCAAGTTATATGTTTTCACAACTCACTGATCTTTGGGGAGATGTGCCTTACACGGATGCGGTAAAAGCCCTTGATGGCACTTACACACCGAAATATTCTACGCAGCAGGAAATTTATACCAATCCGCAAACGGGTATTTTGATTACGTTGAAAAAAGCCGTCGAGACATTAGAGAAGACCAACTCTACCATTGGCGGCGACGTTATGTTTAACGGAAATTTGAATAAATGGGTACGCTTCGCAAACTCACTTCGTTTTCGGTATTTGCTTCGTACAAGTAAAAATGTGAGTGATTTCAGCGAAATGAAAGCATTGGCAACGTCAGGAAAGTTGATGCAGTCAAATGCCGATAACGCACTCGTGCCGTATTTAGCTGCTGCCCCAAATCAGTGGCAAATGTCATTGGCGGCTTTAGGACTTTATCAGGAACATCGCATGACTAAAACGGTAGATTCTGTACTTACGCTTTGGAAAGACCCACGGGTGGCGGTACTTTACAAGCCAACGCAAAAAAGTGTCCTTGATGGAAGCCCTGCTTACAGAGGATTACTCAACGGACAAGACAGGGAAACGATTGGGAGTAAGAATATTAACCTAAACGACGTATCTCTTTTTGGTACAATGTTCCGGGATGTTCCGAACGGCGTGAACGCTCAGTTTATGCAATATTCTGAATTGCAATTTGCGTTGGCGGAAGCCGCACAAAAAGGTTACATAACTGGCGATGTAAATGAGTTTTACGAAAAAGGCGTTCGGGCGAGTTTTGACTATTATAAAACCGCCGTACCCGCAGATTACTTCTCAAACTCAGCAATAGCTCTAAACGGAACGAATAACATAGTCAAAATTTTGACTCAAAAGTGGTTGAGCTTGATTGGTATTGGTCACGAAGCATGGTTTGAAATTCGGAGAACGGGAATTCCGGCATTAAAACCAGGTCCTGATAATTTGAACGAAGGACGTTACCCCGTGCGATATACCTACCCGGAATCTGAACAAGCAACAAACAGTGCGAACTACAAAGCCGCAGCTCAGAAAATGGGCGGTGATGATATAAACAGCAAAAGCTGGTGGGATAAATGACCGCACGAACGTAAATAAACGTTGGGACGAATTGCAATACGCCGAAACAAAACAGCCGATTCATAGAAATCCATGAATCGGCTGTTTTGTTTTTGAAATTCGTATCTTTGGTAAAAGCAGCATTTATGGAAGCAATAATAAAAGTAAGTCAGGAAGAATACTTTAAGCTACTCGCAGCATCTGACGTAAAACTTGAATACCACGATGGGAAAATTGTGGCAATGGCAGGGGCGAAACCAACGCATAATCAAATAAGTGCTAACTTTATATTTCAATTGAAACTATGTTTGCGAAAGTCTAACTGCTTTGTCTTAGCTTCTGACCAGTTAATTGCTGTTCCCGCATGCAAAAAGTTTGTTTTCCCAGATGTAGTAATCGTTTGCGAAAAACCCTTGTTTGAAAAAAACAAACAAGGATTAGATGCTTTGACTAATCCCGAAGTCATCATCGAAGTACTATCAGATTCGACGGAATTAAACGATCGCAACGAAAAGTTTGATTGTTATAAAACGATTGAGTCATTCCGTGAATATGTGTTAGTTTCTACTAACAGAAAGAAAATAGAAGTTTATAAAAAAATAAACCAAACCGAGTGGTTAGTGAGTACATTCTACGATAAGAATGACGAAGTAACCATAAACCGCTGCAAACTATTTTTAAAAGATATTTATGAACAAACTGATCAATTGCCATAATGAATAAAACCCATTTCGACCGCCGGGTTTTCGTCACTTTTCAGCAAGGTTACCAATTGCCCACGGTGGTAAGAGGCGTGTAAAGCCAAATGCGTTAATGTATTTCCAGTATTTTTTGTAAACTGTTTATCTTCAGTATTTTGATAAGTGAATAACTGTTCAAAGTCAGCTTCATCAATTAATCTAAGCAATTCGATGTAGTTTATTTCTAAAAGTTCCAAAAGGGCTTCATCCTCAAAAACCTCAAACGGGTTTACCACCATCTCGTTGCCTTTTAGTCGGTCAAGCCAAACCCTTTGAGTCGCTATGACATGGCTCATCAATATAGTGGCCCGTTCGGATGGATTCCGGCTCTTGAAGTACATCTCCAATACACTCAGGTTCGCCCAGTATTCGTGTTCAAAAAGTTGAAAAAAGTA
>JBLHXN010000096.1:0-13279 GCA_047630355.1 Spirosomataceae bacterium | reverse complement strand
CTACGTAAGTCAAACTGAAAATCAATTTTCGTTCACTCTGACAAAACTGACGGCGGTAAAGTACTCGCCATCAGTAAAGCATTTGCAAATCAGGACGATTACGTAAAAGTAATCCGAACGCTAACCACTATTTTGCCAGATGCTAATGCTTATAAGTTGGCAGGTACAAGTTCTCGATTTCGATTGATGAAACTACCGTAGTTAACAGCATTGCACACTTCTCAATTGAAGCTGTACAGAGTGGAGTAAGCCATTCTTGAAGATGCCTCAGATGAAGCCGAATATACTGTTGAAGTTACTACGCAAACAGAATTGGTGCAGTCTAAATTCGTGAAGATGCCTTCTCTGAGTAATATTGATTGCAGTTTACTTTACGATTTCTCATTAACTTCTAACTCAAAAAAGTCAGGCTTTGAACCGCTCGAAATAGGCAAAAATACGCACCGCTTCCTTTATAAGGATGCTGACGGTAAAGCACTTATTTTTAGCCGTAAATTTGATACAGTCAGCAAGCGTGATAAAAGAATCAGGCAACTCATTGCTGTAAGTAAGAAAACGGAACGTTTTGAACTAATCGAAGAAAATAATTCGCACTATTTCATACTTAAGGCTTGTGATCAAGCGAAGATTGCTCGAAGTAAACAGTTTACTAACCGGGCAAGTGCCGAGGCTGCAATTACGTACGCAAAAGAAATAATTCCGCAGTTTGCAGAGCAATATCCACAACCGGTAAAGCGAAAGAAAAGGAGCAACGTTTATAACTTTGACGTAGTTGCCGAATCTACCGAGTAAGGTTTTCAAACAGTGTGTGCGGATGATAAAAACTACTATTTTCTTTTTTACGGATTGGACGGGAAATCCGAGTTTTATAGTCAGGGATACTCGGGCAAAAGTGGTCGTGACAATGGTATGAAAACCGTCATCCGTAATGCGAATATGTCGGATCAGCACGAGATTAAAGAAGAGAAAGGTAAATACTATTTTATCCTGAAAGCCGGAAACCGGCAAGGGATTGCCCGATCTGCCTTTTATAATTCGAAACAAGAAGCTGAAAAATAACTCGAAACCAGTTTAATTACTATTCAAGGCCATGCTGATCAATACGGTGTAGTTATTGAAGAAACAATCGTTGATACAGAGACAAGCAGTTTTGTGATTAACGTTGACTTACCAACGCCAGATTCGAAAAGCAACCGCAACGAAGACGAATACTTAGACTGCGAGGTTTATAAAAATCATGATGAGACTCCTGCCGAGGGCTTTTGTACTTTTAAAGTAGAAGATGAGTACTATTTTGTGATGTTTGATAATGCAGGCAAAGTTTTACTACGAAGTGAAGGTACCCCACCACGGGAGCGAGAGGTAATGGACTCGCATCGGTTTAGAAAAATCGTGGAATAAAAGAACGTTACAGTACTGTTGAAGATAACGATGAATATTTCGTTGTGCTCAAAGCTGAGAATCATAAAGAAATTGCTCGCAGTTGTCCGCACGAGAGTGCTGCTGTCTTGTTTATTATATTTCCATTTTAGGTACGAATGCTACTGCTAAAGCCGGATTCCCGTGGGAGATTGTTGGAATCACCGGAGCAGCCGCGATCGCACCCGTCGTTATGGTGTCGAAGGAAAAAATAAAGTCTAATACTGGAACAGATGATAAATTTGAATCAAAAGGAGTCGGTGCCGGAGTTACTGGTGCGGCAGCTCTTGGAGCCGCTGACACCAATGCCGTTTCTTCGGATGCTTCTGATGAAGGTATTGTTGAAAAAGAAAGTAGACCGATTATTGCCGATGATATTTCAGCAGCTGTTATAATACCAGCGACAAATGTTGGAGATATTGAAGAAGCCTAATGCATTGACGAACCTACAGGAAATGTTATTGGAACAGCGGCAATTATTGGTGCAGCAGCCCTCGTAGCCGCTGCTCTAACTGGCGATGTCGGCGAAAGTCCTGAAGAACCTACCGCAGCTGAAGTAATTGCTTTCGCTACTGCTGCTGGTGTAGTTGGAGCGGTTTGTGTTGCAACAGAGCCTAAACTGGTTGTTGCTACTCCGGTTAATCCAACTGGTGTCGCTGCTGCTTCTGGTGATGGAGGTGCTGGAACTTGGGGCGGAATTCCACGCTGGTTGTTTGCTCTCTTAGCCGCAATTTTACTTGCCTTATTATTTTAGTGGTTACTAAGAGGTTGTAGCTCAACTCCGAATGAAGTTCCTATCGGTTCTGCTGGTGAACCTACCGCACCGATAGTAGCAGTTGATTCATTAGAACGTGATAATGGAACAGCTATTTCTGGCGAAGTATGAACCGATGCTGGATTATTAACACCAGAACCTTCTACTATTTAAGAATCCAACGAATCAAGAGCTGCTGCTGCTGCCGAATACATAAACGCTAAAATATCATTGGTGATGTAGATTGCAACTGTGATACAGGCAAAGAACCACTGTTTATGCGATTTTAAAAAACGCTGCAAGGTCTTCATCTGATGCTCTTCTTTTAGTTTGGCCAAAACGGGCTTCAGGTTACGGGGGGACTCCATGACCATCGCCTTGATAGTTTCGACTGGAGTGTTGCGTAACTTGGCTTTACGGCCTGTTCTTGACTTGTGGACGAGACTGCCAACTCCGAGGTTACCCCACAGGTCTAACCATTGATAAATCGTCTTCTTAGAGACATCAAAATATATTTATAAGTCCTTGACTTGCATGCCTTTATGTGAAAATAGAATACATTGTATCCGGTTTCGTAAAGGTTTACTCACCGTAGCAAGTTCCATCTCCTTCAATAAAGTGATGTCTGAGGAAGCTAATAAAGTGAACCGCATAAACAAAAATATACCTTTATTTTGTCTTAGTACTTATAATAAAGTAAATTAGGTTAAAGATTTTATAATAACGTGTGCGAGCTATTCTGCTGGTTGGTCGGCGGCAAAAGCTTCGATTTTCTCTAATACAACTGTGCCCTACGGAACGGTCGGAAATATTGGTTATGGAACAAATCACCGAACGCAGTATAGTGAATTGAACCTCGGTAACTACAATCAACAGGCTTTTCTAATTAAATCACGGAATGGCTGTGATATAAGATTTATGAAAACCTGCGGTAATCACATATTTTATTGCACAAAATAACTGTTCGCATTACTTTTAGGCGAACGCTCCATGAATCTGGGGCGTTCGTTATTTATATCAAATGCTATTCAATAAAAATCAATGGATATTAAGTTAAGAAGTCGTTTAGGAAAAATAAAAACGTTCATCTTCGACGTAGATGGAGTGTTCACAGATGCTACATTAGTGGTGAGTGATCACGATGTCACACGAATTTTCAATGTCCGGGATGGCTACGCAGTGCAAATGGCATCAAAAGCGGGTTACAATTTGGCGGTAATAACTGGAGGTAAGCAAGATAGTATTAAGTCCCGATTAATAAGTTTGGGAATAAAAGACGTTTATCACAAGATAGGCACGGCCAAGAAACTCGAAACATTTGATAGATATATCGCCAAATATGATCTTAATATTGAAGAAGCAATTTACGTAGGAGACGATATTCCTGATTACCTATTAATGTCAGAACGTAACGTTCTGAGCATGTGTCCCGCAGATGCTGTTGACGAAGTAAAAGCCGTATGTGATTACGTTTCTGAAATAAAAGGCGGAAAGGGCGTAGTCCGTGAAGTAATCGAAATGGTTATGAAAGCTCAAAATACGTGGCTGAAACAGTTTTAATCTCCAAAAACTAGGGCACCTAATAATTTTTAACATTTCGTTATACAAAATAATGGTAAGTCCTTCGTTACTTTAGTATTAACACATCCATACCCCCAAATAAATGAACACTAAAAAGAATATTCTTTCGCTTGCTGTTGCTTTTTTAATTACAGTTTCAGGCTTTTCTCAAACAACTCTCACTAATTCTATCGATTCGCTCAGTTACGCCATTGGCGTAAATATCGGTCAAAACCTCTCTCAACAAGGCGTACAGCCAAACACTGATTTAATTGCCAAAGCAATTAGTGATGTGTTAGGCAACAAAGGAATGGCCATTGAGCCGGAAGAATGCAATGTTTATATTCAGAGCTATTTTCAGAACCAGATGATGAACAAAGCGGAAAGTAACCGTAAAGCTTCTGAGGAGTTTTTGGTAGTTAACAAAAGTAAAGCTGGCGTAGTTACTTTACCGAGCGGATTGCAATACAAAATATTGACAGCTGGAATCGGGGTAAAGCCAACCACAGCAAGCAAAGTCAAAGTTCATTACGAAGGTAAAACCATCGACGGTGTTATTTTTGATAGTTCGATTCAACGCGGAACACCAGCGGAATTTGGTGTAACTCAGGTAATCAAAGGTTGGACGGAAGCACTACAGTTAATGCCCGTAGGCTCCGCTTGGGAATTGTATATTCCAGCTGACCTTGCGTACGGAACACAAGCTCCGCCCAAAATTGGTCCAAATCAAACTTTGATTTTCGAGGTTAGATTACTCGAAATTATGCCCTGAAATAGTAAACCGAATTTTACTTTAACTTACAATTATGAAAAAATTACTGCTGTTACTTTACATATCACTGTTCGGCGGGTTTACGTTCGCTCAGGAGGCAGAACCCAAATACAGTTATGACGACCTTTCTCCTACGGAAACTCACCAGAAAGTTGAAGGCATCGTAACTCAATTTTTGGCTAACTATCACTACAAAAAATACGTGATGGATGATGAATTATCCAAGAAAGTTTGGAAGGAATTCATCAATAACGCGGATGCGAGCAAAGCTTATTTTCTCAAAACAGATATTGATAAATTTCAGAAATACGAAAATACAATAGACGAAGCTTTGCTTTCAAGTGATTTAAAAGCACCTTTTGAAGTTTTTAATCTTTACCGAACTAAATACCGAGCGAGGCATCAAAAAATTCTTGAATTAATTGAGCAACCGTTTGATTTCAGCGTAAAGGAAAACTATACCCCGAGCCGTGAAAAAGCGGAGTGGGCTACTTCTGAAGTAGAATTAGATACCCTTTGGAGCAAGATAATTAAGAGTCAGGCTTTGAGTATGAAATTGAGTGGTTCGACCGACAGTGCAACCGTGTCAATTCTTACAAAGCGGTACAATATGTACGAAAGCCGCATGGCTAAATTACGTGCGGAAGACGTTTTTCAAACGTTCATGAATTCATTCACTGAAGTTATTGACCCGCACACTTCGTATATGATTCCGAGTACTGCTGCTCAATTTAATATTGATATGAGTCAATCGTTAGAAGGTATTGGAGCGAGTTTGAGGAATGAAGGTGAATACGTAACCATTGTTGATATAATTCCTGGTGGACCATTGTTTAAATCAGCTTTGTCGAATAAAGGCGACAGGATTTTAGCGGTAGCCCAAGGTATTGATGGACCTTTTCAGGATATAATTGGATGGTTAACGGATGATGCAGTTAAAATTATCCGTGGGAAAAAGGGGACAACGGTTAAGCTTAAATTATTGGCGGAAGACGCTCCATTGAGCTCTGAGCCTCGCGAAGTTGTAATCATCAGAGAGAAAATCAAACTCGAAGAAGCCGTTGCAACCGCGGAAATCATTCCAACCAAAAACGGTAGAAAAAATCAGAAAATCGGTTACATAGATTTACCAATGTTTTACCGGGATTTTGACGGGGCAAGAAGTGCGTCAGACTTCCAAAGTACTACGAAAGATGTGAAAGCTTTTTTGGAAGATTTCAAATCAAAGGGAGTTGATGCCGTTGTGCTTGACTTACGTAACAACGGTGGCGGTTCACTTACCGAAGCCATTGATCTGACGGGACTCTTTATTAAAGATGGTCCGGTGGTTCAGCGGAAATCGTTCAGACCAGGAACGAACGTGGAAAACGATACCAACAGCGAAATTACCTATTCGGGGCCGCTTGTGGTGCTTCAAAATCGTTACAGTGCTTCTGCTTCTGAAATATTTTCTGGAGCTATTCAGGATTACGAACGTGGACTTATTGTAGGTGAACGTTCGTTCGGAAAGGCAACGGTTCAGCAATTAGTTGACTTAGATCAGTATTTATCTCAGAGTACTGCTTCACGAAATTCTAAGAAAAAAGCCGCCGGTGATATTTCTGACGAAGAGCGATTTGGTCAATTGAAATTAACCACCGAGAAGTTTTACCGTATTACGGGTAAGAGTAATCAACAGGTTGGAGTGGCAGCAGATATTACTTTTCCAACACCATTTGATGCAAACGAAACGGGTGAAAGTTCTTATCCTTCAGCATTGCCAAATGATTCGATTGAAAGTGCTAACTTTAGTTCAACTTCGTTACTGTCTGCAAGAAAGATAGACAAACTTCAGAACGAGTCTTTAAAGCGAATAGCTACAAACGCCGTTTGGCAAGAATTGCTGCCAGATTTTGAAGCTTATAAAGTTTTACGTGAGGAAGACAGCTATTCACTAAATTACGAAGAGCGTAACAATAAGAAAGAAGAAACTGACAAATACTTTAAGTCAATTAAAAAGCTTTCAAAGACGAAAGCCAACGAAAGCCACGAGGAAGACGTTTACTTACTCGAAACGTTGAAAATTGCGAGTGATTTGATTGGAATGTAATTTTTGGAATAGTCATTATATTGAAAAATCCCCGTAATTTACGGGGATTTTTCGTTAAAATTGGTTAATAATATTTAGTGCTTCGCCGTCACAATCCAGCGGAATGCCCAAGCCCATTTAATTTTAAAACTTTTTTGATGTGCGTCGGTAAGAAGGCTGTTTAACTCTTTTTTGACAAAGCCACGCCGTACAGATAAAGGAGCGTCGTTCTTTACTAAATATGATTTAGAGAAAAGGGAAGTCAGTAACTTTATTGAGAAATAAGCCAACGGGTGGCGGTGTAAATCGCAAATTGTGTAACCGACTGTAGTATTTTCGTCCATCCATTTCAACATCGAGGTTAATTGGTCGTCGGTGAAATGGTGGCAAAATAAAGAGTTGAAAACAATATCTGGCTTTCCGATGCGGTTGAACGGTGCTTCACGGTAATCGCTTGTTAAAAACTCAATATCAAATTTTTGTGAATTTTCGACCGCAAAATCGGTGCAATCTTTCTTTAAATCAACTCCGGTTAATTTGAAGTTATAACCGCTTTTCTTCCCCCATTTGGCAATAGCACGAAGGTTATCACCGCCGCCGCTTCCTATTTCAAGAAGGTGGATTTCTCGTGATTTTGGTAAATCCGCAAGCATCTTTTTTATCGCTTTGATTACAACGTCGTGCCCACCTAAGTACCTGTTGATGAAGTCAAGTTCCCGAAGGTTTTGATACAAATCCTGAGCTGGAATGTCATCGTTGTCAAGAAGTTCGGCGGAGTAGGAGCGTTGTTCAAACATTAATTAGCGGTCAACTGAAACGACTCCAAAGTTAATCCTGGGCCAAAAGCCGCCCCAAATATTCGTTCTCCCAAAACTGCTTTTTGCATAATTTCTTTTAATACAAACAGGATGGTTGGCGAAGACATATTTCCGTAATTTTTCAAAACCTCGTAAGAAGCTACTAAATCTTCCTTCGAAATACTGAGTGCTTTTTGAGTTGCTGCAAGAATATCTTTTCCGCCGGGGTGAATTGCCCAATGGGAAACGTCTTTTACTTTCCAATCCAACTGGTTTAAAGCGTTTGAAAGCAAGTTTTCAATTTCTCCTTCAACTAAGCGGGGGATATGATTGCTCAAAACCATCTGAAACCCCGTTGAGCTTAAGCCCCACGCCATATCTTCTTTTCCTTTCGCAATTACTTTTGAAAAGAAATTTGAGATTTGTAATCCATTAGTTGACTTTATTTCGTCACTTTCTATCAGGCAAGCTGCGGAACCGTCGGCAAATAACAGGGCAGAAGTTAGTTGATCAATTTCTGTACTGTTCTGAAAATGCAACGTGCACAACTCGGTACAAACCACAAGCACCTTCGCATTTTTGGAGCTTATTGCCAGTGAGTTGGCTAATTTTAACGCGTGAATGGCGGCGTAACACCCCATAAAGTTTACGGAAGTTCGGAAGATATCCGGTCGCATATTTAGCTTCTCCACGAGTTGTAAATCAAGTCCTGGAGCTGCCAAACCTGTACACGTAACCGTAATGAGGTGCGTTATTTCACTAATTTTATCCTTACCGATTGTGGCCTCTATAGCTTTTACCGAAAGGTCGAGAGCGGTTTTATCGAAAACTTCCATCCGTCTTTCTATGTTCGGGAAAGCTCTATCTTCGCCTACTTTCGGATAAAAAGTGAAGTCTTCTTGTTTACTTGAATAATCAGCCAATACGCTGTATCGGGTTTTTATGCCGCTTCGGTGATAGAGCAGGGACAGCAACCTCTTCTTTGTTTCGTCGAGGGGCAACATTTGCTGCATGAAGTTCAGGATATTCAGTTGATCATGTCGGTGCGTTGGGGTAGCCGTACCGATTTTCGTTATTGTTGGCATGAAGCGGGTTCAAACTATTTGTTTAGAAAAACCGTATTTGTTATAGAAAGATAAACATCTATTAATACGCTGTTTCTTTAATTTATTGTTGGACTTAAATTAAAAAAAGATGGAGAGCTTACTAAAAAACTGGAACATCGTCAGGGTTATGTACTTAATCTTCTCGGTTGTAATTATTTACTCAGCGTACGACTTCGGTAATAACGTGTTATTGTACATATTAGGTTTCGGATTCCTGGCCCAAACGATTTTAAATGTTGGGTGCAGTTCCGGACAATGCCGTAAACCGAATCACTTCAATTATCGAAGACGACATTAGATTTTCCTAAACTTTTCTAATACTAAGTACGAATCTACCTTAACTAAGGTTTAAAGATTCGTGCTTTTTTATGCAAAAAAGAGGTAAGCAATGAATATTCCTGCTATTACGCCTATAAAATCTGCAATTAAACCAAAAGGAATCGCGTAACGGGTCTTAGTGATTCCGACCGAACCAAAGTAAAGTGCCACAATATAAAATGTGGTATCAGCTGATCCCTGAAAAATGCAAACTAACCGGCCTATGAACGAGTCAGGTCCGTACTCTTGCATTGCGTCGATCATTAATCCCCTTGCACCACTCCCGCTTAAAGGCTTCATCAATGCTACGGGCAGAGCGTCCACAAAAGCCGTATCGAAGCCCATTGCTCCAATTGTCCACGCCATGCCGTCTGTGACCATTTCTAAAGCTCCAGAGTTTCTGAAAACGCTGATTGCCACAAGCATTCCAACGAGGTACGGAATTATTTTTACAGCGGTGGTAAACCCTTCTTTCGCCCCTGTGACGAAGGTTTCGTAAACGTTGACTTTCTTTATGAGTCCGCCCGCTACAAATAAAACTATTATCGATAATAAAATCAGGTTACTGTAAACTTTAGAGAAAGTCTCAATCTCTACCTTGTCTAACGTAGAAAGGTACCAAAGAATGAAAAGGATGAACAGAGTAATTCCTCCGAGCCACGAAAAAATAGTTCGGTCAAACAAGTTGATTTTCTGTTTTACCGCCACAATCATCATACTTACTACAGTAGTTACGTAAGTCCCTAAAATACAAGGAATAAAAACGTCAGAAGGATCAGCGGCTCCCATAGCCGCCCGGTAAGTCATAATACTTATTGGAATTAAAGTCAGTCCGGAAGTATGAAGCACCAAAAACATTATTTGGGCGTTTGAGGCGGTATCTTTACTTGGGTTTAGTTCTTGTAAACTTTCCATCGCTTTTAATCCGAAAGGAGTTGCGGCATTGTCAAGACCCAAAAGGTTTGCCGAAAAATTCATAATCATTTGTCCGTGGGCAGGATGATCTTTTGGAACTTCCGGGAAAAGTTTATTGAAGAATGGTCCGATAATACGGGCAATAAAACGGATGGCACCCGCCTCTTCACCGATTTTTAAAATACCCAGAAATAACGTCATTATTCCGGTAAGAGCGAGTGATATTTCGAACCCTACTTTAGCCGAATCAAATACTCCGCTAACCAGAGTTTCGTAAATTGTGTTATCGTGGAAAAATACGTTTTTTATGATTGCAATTGCGAAGGCAATAATGAAGAAGGCTGCCCAAATATAGTTTAATGCCATGCTCGCTGTATAAGTATCTGTCTGTTTATTGCCGAAATTTAGTCTATATTTGGCTACTTCTCAACGCAATTATGAAAATAAAGAATATTTGTACCGTTTTATCCGCTGTTGTTATTATCGTATCCTGCAAGTCGGAATCAACGACGAAGATAGAAGAGGATGGACCAAAGGAAGATTCAGTCCTCGTGGTTGAAGAACCGCAGATCAGTGAACTCGAAGTAATGTTTCAAAACCAGGGGTTGGCTAATATTCAGATGATTGACTCAACAATTATGGTTGAATTGAAATATTCTACGACCGATAACTTTTTTGGTGAAGACGTTTACGGGAATCTAACTAAAGCCTATTTTCAGCCAGACGTGGCTCAGAAAATCCAGAAGGCTCAGCAGTTATTAAAAGAAACTAATCCAGCGTACTCTCTTCTGATTTACGACGGTGTAAGACCGCACAGTATTCAAAAGATATTATGGAATAAATTGGACTCTATACCTCCTAAGACACGGGAAGCTTACGTCGCCAATCCCGCAAAAGGGTCAATTCATAATTACGGCTGTGCGGCTGACCTGACAGTATTTAATATGGATGCTGACTCGGTACTTGATATGGGAACCAAGTATGATTATTTCGGATATTTAGCTTATCCGAGTAAAGAGAAAGAGAATCTGAGAAACGGATTATTGACGCAGACTCAGATTGACAACCGGTTGGTTTTAAGAAACGTGATGGTTAAAGCAGGCTTTAGTCCGATAACAAGTGAGTGGTGGCATTTTAATTCAATTTCTCGTGCTAACGCTGAGAAACTGTACCAGATTATACAATAGAAAACGGCTGCTCAATGAGCAGCCGTTTTCTTCACTTAACCACTAAATATAAAACCTTGCAGAGTTTATTCATAAAATAACACTCAAAATGTCTTTGTTTCGTCGTCGGGCTACATCTACGCTGGTGCCATTCTTCAGACTTAATTTAAAATTCCCTGCGTTTTTAGAGTAATCTTTAATATAGTCAGTATTGACTATATGAGATTTATGAGGTCTTATAAACCGGGGATCTTTTATGTTTTCTTCAAAGAATTTGAGGCTCTTTGTGCAAATTATTGACCCACCGTTGGTGTGAATAAGAGAATAGTTTGACTGTCCTTCAATTCTAACAATATTTTTTAATTCAATAGTAGGCGTCATACTATTCACCTTTATTGAGGGTTCTTTTTCAATCTTTCTGGAGCAAGTTTTAGACAGTTTCATGTAGTGGTTGTTTATAGCTTGGGTCTATAAAATTACCACCTATTAATTACTTAAAGTAATTTTATATTTAACGTGTCTAATGTTAGATGTCTTGTAATGAGCTGTTTGTGTATTTTTTGCTGAGTATTTATACGTATTTATACGTATCTTATTGAGTAGAAATACTTACGTGATGTATATAAAAATAACAATACAATATTACTTCACGTAATCTATTTCTAGCACTACAAATAAAATGAACTTCAACGAAAAAGCGAACTTTTACCATTTATTTTTAGGTTAAGTGTTCACGTTTATATTTAGTATCAATACTTATATATCTTTGTACTCAGAAAATAGCACACGAAGTGATCGACAAAGTAAATCAGTCAATAAAAGAAATAGAAAATTTTCAATTCACAACTCTGGACGAAGTTGAAAAATTCAGGCTTAAATTCCTTAGTAGAAAAGGGTTGGTAGGTCAATATTTTGATGAATTTAAACAACTCTCCGGCGAAGAAAAGCGAAATGTTGGGAAACTGATGAATCAATTCAAAAACTTGGCAGAATCTAAGTTTGCTGAACTCAATGAGTCATCAGGCGATTTGCCGGCGGTTGGTAATTCAAATAGTGAGTTATCTGATTTAACACTCCCGGTTAATTTAGGGCAAGTTGGTAGTATTCATCCGTTGTCAATTGTGCGTCAGCGGATAACTGAAATTTTTGCCCGAATGGGTTTTACCACCTCTGAAGGCCCGGAGATTGAGTCCGATTGGTACAACTTCTCAGCATTGAACTTCCCGGAAAACCATCCGGCACGCGAAATGCAGGATACTTTCTACGTTTCTAAAGGCGAGAAAGTGGAAGACGACATTTTACTGCGTACGCACACATCAAATGTACAAACCCGTTTGATGGAGCACAATAAACCACCTTTGAGATCAATCATGATTGGGCGGGTATACCGTAATGAAGCAATTTCTGCTCGTGCACATTGTCAGTTTCACCAAGTAGAGGGTCTTTACATTGATAAAAATGTGAGTTTCCGTGATTTGAAAGACACGCTCTACCATTTTGCAAAAGAGATGTTTGATAAAGATACGGAAATCCGCTTACGTCCAAGTTACTTTCCTTTTACAGAACCGAGTGCCGAAATTGATATTTCTTGCTTTATCTGTAAAGGAGACGGCTGCAACGTCTGTAAATATTCTGGTTGGGTAGAAATAGCAGGTTCAGGAATGGTCGATCCAAACGTTTTAATAAATGTTGGAATAGACCCCGAAGAATACACGGGTTTTGCCTTTGGCATGGGAATAGAACGCATCACGATGCTGAAATACGGAGTGAATGATTTACGCCTTTTCTTCGATAATGATGTAAGGTTTCTGAATCAATTTGTGGGAGCGTAATTTACTGGCTTATTTTTGAGTAGAAATCCCACGCAATAATTCCTGCTGAAACGGCAACGTTCAGCGAATGCTTTGTGCCAAATTGTGGGATTTCGAGGCATATGTCAGCAAAGTCAACGATTTCCTGATTTACTCCGAAAACCTCGTTTCCTAAAACAAACGCATACTTTTTTCCTTTTTTAGGTTTGAAATTATTCAGCTTCTGTGAATATTCTACTTGCTCAACCGCCGCAATTATATAACCTTGGCTTCTTAAATTGGTGAGTAAGGTCATGGCGTTATCAACGAATTCGAAATTAACCGATTCGGTGGCACCAATTGCCGTTTTTTCAATATCGCGGTGGGGTGGAACGGGGGTAATTCCGCACAAGTAAATTTTCTCCGCTCTGAAAGCATCAGCGGTGCGGAAGAACGTCCCGACGTTGTTTCGGCTGCGTATATCGTCCAAAACAAAACAAAATGGATGTTTGTCACTTTCTTTAAAAGCGTCAACGTCCATCCTGTTTAATTCTTCTAAACTTAGTTTCTTCATTTATCGAAGGGTCAAATCACTTTTCTTTAATTCCGTAAAC
>JBLHXN010000095.1:0-13323 GCA_047630355.1 Spirosomataceae bacterium | reverse complement strand
ATTTTGGGCTGTTTTCACTTCCGTCACTTGGCTTATTTCGATTGTCGCTTCGGTTTTTATCAAAACGCTTCTTAGATCGTTCGCCGCTTTCGGCACCATTACGGTTTCCTCCACCCGAACGAGGTTTACCGACGCGTTTTCCTCCGCCACCTTTGCCTTTATTTCGATTAAAACCTCCACCTTCGCTTCGTTTAGACGGATCATATTCGGGACCCGGCTTGAAGCCTTCAGGTAAATCTTTTTTCGGAATTTCCCTTTCTAAAAAGTCTTCGATACTTTTAAAACGACGTTGATCACGAGGCCCGATAAATGTAATTGCCGTTCCGGTTGTTTCGGCACGTGCCGTCCGGCCAATTCTGTGAATATAATCTTCGGGATCGGGCGGTACGTCGTAGTTCATAACGAGGTCAATTCCGTCCACGTCAATACCACGGGAAATAATATCGGTTGCAACTAAAATACGTAGCTGCTTATTTTTAAACGCCAACATGATTTCTTCCCGCTCGGATTGTTCCAAATCGGATTGAAAGCCTTTGACAGACATTTTCTTCCGGTGCAATTCCTTCTCCAATTGCCGAACGCTCTCCTTTCTTCCTGCAAAAATCACGACAGTTTGATAGTTCGTATCGCTCAGTATTCTCGCAGTTAATTCTACTTTTTGGTCATCGTGAACTACGTAAGCTTGCTGATCAATTCCTTCAGCGGGTTTGGAAATGGCGATATTTATGTGCTTTGGGTCATTCAGAATCTTACTCGCCAACTGCCGAATTTTAGAAGGCATAGTTGCCGAAAACAATAACGCTTGCCTCTTTTCGGGTAGGTACCCAACAATACGCATGATGTCGTTATAAAAGCCCATGTCCAACATGCGGTCGGCTTCATCTAAGATTAGGTGTTGTAAGTGCTTGAAGTCAACCTGCCCTGAATTAAGCAAGGAAATCAAACGTCCAGGCGTTGCCACTACAACCTCCGCTCCTTCTTTGAGGGCTTTGCGTTGTTGCACAAAAGCATCGCCATCTCCTCCACCGTAAACTGGAATCGAGCTGATTCCTAAGAAATAGGAAAGTCCAACAATTTGCTGATCTATTTGAATAGCTAACTCGCGGGTTGGGGCGATGATAAGCGTATTTAATTTAGGATTTTTTGTAGTGATAATCTTGTTTAAAATTGGCAGCAAAAAGGCGGCAGTTTTACCCGTTCCGGTTTGAGCACAAGCAATCAAATCGTGCCCTTCCATGATAAGCGGAATAGCTTCTTCCTGGATGGGTGTTGCTTTTTCAAAACCCATGGCATCAAGGCCATCGAGTAGTTTATCGTCAAAGTTAAATTCGTGAAATTTCAAGTTTGTGTTGATTTAGTATAGGAATGTGAAGATACGGGAAATTGTTATCATAAGTCTAATAGCTTTCGTAGCGACTTATTAACAGATTCAATTTCTAAATCGTTTAAATTGGCTAATAACCCTATTATCAGATTTCTGTCAATGGCAGCTATTTTGTTTAGCTTAATTATCGAGTCTTTCTTCATCAATACGTTTCTTTTAAATCATTAGCAGAATATAATTCTTCTTCGTCTTCTAAAAATTTAAAGGCGTTTGACTCAGAAGTAAGTTTCAGCATTCCTTCATTCAATATCTTCTCCTCAATTTTTGAAGCAGGTAGTTTTTGGATTGTCTGATCTACTAAAATTGTTTTGCTCATAATCGAAAAGCCCATACAATAGAGCGTAAGCCTTGTGTTTTGAGATTATTCAGGCTATCGGTTGCTCACTCAAGTCAGACAGTATCCCATTTAGTAATTTCTTTGAGAAGAATCTGTTATTATTAATTCAAGTCTCGAAAACAGAACGAAGTGCTGCTATTCTTTTTGACTCTATAGCTTTGATTAAAAGTCCAATTGATCCAATACAATTTACTCCAAGCGGCTTGGCAATTATCCTTGTCTATCGTCTATCAGCAAAAAACCTGCCTGTATCTCATTGTAAAGAATAACGGATTCAGATTCTCCACAATCCATTATAAGTGAGAGGTAACTTACTGATTGAATCTGCCTTACGTTCGGTTCCAGTTTCCCAGAAGATTATCAATTTCTTATTTTTCGTATTCCTATAATTCTTCCCAAACTGCATTAGACAGAAAAAAAGCCCGTTATACAATTTATATAACGAGCTTTTTGCACTTTTCGTTGTTTACTCCACAATCTCAAAATCTGTCCGGCGATTTTGGGCACGCCCTGATTCTGAATCATTAGAAGCCACAGAATTCTTCGGGCCGTTTCCGATTACGATGAAACGATTGCGATTCATGCCATAGTTACTCACCAAATAATCCACAACAGATTGAGCACGTCTTTTAGACAGGGTGACATTAGCAGCTTCACCACCCACGTTATCGGTATTTCCTTCTACCCGGATTCTGGCTCCGGCAAAGGCTTTGGCGATTTCAGCCATTTCTTTATCTACAATATATTTGGCGTTTTCGCTCAACTGATATTCTGCCGTACGGAAGTTAATGCTTACCCGCTTGGAAGCGATTGCATCTCTACCCGCTTCTTCGGCGGTAGCAACCGTGAAGTCTTTTTGACCTTCAGCTTCGTAACCAAAGCCCGATAGGTCAGTTTTGTTGATCGCAACGGAATTACTGATTAAACGCCAGTTTACTACTTTATCTACGTAACCTAAGTTCTTGTAAATACTGCCCATTCGGGTGTAAAGTTGTTCGCCGGTTACACCTCGGTAATCAGGGTTTTTACCGAAGAAATTAAGGTTATCACCGTGCGTAGCAAGCCGTACATTGTCAATGGTTTGCTCAGCATCAACTTCCGAAATTTGGAACTGCTCCGCTAAAATCTGCGATGCTTTTTTCTTTGAAGCTGGATTATTATTTATCTCAGCTGCTCCTTTCATCCAACCTTCGTAAAGTTGTTGCAATCTGGTTTGGTTATTCTCCACCCATAGGCGTTTGGCAATGAATACGTCGGCGATAATATTAGTAGCGGATTTAGTACTTTGCAATACTTTAGAACCTGGCACAGCTTGCACCGCAAGGGCATCATCTGGCGACCATACAACAGCGGCATCGACTTGCTGAGCTTTAAAGACGGCAGCGGCATCAATGGCACTTGCCTGTTTTATAATCTGCACGTCAGATACTTTGAGTCCGCCCGCTTCGAGCATCCACAATAAAAATGAGTGTGAAGGCGTAAGTTCGGCAACCGCAATCTTTTTGCCTTTCAAATCGGCGACCGAGCTAATTCCACGGCGTACCACAATAGCATCACCACCCCGCGACCAGTCAGCCTGAAATACTACTTGCGGAGCAAAATCCGAAAGCCCATCAGCCTCGGTCGGGAAAGCATCGATAGTTGTCCAAAGCAAATCCACGTCGCCATTTTTCCAAGCAGCACGGGAAGCTTCAAAATCATCTAATACTATAAATTCTACGTCAAACCCATAGTCTTTTCTGAATCGAGAGCCATCGTTCGGTTTAAAACCATTATTGAAATATTGTCCGCCAGCGTACCCGCCCCACGTCACAACGCCGATTTTTATAACATCTTCGGAGTCGGAAGAATTGGAGAATAAACCGCCTCCGCTATTAGATGATCCTTCAGATTCACTTTGTGATTTAAGACTTCGTCCGAACGAGGTATTTTCTAACAGCCATTTACCGCCGAAGAAAACTCCACCAACGATAGCGATGGTTATAAGTAGTTTAGAAAAAGGGGTTAATCTTGTTTTCATTTTTGTGTAGGGATTAGGGAAAGTTCCTGCTTCTTTCCCGATTTCTTAATGTCTATTATTAATTTGAGAAAAGCCAACAACCGTCAATCAAACAACTTATCGTATTGGTTATTCGAATGTCCGGTTTTGCCAACGTTAGCACCGCTGACAAGTAAGTCTTTGTCATTACCAAGTAATAGAGAAACGCCTTCGGTTTCCCATTTTTCAAGCATAGCAAGACCTTCTTCTTCAAATACTCCGTTTTGCAAATCAATCGAATCCATAAAGTTTTCCGACATTTCCATGAAGCGTTCCATTTCGCCCACCTTTTGGCTGACATCTTCGGCGATAGTTTCTAATGCCATATCAAACATATAGCGTTGATCTTTATTTCCGGCAAGGATATTCATCGCCGACTTCATTGCTCCGTGACTCGCCCGGATTGCCTTACGTTCCTGCTCTTTGACTGTAACCTGATCTTTCACGTCTTCAAGCATTATCTCCGAGTTCTCGTACATTTTTCCGAGTACCCGGTACAGAATTTCCATTTTACGATACAAATCGGTCAGTTTCAGGTTTGATTCCTTCAAACGCCCAGCTTTACGGGCTTTTAGCACCATCAGAGATTGCTTATCGGTTTCTTTTGCCCTGCTGGCAAGGTTCAGATCATTCTTAATTTGCTTTGAATTAGTGTCAATAATAGTTTTCAAATTAACCATCTGACCTTTCAAATGCGTGATCTGCTTGTTCATTTTGCCGAGGTTCCCACGGAGTTCATCCACGTAAGTTTTCAAAATACCGATTGGGTCAATTTGTACGAAAACACCCGTAATCCAACGCATGAAGCTTTTGTAGATATAAAATACCATCTGCCGCATTTTAGGATCAAGTACCATGTAAATCAACGCCGCCAACGCAATCAGTAGACCTGCTAAATATAGCGTATTAGATGCCAACGCAATCAAAAAAGGCAACGATTTATAGAGCAAATATCCACCACCAACGGTCAGGGCTGCAAGCCCCAACATACCGGTTTTTCCTTCCGGTTTTTCCCAAAACGACTTCGGTTTAGTTTCTTGTAATTCCATTATTTAATTTTAGATTTAAGAGTTTAGACATTGAATCAGAGACGGCATCGCTATTAGTTATTTCAGGTACGTTTGCATTTTTGAAATATCGCCGTTAATCTGACCTTCTAAGTTAGTATACGAAGCATGAAAATCTTCCATCGTGGTGTCAATTTTTACCACAGCTTCTTCAATTTCCGATTTCATAGCGTCCATGTCGGTTTGATGTTGCTGGATTTCCTGCGTCAGTTTAGCAATCAGTTCGCCCTTTTCCTGAATAGTACTTTCCAGCGAAGCAATGGCTTTTTCCTTTCCCCCAATCTGCTTCTCACGTTGTCCTTTGGTGGCGTTCTGAAATTGCTGTTCTTCAGTTTCAAGAATGCCAAGGTAAAACTTCGCCGAATCAATCAGTTTTTGCTGACTGATTCCCATGGATTGTGCCGCCGCAAATGCTGAGAAATAGCGGGTCTTTTCGTCCATCGGCATCTTTTCGAGCGTTTGTAGGGAACGCTTATATTCTATGTAGTCAAAACCCTCTTGGTTATTTCGCTCCATAGATTCGAGTAGTATATCGGTAAATTTCTCCGAAACATTGCCCGTTGCTATGGAAGGTGCTACAGTTCTTACAGGTGCCGTAGTGACTTTCGGGTCCGCTTTTTTGGTTTTTTCCACTTCGGGGGCTGTTCCGTCGTCTACCACGAAAACACCTTTTAATTTCTTTAAAAAATCGCTCATTTAGCTATTTAACCTGTGATTATTTGCATGAATATCACTCCAAAATCGCAATTATACCACATAATTCACACGAAATCCTACAAAATGATGTCAATCGGTATTTTTTGAGGATAGGTTTGAAGTGTTCAATTAACTCTTTTGCAATACTTCAAAATAAGTAAGAGACCATTATATTCACTAAAATGAACAAAACTTAGGGCTTGTTACAACACGAAACCCTGAAAGAATGATAGGTAATAGCATCATCTTTTCAGGGTTTTATTGGGCTTTCAAAATATACTTTTATAAGGATATTATCGTCCTGCGGTTAATTTTAAGCAAGTTTTATGACAAAAGTGAGCACCCTTTAATTAAACAAGCTTTTATTCGGTTCAGGACCCATCTCAAACTCGAGCGTGCCGCCATTTATGATGTCGCTGTGTTCAAAAAAAGGCTTATCTATTGCTTTGCCATTCAGTTGAAGCGATTGAATATATAAATTCTCAGAGCCGTTATTTTTTGCAACGATGTGGAACTTCCTGCCATCTGGCAAATTAATCGACACTTTGTCAAAAAGTGGTCGACCAACGGAGTACGTAGTCGTTCCCGGGCAGAAAGAATAAAAGCCCATTGCATTAAGAATGTACCACGCCGACATTTGTCCGCAGTCTTCGTTACCAGATAATCCGTCCGGGTTGTTAAAGTACAACGACTTCATGATTTGATCCGTCAGTTTTTGCGTTTTCCATGGCTGTTCCACAAAGTTGTACAAGTGCGTAATGTGATGACTTGGTTCGTTCCCGTGAGCATATTGTCCGATCAGCCCTGTAATATCAGCCGAAGTCTCGTCACCAGACAATTCAGAACTAGTAGAGAAGAGTTCATCCAACTTAGCAGTGAATTTATCTTTCCCGCCCATCAGATTAACCAATCCAGGAACATCATGGGGTACAAACCATGTCCACTGCCAGGCGTTACCTTCTACGTAATCATCGGTGCGGTGCTGGGAGTATTTTGGGTCGAACGGAACCCGAAAAGATTTATCCTGATTAACACCCCGCATAAAACCAGTTTCCTTATCGAAGTATTGCTGATAACGTTTTGAACGTTCCATAAAATACTTGTAGTCTGCTTCCTTGCCTAACTTTTCAGCCATTTGAGCAATGCACCAATCGTCGTAAGCGTACTCCAATGCTTTCGCTACGGATTCGTTTTCTAAATCAGCCGGAATAAAGCCCCTCTCTTCGTTGTACTTCTTTGTTATTGAAGACAACTTATTCTTCACTTCCTCCGAGGGATAATGTACTCCGACGGTATCGTATTTCGCAGAACGAACGATTGCCTGATAGGCAACTTCAGCGTCGAAGTCGTTGTTACCTTTCATATACGCATCCACAATGACGGGTACAGCGTGGTAACCTACCATCGTACCAGTGTAATTGGCGTTCAGTTCCCACATTGGCAATATGCCGCCTTGCTGGTATTGGGTAATAAGGGTGCTTACAAACTCGCTGTTCTTCGCTGGTTCAGTAATATTTTGCAGTGGGTGAAACGCTCTAAACGTATCCCACAGGGAGAAAACGCTGAACATCTTTTTCTCGGCGGTGTGAATTTGCCCATCCAAACCTTTGTACCTTCTATCAGCATCGCTAAATGTGTACGGACTCATGGCGGTGTGGTAAAGCCCCGTATAAAAAATGTTTTTTTGGTCAACTGTTCCACCTTCAACTTCGGTTTTACTTAGCTGGTCAACCCATTGATTATGAGCATCCTGTTTTATTTCGTCGAAATTCCAATCCGGTACTTCAGTGTTTAAGTTGTTCTTAGCTCCTTCATAATCCACAGATGAGATACCCACTTTTACCTGAATAGTTTCAGACCCGTCTTTCCCAAAATCGAGTATCGCCACTATGTTTTTACCATCCAGTTTTAAAGCCGCCGCCTGCTCCTCGCCTGCCTGAAAAATTTTGCACGTAAAAGGCTGGTCAAATTTGGCATAGAAATAAATGTGACGTTTCTGAGCCCAACCATTGATGTGTTTGTAGCCGCTAATTTCAGTGTCGCTTATAATATTGATCTCACTGTTTACCACATTTTTATCGTGAATATTATGATTAAGATCAATCACCATACCTTTCTCCTTCCCGTCAGAAAAATTATAGCGGTGATACCCGACTCTTGTCGTCGCCGTTAATTCAGCTTTGATGTTATAATCTAACAAATCAACGGAATAGTAACCCGGGACCGACTTCTCCCGATCGTGACTGAACCGACTTCTGTACCCTGAATCAGGGTCTTCCGGGGTGCCGGGTTTTGTGTGGGATTCTCCGGTGAAAGGCATAAACAGAAAATCACCTAAATCTCCGATGCCCGTTCCGCTCAAGTGCGTATGACTAAATCCACGAATTGACGTGTCGGTATAATGGTATCCGCCGCACGCATCCCAACCTTCGGTCTTCGTATCGGGGCTGAGTTGAGCCATTCCGTTTGGGACGACTGCTCCGGGGAAAGTATGACCGTGACCACCCGTACCGATAAATGGATTTACAAAGGTGGTATTATCAATTGTAGTTTCGTGACGGATAATTTTCTCCGAACACGACAGCAACCCAAACGTAATGACACAGGTGAATAAGATGAGTTTTTTTTTCATAAAGTATTCTTTTGCGAGAAACTCCTTCGTTCTCGATTCGTAAGGGTTGAGAATAGTTGTTATTCGGGAGATATGACGGGGCGTTGTAATGACGGTCAGTTACTTAACGTGTTGGCTTTGTGTCACCATAACTACCTTCACCGTGAAACCAGTTTGCTGCCTGACCAGTAAGCCACAAGTAGTAATCTGACTCCAGACCGTCTTCGATACCCACAAATTTGTAGCCGTTACCGCCGTTTAACGGCACTTCGCTCTCACGTTTTACTTTGAAGATGGAGGTACCCTCGTCTATCTCATCGAACATGGCGACATACAGGCTTTTCGCCCCCGCCAGTTTTGCCCCTGCCACCTGACTCCAGAGAAAATCGCCTTTCAGCCGGAGGATGGAGTTATACTTTTTCACATCTTTCTTGAGATTTCCCCACGTAAAACCGGGAAATACCAATGGTACGTAGTCAACTTCGTTCCGTTCCGCCCACAGTCGGTCTTGGAAAACATTATCAGGATTATAGCTCGTTGGCGAATTATACCTTCCAACCGCCCACGGCATAATGATGTCAGCCTTCTTTATGAGCGTGTGCAAAGCGGGGTTGTTCTCGGTATCGTTTCCGAAGGTTCGCCAGTAGTAAGGTACGCCCAACATGATGGCAACCTTATTTTGCGGACCTTTTAACCGGTCCACCAATTTGTTCACATCGGCGGTAGTGTATTTGCGGTTATCGTTAAATCCCACTCCCCATATAGACATTAATGGCTTACCATTATGACGCAGGTAAGTGGGGTTTTCAACGTTATCAAACAACTTAAATTCCGTTACGATTTCATTCCAGTCCTGTTCCAGATATGCAACTTTTTCACCGTCAGAGCCACTCAGGTCATACATAATGCTTATTGCTCTGCCGTATTTTTTTGCGGCCTTCAGGGCATTTGCCAAAACTTTGTTGAAATGCCTTTTCCCATTCGGGTCAGCTGATTGAACTTCAACTAAAAAACGTTGCATATGAACGCCGTCAATACCGTGTTCTTTCATCCATTTAAAATGTAAATCAACCGATGATTCATCGTAAGCACTATATAAGTAAGCACTGCTGCCATCTTTGTATTTAAATGGCGTGACGTACTTTTTTTCGTAGTCGGTCATATCCGGCCACATATCAATAGTTGAACACTCCGGCTGAAAACCGCAACTGCTTTTATAATGATACCAACCACGGTTGGATTCATCGCCCTCGGCGGCAAACCAACCCTGATAACCCGCCATGACGAGTTTATCGTACGAGGTGAATAACAACCCGGTTTCATCGTAAACAATTTCTTCAACTGGTGGTTGGGTTGGCGATTTTTTGCCCTGTTCGTCTTTTTTCGGAGCATCGGTTTTGCAAGACACAGACGTTATCAGAAATAATGCTGTAGCAAAAAAGAATGATTGTAATTGGCTTTTTCTCATAGATAGTTTCTTATCAATACCTTTAGTTTCTGGCTATTTTTTAAAATACTTTCCCACTGTGAAATGAGAAAGTATTTACTGCTTTTCAATTTAAACTCAGAGTTGTACTTCTACCGCTTTTGCGTAGTTGAAACGTGCATTCGGCACGTCGTACAGTGCTCCAATACGGAAAAAGTAAAGTTTTCCTCCTGTCAGGTCCTGCTCTTTGCTGATGTCAATAGATATTGAATAAATAACACTTGGTTTTAGCGGAGCAACACGTTCGTTGATTGTTTGCTCAGCCCGCACCAATCTTGTTGGTTCGCCAACGTTAGCGTCGGCTCCAGCGTACAAACCTATTTTAGAGACATTACCCAAGCCCGTCTGCTCTACCCCGAACGTGGCGGTGACGATAGTACCTGACTTTGTAATCACAGGATTTTTGATTCGTAGATACGGTGTCACTTCTAGATCTAATTGTGTCTGACCGTTTATGTTAACTTCCAATGTATCAATCGGCTGAAAGTTAGTGCGGATAGGCAATACTTTGTACATACTACCAAATAACTTACTGTCTTTAAAAGTACCATCTACTTTGTAGTTCATGAACTGGGGCGTTACGTTCTTAAAACCAGCCTCCCGCAGTTCTAACTCGCCACCACGGATGATGTCTTGTTCCACTAACTCACCAGTTTCCACGTCTATGATACTGCCGTATAGTCCAGCATCTGGCCCCTCCATTTCGTCTAGTTCACAAGAGGAGAGAAACCCCACCGAAATAAACAATAATGCGATATATTTAATGTTCTTCATGATGTTCAATGTTTTATATGATTAACTATCTGTACGGTTATATCAAGGATTCGGAACCAAGCCGTTTAAGCCGACACCCGGAATATTCCGATAGTATTCGTTGATATTAAATGTTTGGGGATCGTTCTCCCTGACTCTGCCACGAACAAAAATGTAGCTGAACGGAGCCTCGCCTCTCAGGTCCAATACGGGTTTCAGTGCGTGCTTTCTGGTGTTGTTGAATGTAGTATGATAAGACCTTCTTCTGATCAAATCCCATACTTCTTTATTCTCGAAAGCCAGTTCGACCGTTCTTTCCCGTAAGACATTTTTAATCGTTAAGGGAATATCTGTTTGGTGAAAAGCTCTTCTTCGGGTAGCGTTTAGTGCTTCAGTAGCTTTCTCTACGTCGCCCAAACCGCTTTCAACCGCCGCTTCTGCGTAGTTAAGTAAAATCTCAGCGTACCTGAATTCGGCAAAATCAGTCAAGCTTCGGTTCCATCCCGGAACAACCGCATTTGTACTCAAGAATTTCTTTAACCCGAATCCGGTTTTCGACATATTACCACCATGCGGATTAAATCCTGAATGTTGATCAGGATTTTCCGTCCCGTAGGTATAATAGGTTACACCATCAACTTCAATACTGGCGTTTGTTTCGATTTTTGCTTCGCCGTTTGGTCGAACATACCCCGCCTGATAAATCATTTTGTCCCCTTTCCATTCTGACATTGGTAACACTACCGTTGCCCGTAAGCGAGCGTCTTTATCTGCAAATAAGTCAGTTGGGTTCTCGTAGCTGATGTATTCTCTTGAAGGGTTGAAACCGTCGTAATTATCAGGAATCCCGTCAGCAGTAGTCATTATTATTCCGTCTTCTCCCGGATTGCTGTAATTTTCAAACATATCAGCAAACTCAAGAGTTGGGCAGTACCGACCTGGGTGTGGCCAGCCGTTTCTTTTTTGGGCAGGACCGAACCAGATATCGTAATTGTTACCGTACGTGTCACCGGGAACCGTACGTCCTTTTATCATGATAGCTTCACTTTTGGCAATGTTCGGATTCTCAAACATAGCCCGAAAGTTCTCCGCTGCTTCGTCTGCACTTGCCGGATTGGGCTTGTACAGTGAGTAAGGACCGTTATCTATAATTTCCTGCGAAGCATCAAGGCAGATTTGGTAGTAAGTATCTGCTGTACTGTTTGATAGTCCGACCAACTCTAACTTCACTGCTTCTCCGACCAGACCGACATCGCCGCCGAATTTAGCTATAGATGCCACGTGCAAAGCCGCACGTGACTTTAACGCCAACGCCGTCCATTTGGAAGCTCTTCGTCCGTTAGAATTGCCCAACGCTTTTGCGGCAACGTCACATTCTGACAACACGAAGTCCCAGGTTTCTTTCTCTGTATTCCGTGATACTTTTAGCTCTTCCGGGTCGCCCAAAAACTCTAACGGCTCTAACAAGATTGGCACGCCGCCGTATCTTTTCACTAGTCCGAAATAAGCAAAGCCTCTGATAAATGATGCCTCACCTAAATAAAGTGCTTTTTCAGCTTCCGAAATATCTAACGTCGGAACAGTTTCTATAAATAAATTCACATCCCTGATTAACCGGAAGGCATCCTCCCACCAGTTTAATTTCCCACCGTCCATAAACGAGTTTCGCTCGCTATGATGAGCTGTCATGGTCATCATGGATGAGGTAAACCCACCATTATTTGGCCCACCACGGTTATAGTTAAACCCTTGCTCGGGGAAGTAAGTCAATTCTTCGATGGGTAATCTATCGTACAAATCAGCCAAGTACAATTTTGTTCCTTCCGGGTCGCCAAACAGTTCAGCGGCGGTAATCTTATCGGTTGGCAACAAGTCTAACCCGTCGTTGCATGAGGTCGAAATAACGCTGATTGCCAGAGCGAAGACGATGTTTTTTATATTTTTCATCATTGTATTTTAAAAGTTAACATTCAAACCAACGTTGTACGTTTTGGTAACGGGGTAAGTAAATCCGGCAGAATAAGCACCCTCGATTTTTTCGGGGTCGAATGGCTTTACGAACGCATCTGCGAAGGTATAAAGGTTAAACCCGCTCGCATAAACCCGCATATTTCTTACGCCGAGAGTCCTTGACAGATAATCGGATTTTACGTTGTAACCAAACTCAAGCGTTTTGATACGTAGATAAGAAGCATCTCTTCTCCAGACAGAACTTTCTTTGTACATACCACCCACTGAACCGATGGTCCGGTTTGCCGGCCATTTTCCCGGCACCCACTCGCTGTCAATATTGTACGGATCTGCTTTCTGCCATCTATCGTAGAAATAAACAGGCGTGTTTCCACGAAAAGCAAACATCTCAGCGTACACTTCTCTGAATCGAACGGTGTAGTTTGCCGCTCCTTGTAAGATCAAGTTAGAGTAAAAGCCTTTGTACTGCACTGACAAGTTTAAACCGTAGAACATTTTGGGTCTTCCGCCAAAAAATAATGGTTGCTCATCCTGCCCGTCAACGATTCCGTCGCCGTTCCAGTCTTCGTAGCGGAAATCACCCGGTAATTCGCGAACTACATTGCTTTGATCTCCATTTTGCATTGGTGCATTTCTTAACTCATCCACGTTCTGAAACTGCCCGATGTAGTTATACCCCCAGGCAATATCGTTCCATCTGTCTGACTGCTGATTTCTCCATTGGTCGTAACTATTAGTAAAAGATTCACCTTCTACATGACGACGTCTCGTTCTCGCCAAAGAGAAGTTTGTTGATAAATTGAAAGTCAGATCCTGACCAATATTATCCCGATACCCTACTGTGAATTCGATACCACGGGTAATTTCACTGTTCAGGTTTTCCTGTGGTAATTCACCACCATACGTATTAGGCAGGGCGATACTTCTTTTAGCCGGAATACCATCAAGTAATCTTTCATAAACGTCGGTTGTCAACGTCA
>JBLHXN010000094.1:0-13400 GCA_047630355.1 Spirosomataceae bacterium | reverse complement strand
AGTTAAATTAATAGTTACGTTAAACTGGTTTGAAAATTTAGGGTATAAATCAAGAAATTGCGAAGCAATCTAATCCCCGAAAGGTATCTGGAAGTTGCTTCGCAATAATAAAATTTTATTCGCGACCTGGTACAGAACCCAACCGGTCCATCACACAACGGAAACCGATGTAAGAACGAGTCTGATCGCGGTATTCAAATGTAGCCGTCCCTGTTTCGAGGAAGTAAGCAACATCTTTCCACGACCCGCCTTTTATAATTTTACGTGGTTCGTTGTCATCATTAAAGACCGGGTTCAAATCCCATGTTACAGGCATGTAAGATTCTGAGTAGGCATCTTGTGTCCATTCAGATACGTTTCCTGCCATGTTGTATAATCCGAAATCATTTGCATTGAAAGCATTTGCCGGAGCAGTGTACGCATAACCGTCAGCACGGAAGTTACCACGATACGGCTTAAAGTTTGCTAAGAAACAACCTTTCCCATTTGCTACGTACGGGTTTCCCCACGGGTACTTTGCCCCGTCTTTGCCACCACGTGCCGCCCATTCCCATTCTGCTTCTGATGGAAGACGGAAACGTGGAGAACTGAATAAATCATTTTCAGTACGGAAATCGTTGAATGCTTTTGAACGCCATAACGCAAAGTAATTAGCGGCATCCCAGGTTACACCAACAACCGGATACATATCAAAAGCCGGATTTGCGAAGTAATATTCGGTCATCTGATCACCATTATGGTAGGTGAAATCTTTCTTCCAAACGGAACTGTCGGGGTATAATTCAGTCATGATGAATTCTTCTCCAAGAGTAGATACAGAGTCAGCCAATAACGCATTTACGAATTGACGGTATTCATGATTTGTAATTTCTGTATCATCCATGTAAAACGGAACGATGGTTACTCGCTTGTTCATGGTCACACGAGCCGACATTACGTCTTCATCTGCTTGTCCCATGGTGTAAGAACCTGAAGGAATGAGCATCATACCCATTGGGGCGGCTTGCTTGCTTCCTTTGCGGGCACTTGTATTTATCTGGCCTTCCTGCATTCCATCTAAAGGATCGAGGCTCATGCCACTGCCACCTTTGTTTTTTCCACCGAAAGGAGATTTGATATTAAGTTTTCCACAGCTTTGAAGCATTATTAACGGTAGAATCACCCAAAGGCCTTTTAAGCACATTTTCACTAAGCTGTTGCTCTTCATATTTTGCTTAACTAAGAATTATTTATAATGTGTTTTTAGTATCTAAAAACAGTAGAAAAACGCTCTGCTTTCTTTTTTTATTGTTAAATGCAGACAAAGTTATCAAAAAACTTCACCTACGTACTCTATTTGATCTTTTTCAAAAATACATTTGTCATAAACCATGCCAGTCGATATTCTGACGCAAGGTTTCAGAATCGGTAACGCGGAGTTCGGATAATAGACTTTTTACCTGCTCTTGGTGCCGGAAGTGCGTAGCTAACAAATAGCTCGTGTGATGTGGGTGCTTTTGCATTAATGCCTGAATAAACGTAGTCAAAGGCATAACCAACTCGCAGCGAGTTACTGAGAAATGTGCCACCGGCTAAAAAAGATATGGCATCGTCCCAGCGATAGTTCACGCCTCCCCAGTATTTATTGGCATAAGTTACAAGTGCTCCAGCTTCGGGAGATACCGTGGTCAAGTCGCTTTTCACGATAAACATTGGTGCAATATCTACCGTGTACGAAACGCCGATTAAAAGGCTTCCGGTCAAATAATAATTTCTTCCCAACTCATTAATTGCCGAAGGGGTCTCTAATCCAAAAGTTGGTTGGGTGATATGTTTCGTTGAAAGCCCCAACGTAAAACCTGGATTGTAAAGGTAAATACCCGCTCCAAAATCAGGTTGTATCTGAGAGACAGCCCCGGTTGGAATAGCGGGATCATCAGGATCTCGAGGTCGGTAGTTTTCACTATCTGCCACTTTATTGTGTAATCCTCCTGAAACTCCAATTGCCAGTCTGCTATTCCCGAAAGTCATTTGGTAAGCGTAAGAAAGCTGTACCTCGCGGTTAGTATTTCCTCCACCAATTTGGTCATTCACCAAATATATTCCTAACCCGCCGCCCAAAGCTTTCATGGGTACGCTGGCAGATAAAACTTGAGTAACTGGTGCTCCTCCGGGATCAAAAGTTCCGGCGTAACCCAAGTATTGGTGCCGATAAATAGCAGATACCTGAGTTTGATTATCCATTCCCGCCGTTGCCGGATTAATAAAAAGACCGTTAAAAATATAGTTTGTGAACTGCGGGTCTGTTTGCTGAGCTACGGTCTTCGCAACTGCGGCAATCAGTAGCAGGATAACTATTAAAGTTGAACGCATAGACTATTAAATTACGGGTTGGGCATGGGGGCAAAAGAAAAAAGCCAAACTGTTAAGTTTAGCTTTTAAACGTATAAAACCCTTTATTTGTTGGCTTCGTCCATATATAATTCTAAAGCTCCGGTCATAGACGGTGCATTTGGCAATGGTGCCACAATATCGAGGATAAAACCAGCATCTTCAATAGCTTGTGCCGTAGTAGGCCCAAAAGCTGCTAAACGTGTTTGGTTCTGTATCCATTCCGGAAAATTACTAACTAAAGAATGGATTCCTGAAGGACTAAAGAAACAGATAATATCGTAAAATACCTCCGTCAAATCTGATAGATCAGAAGGTACAGTCTCGTAAATAATTGCTTCGGTTAACTCAATTTTATTCTTTTCCATAATATCAGGAATCGAATTATTGCGAATATTTGAACAAGGGAACAAGAATTTTTCTTTCTTGTTTTTTACAATCATTGGTTCTAAATCAGCGGCTGTACGTTCACCAACAAATATTTTACGCTTACGTACTACGATGTATTTTTGTAGGTAATTGGCAGTTTGTTCTGAAATACAGATGTATTTCATGCTGGCTGGCATTTCGATTTTTAATTCTTCACACAATCTAAAAAAGTGATCTACTGCATTACGGCTGGTAAATATAATGGCTGTATGAGCCAAAATATCAACTTTCTGCTTTCTGAACTCTTTTCCAGACAGCCCGTTTACGTCAATAAATTCTCTGAAATCAACCTTTACGTCGTACTTTTGTGATAGGCGGTGGTAAGAAGAAGGTCTGCCATTTGCGGGGGCAGGGAGTGTTACCAAAATGCTCTTTACTTTCTTTGACCGCTTATCGTCATTGGCAATCTTTTCACTCATAAAAAGGTTTTTCGTTAAGTTATGGACTATTCTAATTTATAAAACAAGGCGAATCCCAATCACGATTGGGAGTATTTCGACAATGCAAAGGTACGAAATTAAGTATAAAACCTGTATTGGCATTGTTCTATTTATTGTAAGGAAAATGATAACAGTCCGCATTGTATAGAATGCGGCAAGAATATACACAAATAATTCGCTGATGGTGCTACCCATGTTTACTTTGCCCAGTATCAATGAAAGCAATGTAATAACAGCCAGCGAGAAAAATACAATACTGGTCTGTATCAGTTTAAAGTAATGCAGGTCAATGATTTTACTCAAATTGAAAAGTCCTCCTAAAAGGCTTAGGAAGAAGTACTTGACAATAAACATTGCAAAAAACAAGATAGATAGTCGGAAGAAGTTTGCTAATAGAATACCCACGGTTTCACCATCTTGCATAAACCAACGGTTACTCAGTAAGTTAATACCGATGCTCTGTAAAAGCAAATAAATAAGCGACACTACCAGGCTGAGTAATATAATAAACAGCACATTAGTGCGGCTCAGTGCTTGATTTGCAAATAAAGATTGCTCACGGGAATACATCGTAAAAGGGCCCATGAAATTGAAGAAACCTACAAATGCCCGGTTATAATAGCTCGATAAATATGCAAACAATGAGAGCGTTATGATAAACAATAAGGACAGCGAACTCTGAAAAGGAGTGATGCTCCGGGGTAGTATCTGAAACGCACCTTTGTTAGTGTCTTGTGTCCCTATTACTTTCGTAGCTATTTTATGTCCAATGACTACACTTTTTTTGTTGATATCTTTTGAACCGTAAATAGTGAGATATATTTTTTTCTTTCCGTAAGCTTTGTAGAGTGAGCTTACGGGAATGACCAACCATTTGTTCGCGGGAATTTTGCGTTTCAAAGCACCTTCTATAAATAAGAAGTTGCCTTTTTCCTCGCACTTTATTAGTAAATCATAATCAAGATTTTCTTCTAGATTACAGAAAACTACGTGGGCGGGAATCCCGAAGTGACGCTCTGCTATAAACGGTACGTAACTTTCGTAGCCTTCGTCATAAACGTACCAGCTACGCTGAAAATCGAAGACTGAATTGTGACTTTCGTCGTTTCCTACGGTAGCCGCACGCCCGTGTTGCGATAGGCAAACGAACAGAACAACCACCGAAAAAAAGAAAAATAGTCTGTTTTTCATTCCAACCGCAAAAGTACGAATAAAGTATTTTAGCAAGGTATTATTAAACGAAAAAAGAGTTGAATGGTAAAAACATTCAACTCTTTTTTCTATAGTTTGATTTTATAATTAGTTATTATCTACCCAAAGCTTTGAGCATTGTTACACCAATTTCGGCGGGAGATTCTACTACGTGAATACCACATTGACGCATAATTTCCATTTTTGCAGCGGCGGTATCATCGGCTCCACCAATAATTGCTCCGGCGTGTCCCATCCGGCGACCTTTCGGTGCAGTTTGACCAGCAATAAACCCTACAACGGGTTTCTTGTTACCGGTTTCTTTTATCCAGTGAGCAGCGTCTGCTTCCATGCTTCCACCTATTTCACCAATCATGACGATCCCTTCAGTTTCTGGATCATTCATCAATAGTTCAACAGCTTCCTTAGTCGTAGTTCCGATAATTGGATCACCACCAATACCAATTGCGGTAGTTTGTCCTAAACCGGCTTTGGTTAATTGATCAACGGCTTCGTAAGTCAGCGTTCCTGACTTTGAAACAACACCAATGGTTCCTTTCTTAAAAATGAAACCTGGCATAATCCCAACTTTACACTCATCAGCAGTGATAATACCTGGGCAGTTTGGCCCGATCATCGTTACATCACGGTTCTGGATGTACGACTTTACCATTACCATATCCTTCGTAGGAATACCTTCGGTAATGCAAACAATAACTTTGATTCCACCATCGGCAGCTTCCATTATAGCGTCAGCGGCAAAAGCCGGTGGTACAAATATAATTGAAACGTCTGCTCCTGTATTTTTTACCGCATCTTCAACCGTATTGAATACCGGACGATCTAAGTGAGTTTGACCACCTTTTCCGGGAGTTACGCCACCCACAACATTTGTGCCGTAGGCAATCATCTGCTCGGCGTGAAACGACCCTTCGGAGCCGGTGAAGCCTTGAACTATAATCTTAGAATTTTTATTAACAAGAACGCTCATTTATTTACTGTTTAAGTTCGTTTTTCTCTACGGACGGTAAAAGTAGTGGTGAATTTAGAAACATCCAAGTGGGATTTTGTAGGCTTCAAATCTAAAAACCCTGTAAAATGCTAACTGGTAGCTATTTACAGGGCTTGCGTGTATTTTTCATTTTTCAATTTGATTGACTAAATCAATCTGACTGAAAATTTAACCTACAAATATTAATTTTTCGGACAACCGCAACCGCTTTTTTTTCCAAAAAGACCACGGCGTTTTTTGTAACGACCATTCTTCATTTTCTTTCCGGCACGGTTTCCTTTCTTCTTTCTTTTTCCAAAAAAAGCTGTTTTGGCAGAATTACTGTGTGCAACGCTGGCACAACTCGCCCCGCTAAAACCACATATAAGTACCACCAATACACCACCAATAAATTTTCTCATAGTCTTTCTTTACTAATTCCATACTCTATATACGCATTTACCTTGGCAAAGGCGTTACAAACCATCAAATATAACGTATAAAGCATAGGAGTTATTATTCAATCGAGGGTTTCGATCACGGTTAGTGAGTACGCTTCTGGTGCTTTGGAAAAGTTGATTTTAGTCTTTGCCCAGACGATTTTAAATAATTCAGAATGACGGTAATTGTTTAAATCCTGCTCTGAGTCCCAGTGGCTTAGCGTGACCAATAAGTCAGGGTTGTCTTTGTCTCTCAGAACTTGTAGAAAACGGCAGCCCGGCGTCGCTCGAATTTGTGGAGTGTAAGAAGATAAAAAGGTTAGAAAAGGTGGAATAGACTCATTTATAAACGTCATTTTCACAACTCGTACAATCATCTTTATTTGGTTTGGGTGGTGGGAATGTTAAAATTTAATTAATTTGCGTAAACTTTTCTAATAAACTTAATTCATGCCAAAAATACTTGTAATTGATGACGAAAAAAGCATCCGAGATGCTTTACGTGACATCCTTGAATATGAAGGTTACGAAGTTGACGAAGCCAAAGACGGGCAGGAAGGACTCAATTTAGTTCTTAGAACTCCTTATGATGTAGCCCTTTGTGATATTAAAATGCCTAAAATGGATGGTCTCGATGTGCTTTTAAAAGCAAAAGAGGGCGGTTCAATTACACAGTTTGTGATGGTATCTGCGTTCGGTAATGTAGAAAATGCCGTGGAGGCAACCAAACGGGGAGCCTTTGATTTCATAACTAAGCCACCAGACTTGAACAGGTTGCTGGTAACGGTACGTAACGCCATTGAGAAAAGTAACGATATTGATGTCATTAAAGTACTCAAAAAGCGGATTTACAAAATCAACGAAATTATTGGTGAATCCGAATTGATTGAAAAAGTGAAATCTACCATTGATCGCGTTGCTCCTACTGAAGCACGGGTTCTGGTAACCGGACCCAACGGCTCTGGAAAAGAAATGGTCGCGAAGCAGATTCACGAAAAAAGTAGCCGCATGAAGCAGCAACTCGTTGAAGTAAACTGTGCGGCAATTCCTTCTGAATTGATTGAAAGTGAACTTTTTGGACACGAAAAAGGGTCATTTACATCCGCTGTTAAGCAGCGAATTGGTAAATTCGAGCAAGCTGATAATGGAACTCTCTTCTTAGACGAAATAGGCGACATGAGCCTTTCGGCTCAGGCAAAAGTACTTCGTGCGTTGCAGGAAAGTAAGATTACCCGCGTGGGTGGAAATAAGGAAATCAAAGTAAACGTGCGGGTAATAGCCGCAACAAACAAAGATATTCGGGAAGAAATAAAGAACGGAAACTTCCGGGAAGACCTCTTTCACCGACTCAACGTTATTCCGATTCAAGTACCCGCTTTAGCGGACCGAAAAGGAGATATCCCGTTGCTTTGCGATAAGTTTTTATCAGATATTGCGGATGAATACGGTGATAAAGCCAAAACTTTTTCTGAAGACGCGATGCTCTATTTGCAAGAACTTCCTTGGACGGGTAACGTTCGTGAACTACGCAATGTCGTGGAGCGGCTTGTTATCATGTGTAACGAAACCATCGGACTCGAAGACGTGAAAATGTACACTGGAATCGGGTTATAAACTTTTTTGAATTTAGCTGTTGTAGGTAATATATAATGATTGACATTGACTGGGATGTGTTCTTCTTCGGAAAAGAGCCGCTGAGTTTTCTGATAGAGATATTATTTCGGACTACTATAGTGTTCGTAGTTATTCTGGTAGCTCTACGTTCGTCTGGCCACTAGGGTGTAAAACAGCTATCCATTTTGAGACCGTAATAATTATCGGGCTCGGTACAGCTGCCGGATATTCCATGACTTATAAAAAAATCGGTTAGACACTATTAAGATGTCGCATTCAAAAACTCGTTCTTTCTACGAAGGAACGAGTTTTTTTTTGTGAATGGGTACGATCAACTTTTTCTGTAAAATGCCTCAACTTCAATCAACTCTTTACTGGCTCCGAAATGATTTACGATTATATGATAACGCCGCGTTAGAAACAGCGATGAAATCGGAGCAGTCCATGCTAATGGTTTACTGTATTGCCCCTGCCAGTTCCGATTCCTTGATATCGGTTTCCGAAAAAACTCCGCTAACTTCAAAAGTATTCAGACTTACGCTGACAAAAAATACGGAGGTTCGCTTCTGCATTCCCGTTGCTTCTAAGCTACTGCCGTTACCCGATAATTATAAACCGAACGATGAATTTCCAACTCCGCCTGATGTGGGTTTTACCGAAGAAGAATTAGACGCAGAAAGAAAAGGCATGGCAGAAGGCGGTGAAACCGCTGGATTCCAACGGCTTCAGTACTATACATTTGAGACGGAACAATTAACGGGTTATTATTGGAGTTGTAACCGTTCACTCGGAATGAATCACAGTTCAAAGTTTTCGTCTTGGATGGCCTCGGGGTGTCTGTCGCCTCGGTATATTTACTGACAAACAAAAAACTCCGAAACAACCGTTAAAAAGAATGCGAGCTCGTGGTGGCTGGTTTTTGAAACAGTTTGGCGGGATTGCTTTAAGTTTTTATCGTTGAGGTGGGGGAATGAAATACGATAAAAAAGGCGAATATGTACGGATATTTCTTCCCGAATTAAAGGAATTGCCAGATTGCGTAGTACAAGTTCTGTGGTTAATAGAAAAGGATAAATTTGACGAACTGTAGTGCCCACCTCTGGTGGAGATTTACAAAAAGTGGCAACAGTCAATAAATAAGATTAAAAAAGCGGCGGAAATTGATTGAAATCACAAAAAAATAACCTTATGACTGATATAATTTCTTTTAAATCAATAACTTGTGTCCTTAAGTAACTTTAAAATCCTCCAAAAAATGAGCACCAAAAAAGACATTGAAGATAAAGCTGACGAAGTAGAAAAAAAAGTAACAGAAACAGCCAAGAACGTAGAAGATAAGGTTCAGGGTGCTGCCGAAGAAGCGAAAGAAGCTGCCACAGAGGCAAAAGAAGCCGCTGGCGATGCCGTGGATGCTGCTAAATCGAAAACCGAAGAAGCTGCTGAAGATATAACTGAGACTGCAGACTCTGCGGTAGAAAGTGCGAAAGAAGCGGCATTTGACGCAAAAGAAGCGGTAGAAAGTGCTACTGATGCTGCAAAAAGTCAGGCTGTTGAAGCCACGGATAAAGCAAAAGAAATGCCAGAAGAATCAGTTGAGTCGGCGAAAGAAGCCGCGTCTGATGCTAAAGCCGCCGCTGCCGGAGCCATTCAGGAAGCAAAAGATAGTGCCACCAAAGGTGTAGCGAATGTAACAAGTACAGCAGCGTCAAGTCAAAAAGCCGCTTCCGATAAATTTTCTGAGCTCAAAGCTGACGCAAAAGGGATTTTAGATGACTTTAAGGCAAAGTCGGCATCGCTAATAAACGAAGACAAAGTCAACGATGCAAAAGCGAAAGCCCGTGAGCTTGCCGATGAAGCCGAAGAGAAACTTGACGAAATAAAGAATAAAGCGAAGCAATACGTGAACGAAGAGAAGCTAAACGAGCTGAAAGCAGATGCCAGCAAAAAGCTGGAAGCATTACGTGAAGACGCTGAAGAGGCTATCGTGAAGGCAAAAGCAAGAGCTGCTGAATTCGCTGATGATGCCGAAGATGCAGTGGAAGAAGTATCTAAAAAAGCGAAGGGCTTCTTTGCCCGTTTATTCGGAAAATAAATTTACCAGTCATCAATTCCAGAGCGGTTAACTATTAATAGTTAACCGCTTTTTTTATAAGCTTTGGTATGGTTTTTGGACGAGGGTCATTGATTAATAATACATCAGCGTCCTTATATGAAAAGCGTCTCCCTTATTTTACTACAAAAAAAGTGCCTTTCTGAGCTTCTTCTTGCTTTTCTTAAGTATAAGTTGGGTTAGCGAAGCAAAAGATACGCGAATTCAAGTAATAAATGCAACGCTGATGTTTGTCTTTATTTTTCGGTTTAAAACTTCATTTGGTGTTTGATACCCGTATCTTTTTCTGGGTCTGTTTGTTTAATATGTCTACTACTTTCTTTATCAGTTAAAATTATGCAATTTATTACAATTTGCTTTTAGCGTCTAAAAATTTGTTATTCTAGTTGATGGATTTCCAGCGTTCCAATAGCCATAAAGTCTCAAGGTTGACCGCTCACATAGTTTGGAGTACAAAATATCGTCACGCTGTACTTATGGGTGATATTAAAATACGTTGCCGAACGCTTTTGATACAAATCTGCGAGGCGGAAGGGCTACATACTCTCAAAGGTGTTATATCTAAAGATCACGTACACATTCACTTGGAGGTATCGCCCATCACAATCTATTATTCATCTGATAAAACTGCTGAAGGGTCGTTCCTCACGCAAGTTACAAATGGAATTCCCGGAATTGAAGAAGCGTTATTGGGGTCGTCATTTTTGGGCGATAGGTTATGGATGTTGAACCGGATCGCCGGGCGGTACTGGTAATATTACAGATGAAATGGTAAATGAATATTTGGAACACCATCGAAAACCTGATGACAATAGCAACACGAATTTCATCGTAGAATAAGCAGATTTTCAGTCCATAGCGATTTATTTGCTGAATCTAAGTAATTAAAAAAGTAGACAAGTAATCAGTATTAATGTAAATTTAAAAGCCGACCAAAGTACTTTGGACGGCTTTTATTATGTTCGAACTTTCTCAAGTGAGGGTAGTTTTTAAACTTTTTAAGAGGCTATCCCTGAACTACCGTTCCGAGCATATTGGCAATCTTCTTGATTACCTCTTTCAAAGTCATCATTTCGAGTAAAATATCGTCTTGCTTTTCAATGTCCTTTTCGGCTGTAAGCTCTTTGGTAAGCTGGATTATATCGTGTTCAAAACGTGACTTTTTCAAACGAAGAATATTCGTAAATGCCGCATCTGCGAGTATTTCGCTTTCCTGCGTAACGTAAATCTCGTAGCGTTCTTTCCAGTTAACGCTCAATTGATGTTTTGTGGCGAGCCACGAAATGGTTGCCTGCTGAATTTCTGAAGTTTGATGACCGCTGAAAAACTGTACCGTCGGTATTTCACCTCGTTCATAAAACTCCCGAAAAACTTCTATGATAGAATGGTAAAGCGGGTCAATAAACTTCATATCCCGGATTTCCTGAAAAACGTAATCTGTCAGCGTAATATCAATTTCATCGACTTGATTTCGTTCAATAATTTCTGTTCCGTAACAAACCAGCAGGCGTACGCACTCTTCCTCCTGATAACTCAAAACGGAGCGTTGCTTTGCTTCAGGAATAGGCGGAGAAGTAGTTTGGCGTTGTAAAGGTATACTTTTATCACCTACCTGCACGTTTGGTTGGTTGGCACTTCGGCGGGTATTTCGTTCTTTGTTTTCGGCGGCTTTTCGGAAAACCTTATTCCCTTCGATAGTTAAAACCTGCTCGTCTATTTCGAGTAATTTTGCTACTTCTTTTGTAAAAACGGCTCGTTTAATTGAATCTGGAATTTTGGCAATTGTTTGCACCAGATCCGTAATTAAATTAGCTCGTTTGATCGGATCGTTTCCGGCTTCTGCCAACGAAATCTCGGTTTTGAACCGAATGAAATCCCGTTGAGTTTCTTTAATATGATTTTTGAACGCCTGACTTCCCACTCGTTTTACAAAACTATCAGGGTCTTCGCCATCGGGAAAAATGACCACTTTCACGTCTAATCCTTCTTCAAGTATCAGGTCAACTCCCCGCAAAGATGCTTTGATTCCTGCGGTATCGCCGTCGTACAAAACGGTAATATTATTCGTGAATCGCCGCACGAGTTGGATTTGTTCCCGCGTTAGCGAAGTCCCTGAAGATGCCACCACGTTTTCAATACCTGCTTGGTGCATCGAAACCACATCGGTGTAACCTTCCACGAGTAAACAGACGTCATCAACCCGAATCGCTTTTTTAGCGTGGCTGATGCCGTAGAGTACGTAACTCTTGTGGTAAACGGGCGTCTCGGGCGAATTGAGGTATTTCGGAGCTTTTGGGTCGTTTTTTAGAATTCTTGCTCCAAAAGCAATCGGTTTTCCCGAAACGGTATGAATCGGAAACATAACCCGCCCCCGAAAACGGTCAATCGGGTCTTTGCCTTCTTTAATAATACTCAGTCCTGCTTTTTCGAGTCCATCAATACTGTAGCCACTTTTCAGGGCGTGTTCGGTAAATGTGTTCCAACCGTCCGGACTATAGCCTAAGTCAAAAGTTTTGAGTGTCGATTCTGTGAAGCCTCGTTCTTTAAAATAACTTAATCCGATGCTTTGCCCTTCTTCAGATTCAAAGAGTTGTTTTTGATAATAATCTTTCGCAAAATCCAGCAGAAGGTACAAGCTATCTTTCTCGTTTTGAGCTTGCAGTTCTTCGTCCGTAATTTCTCTTTCCTGAATCTCGATGCCGTATTTCTTTGCCAACGCCCGCAGTGCCTCGGGGTAGGAGAGACCATCTAGTTCCATCACAAACCTTACGGCATCGCCGCCTTTTCCGCAGCCAAAGCATTTATAAATCTGCTTGGAAGCTGAAACATAAAAGGAAGGCGTTTTTTCGTTGTGAAACGGACAACATGCCGTCATATTCGCCCCGCGTTTTTTGAGCGAAACGTAATCGTTCACTACGTCAACTATGTCGGCGGCGTGAATAATTTGTTGTACGGTTTCCTGTGGAATCATTTAATTTATTGGGTGGAATATTGCAAATATACAACAAGACTTTAAGACTCTTTAATTCACTCAAAATGCTTGCCGCCATCTGATTTGTAATGCGGAAGCGACAAAACTTAACTAAGTTTATTGCTACTACGCAACCATCCCGAAAGTTTTTGCGTACTGATTCTGTATATGACTGCTGATATCGCAACGCCCGTTGAAAATCTGATAAATGGCTGTTTATCAGGTGAAAGTAAAAGTCAGGAACTTCTTTATCGTCGTTTTTATAGCTTTGCTATGGGTATTTGTGTGCGGTATTGCAGCTCCCGCGAAGAGGCGGTGGAAGTACTGAATGATGGGTTTTTAAAAGCCTTCACTAACCTAAAAAACTTTGATGCTACGAATCAGTTTGAGCCTTGGCTTAAACGCATTTTAGTGAATTGCTCCATAGATTATTACCGCAAAGCGAAAAAGCACTATCACCACGATGACGTCACAGCGGCACGCTCGCTTGAAACCACTACCGCCACTCCGGTTGGTACGTTGAACCACGAAGAGTTATTGAAATTGGTCAGCGGTCTCCCGACGAGTTACCGCACAGTTTTTAACCTCTACGTTATTGAGGGATATAATCATAAGGAGATTGCCAAAATGATGCAGATTACCGAAGGTACTTCTAAATCTAACCTGTCGAGAGCGAGGGAAACGCTCCGTAAACATATCAGGACGGAAGAAACGCATGTATTACAGATGAGCCAAAACGAAAAGAAGAAATGAAGAGTGATGAAGGGTGATGAGAAAAATATAGACGATCAGGAGCTTGATGCGGTTTTCCGTGAAGCTGCTCGAAGCCATTCGCCCGATTTTC
>JBLHXN010000093.1:0-13419 GCA_047630355.1 Spirosomataceae bacterium | reverse complement strand
TAACAATATGTATAAGCAATAGCGGTTTGAGAGCGATCTCAAACCGTTTTTGTATTTAATTAAGTATCTTGGTTTCCGAAAAGTTAGTGGATTCTTAATCCGCTACTGCTCATACATTAAACGTTAGCGGTAATTTCATTAGAATTAAAAGTAATCAAATAAAGAAACTAAGACTTAACAAAATGAAGAAATGAAAACATTACGAAAATCCATCTCTATAATATTCCTAATTCTTCTTTTAATACCGTTCACTGGTTTCAATCAAAAAATAGAACCAATAACTTCGACAAATAATGATTTAATTAACGCGGCAAAAGAAATAATGATTGCAGCAGGTACTTGTGCTCTAATCACTTTAGATGAAGAAGGTCGTCCCAGGGTCAGAGCAATGGATCCATTTACTCCGGAAAGTGATTTTACTGTCTGGTTTGGTACCAACGCAAAAAGCAGAAAAGTAAATCAAATTAACAAGGACCCCAGAGTAACTTTATATTATTTAGATAGTAATGCTTCAGGGTATGTTATGATTCATGGAATTGCTCAATTAGTAGATGATCAAAAGGAAAAAGAAAAGCGATGGAAGGATGAATGGGAGGACTTTTACCCAAACAAAACAGAAGATTATCTTTTAATTAAAGTTTCCCCAATATGGATGGAGGTAAGTAGTACTACTCGTGGTATTATTGGCGATACAATAACTTGGCAACCTCCTTCAGTATTATTTGACCCTAACTAACATACTATTGAAATAGATACAGTCTAGATTATAAAATTAAAGCAATAATGCACACATCGAGTAGACGGCTCCACCAGTTATAACTGATGGAGTACGGGTCTCGGCGACCCCGTCTCGTATACAACAGTTCACTGAATCTCTGGTTGTAAACGGTGGTAATAATCCAACATACGTTCGTACCCCCTTTTTGGCAGCCGTTCAAGTGTAATGGTTATCTTTAAAATAGGGCTTTGAGTAGTTGCCCATTATCGTCCTGCCGCACGGACGGCCCCGTGACTTCTCTGTTGTTGTTGTTTTTTTTTTGACAGAGACCTCCCTCGGTAAGGCGAATATCCTTTTGTCTATCCCTGCTACATCTACTATTTTGGTACTGCCTCTTTTCAGAGTTTTGGACTTCGGCAGCATCCCGAAAAGTCGGGACAAGTTGTGTTACCTCATCCGGCGGGGACGCCCAGTCTTACACCCTTTGGATTGTTCCTTTTAAGAACTATATTCGCCATTCAAGGCACACACAGGTGTATAGTCGATACCATTCGGGATACGCACCATACACAGAACGTTGAGCGTCACTTTACAATTAATTTCATCAAACTCCTCTCCCATCGCTATAGTTTTAAAATACCTCAGGTAGAACGTTTGTTAGCAAGTGATATTTACCTGCTCCTTCTCAAAGTCGCCTTAAAGCATTTGGCGTCGTTATCTTCTTCGCTTTCGTTGTAGTACCTTTATGATAAAACTTTCTCACTAATATGAGCTATAAAAGGTCGTCCTGATAGGACTTTTTATCAATCTGTTTTCTACCAAAACCTCGCTAAGCTGTGACTTTGCAAATACCTTAGGCATGACTATTTGGGAGAACGAGAATAACGAAGAAATAAAATGCCGCAGGCACAATCTTTCGATAAAAGAACAAATTTATAGCAATTTTCTGCCAAAAGTCCGCCAAACTGTGGCTTTACAAATACCTTAGGCATAACCATTTGGTAGAACGAGGATAAAACGTGCAAACGAAAATACCGTAGGCGTGAACATTTGGTAGAAACAAACAAAGGAAATAGGAAAATCAAATCGTAATTATGGCAAATACCTATTCACAAATAAATATCCATTGTGTTTTCGCTGTAAAAGGTAAATTTCAATAGCAGGAAGGTTATTATGCATTTTCGTACGCTCGTTCTCAGCGTAATGACGTGATAAGTTACATCATGAATCAAGAAGAACATCACAAAACACGAACGTTTAAAGAGGAATACTTAAATATGTTGCAGAAATTTGAGGTTGAGTTCAAAGATGAGTATATCTTTGATTTTTACGATTAATTCCATCCAAAACTCTCCATGAAAAGAGCCATTGCTCGGTTTAAAAACAGTGCTTTCAGAAGCTATATTAAGAAGCACGAGAAATACGCCGCGTTCGCCTTCTTTGCTGGTGGATTTATCTTTGATTCGTTCACGCTCGGCAGAATTGACCGCTTGTACGATTTGGTCGTTTTGTGTCTGTACATGACCTCGTTGACCGCAACGCTCTACCTCTACAATTTGGCAGGCGACGGTAAATGGAAAAACACGATTCTCGAACGTTACGAACTTTACTTCCCGCTTGCCATCCAGTTTTTCTTCGGTGGGCTTTCCAGTGCGTTTGTCATTTACTTTTCGCGAAGCGTTTCAATGTCTCGCACGATGTCTTTCTTTCTGATTTTGGTCGTCTTACTTTGTGCCAACGAATTTCTCAAAGAACGAATTTCTAATAAATACCTGCAATTCGGCCTCTACTTTTTTGTAAGTTTTACCTTTTTTACGTTCATCATTCCCGTTTTTATAAAGGAGATGAACACCCATATATTCATTGTTTCGGGTTTAATAAGTTTAGTACTCACGTTACTGTTCATCATCATTATTTACTGGATAAGTCCGAGCACACGAGCGGAAATTCGTATCAGTAAAATGGTTTGCCTTGTGCTCCTGATTTACGCCACCATTAATGTGTTTTACTATTTCAAGCTCATTCCTCCGGTACCGCTTGCGTTGCAGCATGGCATTGCGGCACACCATGTGCAAGTAGTTAAGAATAAATACCTTGTCACTTACGAAACCGACGAATGGTACATCTTTTGGCGGGAACACCAGTTGCAACTTTCTCACAAGCCCGGTGAAAATGTATACGCATTCACCTCAATATTTGCCCCGACAGATATTAAAAAAGAGATTTTTCATCGCTGGAGATGGTACAACGGCAAAAGCAAAAAATGGGAAACCGCCGATAACATTGGCTTTGACATCAGTGGAGGTCGAGATGACGGTTATCGTGGTTACACGTATAAGAATAACGTAAAGCCAGGATTATGGCAGGTGAAAGTAACTACCGAAGAAGGACTGGTCTTGGGAGTTATAGATTTTGAGATAATTCGTGGTAACGAACCCGCTAAAGAATTGGTAATTAGAGAGTTCTGAACTGGATAAATCAGTTGCGAAACACCTGAACATCAGCTTCACTAACTTAATACACTCAGGTTTATAATGACTACATTGCGTACATAATCGTCTGCGATAGAATCAAAAAGTAACCTATTATGAAGTACTTGGTAACACTGCTTATTGGAGTATTTTTGCTGACCGCTGCGTGTAAAGCACAAAGTGGTACACAGCTAATTGACACCGATAAAATTTACGCGTGGTGCATTGTGCCGTATGACAGCGTAAAACGATTGCCGGAGGAAAGGATAAATATGCTCAAAGGATTGGGTATAAATAAATACGCGTACGATTGGCGAGAAAAACACCTCGCTACGATGGCGGAAGAATTAACACTTGCCAAGCAAAATGACGTAGAGATAATTTCGGTGTGGATGTGGATTGACGATAATTGGGACTCGACAGATGGACTAAACCGTTCTAACCAAAAAGTCTTTGACGTAGTAAAAGAAGTTAATTACAAAGGGCAGATATGGGTAAGTTTTAATGCTAACTTTTTCGATGGTTTATCTGATTCGGAAGCGGTCAAAAAAGGGGCGGCAATGATTGAATATTTAAGTCAACGGGCGAATGCGTTGGGTTGCAAAGTAGCGTTGTACAATCACGGAGACTGGTTTGGCGAGCCCAAGAACCAACTAAAACTAATTGCGGCTTTACCTAAAGAAGACTTGGGCTTAATTTACAACTTCCACCACGCCCATAAACAAATAGACAGTTTTCCGGAAATGGCAACAATGATGTTGCCCCACCTTTGGAGTGTAAACCTAAACGGTCTAAGAAAAGGAGGACCCAAAATTCTTACGATCGGAGAAGGTGATTATGAGAAAATAATGATTGATACTCTACTTGAGAAAGGATACGTAGGTGATTTTGGTATTTTGGGCCACGTGGGTGATGCAGACGTTGAAATAATTTTGAGAGCCAACTTAGATGGTTTGAAGAAACTATGAACAACTTCCGAAATAGTTATTTACATCATTGATTTTGTAATTTTGCCAAAAAAATAGCCTTGGTCAAAATCGATACTCCCCAAAAGAAAAAAAAGACATTATTACTTGTCGGAATTTTGCTCATCGCGGTCAACTTGCGTCCTACATTAGCAAGTATCGGTCCTTTAGTAAGTGATATCGAAGAAAGTACGGGCTTGAGCAATCTCCTTTTGGGGTTCCTAACCACTTTACCACTCATTGCCTTTGCAATTGTCTCGATGCTGGCACCAGTATTCACCAAGAAATTTGGTATCGGTCGGGTGTTATTTGCGGCGTTAATCTTACTGACGGCGGGGGTTTTAATTCGCTCCATGTCCTGGCTTCCCGCTCTTTACATTGGCACACTACTTTTAGGAATTGCCATTGCTTTCGGAAACGTATTGCTCCCGACGTTGACAAAACAAAGTTTCCCCACTAACTCCGGAATAATCACCAGTTTGTATTCAAGCACCATGTCAATTGGGGCTGCGTTAGCGGCGGGAATAAGTGTGCCGCTTGCTCATGAGTTTGGCTTGGGCTGGCGAGGCTCGTTACGGATATGGGCGGCACTTTCGTTCATTGCATTTTGTGTCTGGATTCCGCAATTATGGCGGCTGAAAAGAGTAAAGTCAAACAGGAATTTCTTGCACTCGATGAGGAACATGATGCAACAAAGATTGGCGTGGAAAGTTGCTCTATTTATGGGCTTGCAGTCCTTTACTTTTTACGTGGTCTTGGCGTGGCTACCCGCCCTTTTAATAAGCAGAGGGTACGATAATGAATTTGCGGGATGGATGCTTTCGTTATCGCAGGCAACAGGAATTTTGGGTTCTATGCTTATTCCTTTTTTTGCGGGAAAACAGAAAAACCAACGCTCAACAGTTGCCTTTTTAATCGCGTTAGAAATTTTAAGTTTACTCGGACTGTTACTCTTTAATTTTGGTTCAGAATGGATTTGGATTTCAGCCCTCGGTTTTGTTTTAGGAGGCTCTTTCGGTTTAGCTTTATTATTTCTCGTGCTTCGTGCCGGCGATATCGAAACAACCACCGAGTTATCCGGAATGGCACAATCCGTAGGTTACTTCATCGCGGCTTCTGGTCCGGTACTGATTGGAAGTTTATTTGACTATACCGGAAGTTGGGATTACTTGATTATCGCCCTGATAATTGTTGCAGTTATAAAACTTTTTATGGGACTCGAAGCGGGAAGACAAGGAACAGTAAAACGAATTTAGTAACCGGCAATGAGAAGCAATTTCTGTGAATAATTAATTGATTAAAAAACGCGAAGTTAACTTAGGTGCAGTTGCGTGCCTATCTTCTTTTCGATTTTTGCTTTTCAATCAAAGATTACAACGATGATTTTAGTAACAGAACAGATAAACTATCACTTTTCTTGTTCAATTTCAATTAACAATTCGCAGAAAAAAGTTTGGAATTTCCTCACGGATGTAAACCGCTGGGAGGCACTCGCTACATGGTACTTTTTTCGTTTGCCGAGGGCGATAAAGTTAGGTTTGTGGACGATGAGACATATTTTCAGGTCGGCGTAGGTATGGCGAAATTTCATGAGCTAACCTTTTCAAAAAAACTTGACCGAACTACTTACGGAAAAGCTACGCTGACAACGTTTCCTTACAAACAATTAACGAAGTACTTTTCAGAAAAATTAGCCGAGATGCAATTCATCTCGAAGTTCACCGCCGTTTTTTAACGATGCGGATTTTGAAGATACGTCAGGCGGTATTGTTCACCTCGATATTTGGTGCGATAATATGGCAATTTCAGACGAATCTGAAAAAATCTTGTTTGATTTTGACTTTTGCGGGATCTGTAAACAGCTCTTTCACATTGAAGCCGATAAAACAACGTACAAGCGAAAACTTCAACGCTTTACAGACGGTTGTCAGAACGTCAAGGTATTATCCGAACCGGAGTTACGCTTAATTCCAAAAGCAGCAGCGGTGTTTATTTTTTACCTCGGCGTACAAACCAGACGGTTTGATTAGTCGAATATTTGCTTAACCGAAAATACCTCACAATGTACGTTGGCAGAATGAAACCACGGCTGGGCTACCATAATATTTAAAATTAATACGTCATTTTTGTCGTTGGTTAAGATTCGGTCTTTTTCTGATCGTCGTTAAACAAAAAAGTCGCCAACCATTACCGATTGACGACTTTGAAAGGATACTATTATCAGAAATTTTACTTTCTGCGTTTGTACACGGAAATTTGATCTGCATCGGCAAGAATACGACCACAGTGCTCACACACGATAATCTTTAGTTTTTCCATAATATCAGCCTGACGTTGGGGCGGTACTACGTTGAAACAACCACCACAAGCACCACGGTCAACTTCCACAACGGCAAGGCCGTTACGTACGCTTCCACGGATTCTCTCGTAAGCTTTCAACAAACGCTCTTCAACACCTTTGGCTTGCTTATCGCGTTTCTTACGAAGTTTCTTTTCTTCGTCTTCACTTTCACCGATTAGCTTATTTAATTCGTTTTTCTTCGCTTCAAGTGCACCTTTAACCTGATTAAGCATTACATCTGCATCACCAACTTCGTTTTGCTTAGTTTTAATCTTGAATTCTGCTTCACGGCTACGCTTCTCGGCAAGTTGAATTTCAAGTTCCTGCAATTCTAATTCTTTATCAAGAGCATCGTATTCACGGCTGTTACGCACGTTATTTTGCTGTTCTTTATACTTGATTATTAGCTTTTCAGATTCTTTCTTGGCTAGTTTCAAGTCAGCAACTTCTTGCTCAATGATACCTACCTCGTCCTTAAATCTATTTAACCTTTTCTCTACGCCCGCCATTTCGTTTTCCAAATCGGCTACTTCTTCGGGAAGGTCTCCCCGCAATTTGTAGAGTGAGTCAAGAGCGGAGTCAAGTACTTGTAACTCCAATAATGCGTCTAATCTATCAGCAATTGATAATTCCATATATTGTGCTAAAATTTTGAATGAAGTCGGGTGGTATACGAATTAATAAAAGTATTGTACCGGATTGGTATTCACCTCTGACAAATAAGTCGCAAAGTTAGGGAATTTTTGACAAATAATATCTTTGAATAATTCTTTTGTAAACTGTTCGCTTTCAAAATGCCCGATATCGGCGATAATTATCTTTTCTTCAGCGTCAAAAAACTCGTGATATTTGAAGTCAGCAGTTATGAAAATATCCGCTCCGGCAGCAATAGCATCCCGCAACATAAAACTTCCCGAACCTCCGCAAACCGCGACTTTTGAAATCTTTTGTTTAACCAAAGCAGTATGCCGAATTACATTTACAGAAAGGTTCTTCTGTATATGATTTAGAAAGTCTTTCGTTTCCATCGGGGTTTCCAATTCTCCAACTGCCCCACCACCCACGTATTGATTCGTATTTTCGAGGTTTTGTAAATAGTACGCTACCTCTTCGTAAGGGTGAGCAGACTTCATCGCTCCCAAAATACTTCCGGATAAATGTTTTGGCAGAATCACCTCCACCCTATCTTCTTTTTCTTCACTCCTACTCCCTATCTTCCCAGTTACTGGTTTTGCTCCCGCTTCGGGCTTAAACCGTCCCGTTCCGTTTACGCTAAAACTACAATCGCTGTAATTCCCTATGTTCCCAGCTCCAGATTCGTGAATTGCGTTAAGTACTTTATCAGTATCATTAACCGGAACAAAAAACGTCAATTTATTCAGGGTTTCCTTTTCATCTGTAAGTGTGGAAGTATTTTTCAACTTCAGTTTTTCCGCAATTTTAAAATTCACCCCACCAAAAACATTATCAAGGTTGGTGTGAGAAGCATAAATTGCCACGTCATTCTTAATTGCTTTTATGACCGTTCGTTCGACGTAGTTTTTTCCGTTCAGCTTTTTCAAACCGCTAAAAATGATTGGATGGTGGGCAATAATTACGTTGCAACCTTTTTCGACTGCTTCGTCAATTACGGCTTCTGTCACATCAAGGGTTAACAAGGCAGCGTTAACTGATGAGTCAGGGTTTCCTACCAATAATCCCGAATTATCGTAGCTTTCCTGATATTGCAGCGGTGCGAACTGTTCGAGTTCGTTTAGTAATTCTTTTAAAATCATAGAGCAAATATAACACGCTTTGTAAAGATACGACTCAATTTACTTAATTGCGTAGCGGGCAGCTATGCCAAAATTGGGTAGATAAAGCCCTGTACCGTGCGTGAAGTTAAATTCTGGTTTTCGGCCGAGACTAAGATTCACGGAAATTTTGATGGATGTATGCTCAATTCCGATTATTCCATCAACGCCAATCTGTATTTTAGGATTAAGTATATCATTCTTATTATATATATGAAGCAGAACCGCTCCCAGATGTCCACCAAACCCAACGTATGATGGTCAAAAGCATACTTATACGTCTCGACTAAAACAGTTGCTTTTACTCCGCGACCAAAACCTAACAAAAGACCTTCTATAGCTATTATAAGATTTTTATCAGATTTCACGCTCAAGCTCGGAATTCCACTGAAGCGAGCACCCTCCGCTGTTTTGTACTGGCTAAATGATAAAAAGGGAAGTAAAGCACTTACAAAAATGAGGGTTTGTTTCTTCGTAATACCATTGTGATTTATGGAAAAGCAGCCGAAAATATTCATACCGCTGATATTTCTCACTTCTTTCAAAAAACTTACATAGTTCATTCAATTGATTAGCAATGACTTAACAATTTTGATGAATATTTTTTCAGATTTGCTATTGACAGGTAAGATAAACCCCTTATATTTGCATTCACATTAACAGAGCGACTCGCTTAAATGTGAAAAACGGTTTGGTAGTTCAGCTGGTTAGAATACCTGCCTGTCACGCAGGGGGTCGCGGGTTCGAATCCCGTCCAGACCGCAAAAAAGCATCCTTTTATGGATGCTTTTTCTGCGTTTAAGACATCTTAAACACAGTTTTCGATTTTTAGTTTTAAAAGTCATTTGGCTTATAATTCATTGTTGCGTTGAAGCCATGTGGCTGATTTTACAACAAGAAACGCCCGATGACTTTGTTGTTGCCACTGGTATTACTACAACTATTAGGGAATTCGTACGCAAGGCATTTCATCTACGCCTTCTCCTTGAAATAGAATTTCAAGGAGAAGGCGTAGATGAAATCGGTGTAGTTAAAAGTTTTACAGACCTACTTCATATTCTCCCAATCGGAAAGAAAGTAATTGCGGTGAATCCAAAATACTTTAGACCTACTGAAGTACAATTATTGGTTAGAGACCCCACGAAGGCACAATAAAAACTTGATTGGCGACCGAAATACAACTTGGAACAGCTGATAAGAGAAATGGTAATGGCAGACATTAGATTAATCACTAAACAAAAGACCGCATTTATCAACTAAAATTTCTATGGTTACACTTGAAACTGCAAAAATCGGAATTATTGGTTTAGGATACGTCGGCTTACCATTAGCCGTGGAATTTGGAAAAAAATATCCGGTTATCGGATATGACATCAACCAAAAGCGGATAGATGATTTACATTCAAATATAGACCGAACGTTGGAGGTTAGCGAGGTGGAGTTGAAAGCATCTATATATAGTACTTTTACGAACAATACCGAAGATTTGAGCGAATGCAATGTATATATAGTTACGGTTCCTACGCCAATCGACTCTTTTAACAAACCAGATTTAAGTTACCTCTATACCGCCTCAAAATTGGTGGGTTCCTATTTAAGTTCGGGGGATGTTGTTGTCTATGAGTCTACCGTTTTCCCCGGTTGTACCGAAGATGAATGCGTACCAATCTTAGAAAAAACCAGTGGTCTGACGTTCAACAGCAATTTTAGTATCGGATACTCCCCCGAAAGAATAAACCCGGGCGATAAAGAAAGAACACTTACTAAAATTTTAAAGATAGTTTCAGGGTCAGATAAGCACACGCTTGACTTCTTATCAGCACTTTACGGTAGCATTATCACGGCGGGTATTTATGAAGCCCCGAATATAAAGGTCGCTGAAGCGGCAAAAGCCATTGAAAATGCCCAACGTGATATAAACATTTCATTCGTCAATGAGTTAGCGTTGATGTTCGACCGGATGGGAGTCGATACAAACGACGTTTTAGAAGCAGCTGGTACAAAATGGAATTTTTTGAAATTTTCACCCGGTTTGGTTGGTGGACATTGCATCGGAGTTGACCCATATTATTTGGTTCACAAAGCCCAAAGCTTAGGCTACTTCCCTCAAGTTATTTCATCCGGACGGATGGTCAACGATTGTATGGGAGGCTTCATCGCAAAAAAAATGTTAAAATCCTTGATTAGTAACGGATTGGTTTTGCAAAAATGCCGCATTCTGATTTTGGGTATTACGTTCAAAGAGAACTGTCCAGATATTCGTAATACGAAAGTAATTGACATACATCAGGAACTAAAAGACTTTGGATTAGATGTAGATATTTACGACCCTTGGGCCTCAGCAGCTGAAGTGAAAGAGCATTACGGCATTGAGCTAATTAATACGCTGAAAAATAAACGTTACGATGGCATTATAGCGGCGGTTGCCCACAACGAATTTAAAGTTTTAGAAATCGAAAAGTTAAGAAAAAATGAGCAATCAGTGGTATTTGACGTTAAGTCGGTGTTTGCACGAGACCGTGTGGATTTGCGATTGTAGTAATGAATTTATTCACTTGTTCCGGTATACTTGTTCAATGTACCGAAACCTACCATATGGATATATCTGTGCTTAACGTGAGTGCTAAACTTATAAAAGTTGAGACTACCATCAATAAACATATTGATGTGATAGACTATCTATTTGATGAAAGGTTTGATGGAGAGCAAAAATGGCATATTGCCGCAAGAATTCAAGATTTAAATGTAGATCATGAAGCTAAAAATATACTGTTAAAAGACCCATTAATTAAAGCTTATAACCCGAATCAAATTTTTCAGTCGGCTTGGGTAAAAATTAATGATACGCAACTATTTGCATTTAAAGTAAAAACTGCTGAAAACATAAAAGTAACCTACAAGGAAAAAGTACACCCGATTAGCTTTAAGTTGATTTATCCGCTTCACTTTCTTTTTCGAAGGGTTTTACCGAAACTAAAGGGTTTTAGAAAAATTTGCAGATTGTTACACGTACCGGTTGACCTATCGAAATCAGAAGTTCTTGGCCGACTTATATACTGCGGTTTTACCATTGAAAAAGTAATAGAACAAAATCACCAAACACTGTTTATAGCTAAAAAAAATCCACTGCTTAATCCAAGTACAACAAATAAGGAGTCAAAGGAAGGCTTTCTTTTTAGGATGAAAAGATTGGGTATGAACAATAAGGAGATTATTATTTATAAGTTCCGTTCCATGCACCCATATGCCGAGTATGTGCAAGAATTTTTACACAAGGAAACCGGATTGGATAGCTCTGGCAAGTTTCGGGATGATTTTAGGGTAAGTACCGGAGGAAGGATCATTCGTAAATATTGGATTGATGAATTGCCCATGCTGATAAATTTATTAAAAGGAGATATTAAATTAGTTGGGGTAAGACCTATCAGTCAACACTATTTTGGTCTGTATCCCGAAAATTTAAAAGCAATAAGACCAAAATTAAAACCGGGTTTGCTGCCACCTTATTACGCAGATTTACCCACCTCTTTTGAAGAAATCGTAGCATCAGAGCTTGCGTATATCTCCGCGTACGAACAACACCCATTGAAGACCGATATGCAGTACTTTTTACGAATACTAAGCAATATAATAATCAAAAAAGCACGAAGTAAATAAGTAGTGAACGGGTATATGGTACAACAAATTTCCATGGTTGACCTAAAGGGTCAATATGAACACATTAAAACCGAAATAGACGAGGCGATACAAAAATGTGTCAGCTCTGCCCTATTTATTAACGGCCCGGAAGTAAAGGAGTTTGAAAAGAATTTTCAAGAATACTTAGGAGCGAGTTACGTCATCGCTTGTGCAAACGGCACCGATGCCCTACAATTAGCATTTATGTCGTTAGATCTTCAACCGGGTGACGAAGTTATTATTCCTGCTTTTACCTACGTAGCTACTGCGGAAGTAATCGCTCTTTTAGGTTTAGTTCCGGTCATGGTTGACGTGGACCCCGATACGTTCAACATAACGGCAGATGCAATCGAACAGGCAATCACAAACAAAACTAAAGCCGTTGTGCCGGTTCATTTATTTGGACAGTGTGCTGATATGGAAACCATAGTTGAACTATGTAAGAAGCACAAATTGTACATTGTTGAAGATAACGCTCAGTCAATCGGAGCAACCTACGCCATTGGCGAGGATAGAAAAGCTGCCGGCTTACTCGGGCACATCGGAACAACTTCATTTTTTCCGTCAAAAAACTTAGGATGTTACGGCGACGGAGGAGCGGTATTGACAAACAATCGGCTGTTTGCGGAAAAGGTTAGGCAAATAGCAAATCACGGACAGGCACAGAAATATAAGCATGATGTGGTTGGCATCAATTCTCGGTTGGATACTATTCAAGCTTCCATTTTACTTCAAAAACTCAAAAAGCTAGACGCTTATATAGTTGCCCGACAGAAGGCAGCGGCATTTTATGATGCTGAATTAGGACTTATTCCTCAAGTTCAAATTCCCGAAAGGAATCCAAAATCAACGCACGTTTTTCATCAATATACCCTTAAAGTTCCAGCAGAAAGACGAGACGGATTAAAGGAACACTTACAAGGCTTGGGTATCCCATCTATGGTTTATTACCCCATTCCCTTGGCGGAACAATTTGCTTATAAAAACATGGGGCGAGTTGCGGGTGACCTCAGCGTTACAAGTCAGTTATGCCAACAGGTAATTTCACTTCCGATGCATACAGAACTTGACGACGAGACTTTAATGTATATCACTAACAGCATAAGGCAGTATTTCGAGCATAAATAAAAATGAAAAATTACTTTTGCCATCCTACCGCCATTATTGATGAAGGAGCCATTATCGGAGACGGAACCAAAATTTGGCATTTCTCTCACATTATGAGTAACAGCATTATTGGCCAAGAATGTAACATTGGACAAAACGTGGTGATTTCTTCAAGGGTTAAACTCGGTAAAAACGTCAAAGTACAGAATAACGTATCCATTTATACTGGGGTCACCTGTGAAGATGATGTATTTATTGGGCCATCAGCCGTATTTACCAATGTCATCAATCCACGGAGTGCCATTAATAGGCGTGATACTTACCAACAAACAATTGTAAAAAAAGG
>JBLHXN010000092.1:0-13578 GCA_047630355.1 Spirosomataceae bacterium | reverse complement strand
TTAGGAATTGCAATGATGGTCACGGGACTAATGGCAATGGCATTTTTAAGTTTTTCAGGCATTAAACTTTAATCCAACGATAAAAAACTCCCTCTCCCTGTGGGGTCGAACCGCCGATGCGGAAAGGTTCGGGGATGGGGTTCTTAAACAAAACAATTATGTTAATAACATTAGCGAGCGGTATCGTAGTTTTTATACTCGTAGTACTGCTATTTGTATTCTTGATCTTAGAAGCCAAAAAGCGACTTTTGCCTCAAGGAGACGTTCAATTGGTCATAAATGGCGAAAAAACGCTTACTGTGAAACCAGGTGGAACGCTGCTTACTGCTTTGTCGGAGCAGGGTTTATTACTCGCTTCTGCTTGCGGTGGCGGTGGAACTTGTGCCATGTGCAGGTGTCAAATTTACGAAGGTGGTGGAGAAGTATTACCTACCGAAACTAACCATCTTAACCGAAAGGAAGTGGCTGATCACCAGCGTCTTGCTTGTCAGGTAAAAGTGAAAGAAGATATGAAAATCCAAGTGCCGGAAGAGGTATTTGGGGTAAAGAAATGGGAATGCGAAGTTACGTCAAATTATAACGTAGCAACATTCATCAAAGAGTTTGAAGTAAAGTTGCCCGAGGGCGAAACGCTTGATTTTGAGGCGGGCGGATATATCCAGATTGATATTCCTGAATGCGTTGTAGAATATAAAGATATGGATATTACGGCTCACCCGAAATACCACGATTCGCCGGATAAATTTCAGAAAGACTGGGATAACTTCAAGTTGTGGAAACTCAAAATGGTAAACGATGAGGAGGTTTTTAGAGCCTATTCTATGGCAAATCATCCCGCCGAAGGAAACATCGTAAAACTTACGGTTCGTATTGCTACGCCACCGTTTGATCGCGACAAGAAAGACTGGATGGACGTAAATCCGGGTATTGCTTCTTCGTATATTTTTAACTTAAAGCCGGGCGATAAAGTTAATATTTCTGGTCCTTACGGAGAGTTCTTCATTAAAGATTCCAGTCGGGAAATGCTCTATATCGGTGGTGGTGCCGGAATGGCTCCCATGCGTTCGCACTTGTACCACTTATTCCAAACGGCAAAAACTGGACGAAAAGTGACATTCTTTTACGGGGGCAGAACCAAGAAAGAACTTTTCTACATCAACGAATTCAGAGAAATTGAAAAGCACTTTCCAAACTTCCGCCTTGCGGTTGCGTTGGATAATCCGATGCCGGAAGATAACTGGACACTCAAAAAAAACCTTGACGATCCAACTAACGACGGCTTTAAAGGTTTTGTGCACAATGTGGTAATTCATGAATTCTTGGAAAAACACGCCGAGCCGGAAGAACTTGAAGTGTATTTCTGTGGCCCGCCAATGATGAATCAATCCGTACTTAAAATGGCGGAAGACTGGGGAATCCCTGATGAGCAAGTAGCCTTTGACGACTTCGGAGGATAAACGCTTCAAAATTGATTGTAAGACTCTAAATACCTCAATTTAAGAAAGCTTAGATTTGCTGAGTCAGTTCGAGCGGACTGGGCCGCCGGGCGGTCGAGAACAGTCATTTAGAATAACAAATATTTTGGAACTCCTCACTGCTCTGTGTAGTGAGGAGTTTTTATTTTAACAACAAAACTCGTTCAATTCGTGAAACTCAAAAACATCAATTCATTTATCAATCATCCTGTTCTAAGATGCCTTCGACAAGCTCAGGCTGACACTCGTAAACGTCACCCTGAGTTTATCGAAGGGAATTCCGTAAACGGTTCTTACACAAAGTCACTCAAACGAGTTTCATATTTATTTAGCATTTTATTATTATTCTCTGTCGCAATCTCCTGCACTAAATCTCCTGCCGAATTCATAACACTTCAGGGAAACGCACAGGGAACAACTTTTAGAATTGTGTACCAGGATTCCTTGAGTCGGGATTTTACCGCTGATATTCAAACTCTCTTTAAAGACATTGATCAAAGCATGTCGCTTTGGGTGGACAACTCAATTATCTCAAAAGTGAATGAGGGAGAAGTAAATGTAAAACTTGACGAACCCTTTATTCGGGTATTTAACGCTTCACAAAAAATATCAACAGTAACCGACGGAGCGTTTGACATTACCGTTGCCCCGCTTGTAAAAGCGTGGGGTTTTAGCTTTAAAAAAGACTTGCCGCCACCAACTAACATGCAGATTGATAGTCTGAATCAGTTAGTTGACTATCAGCAAATTAGTATTGAGAATGAACAACTGGTTCGTCGAAAAAAAAACGTAAGTATTGATTTTAACGCCATTGCTCAAGGCTATTCGGTCGATGCGGTTGCTGAATTTTTGGAGTCGAAAGAAATCGTGAATTATATGATTGAAATCGGCGGGGAAGTCCGGGCAAATGGTATTAATAGTCGAAATGAATCGTGGAATATCGGAATTGATAAACCCGTGGAAAGCGGCGAACGGAAATTACAAGCGGTCATTTCACTCAAAAATAAATCACTTGCCACGTCGGGAAGCTACCGAAAATTTATCCAGCGAGACGGTAAAAAGTACAGCCATACCATTGACCCAAAAACGGGTTATCCGGTAACGCATAATTTATTAAGTGCTTCCGTGTTAGCCGATAATTGCACTGACGCTGATGGTTACGCTACGGCGTGTATGGTTTTGGGAATTGAAAAATCGCTCGAACTCGCTCAAAAGGTAGGTTTTGAAGTCTATCTAATTTTTACGAATGAAAATGGTGAATTTGACGTAAGGAAATCGGCTGGGTTTGAAGTTTTGAATCCGTAACTTTGCGGCATGAATGCAGCTACACCACTCGCCGAACGCCTCCGTCCCCGTAACTTTGATAATTACATCGGGCAAGAACATATTTTAGGAAAAGGAAAACCACTTCGTCGGGCAATTGAGAGTAACTTAGTGCCGTCCATGATTTTGTGGGGACCGCCGGGAGTGGGTAAAACTACCTTGGCGTTAATGCTTTCCGAAGTTACTAAACGCCCGTTTCACAGTCTGAGTGCTATCAATGCGGGCGTAAAAGATTTGCGGGAAATCCTGAACCGTCCGTCGGGATTATTTCCACCCATTTTATTTATTGACGAAATTCACCGCTTCAACAAATCGCAGCAAGATGCGTTGCTTGGTGGCGTGGAAAAAGGAAACGTCACGCTCATCGGAGCAACGACCGAAAACCCCTCGTTTGAAATAAACGCCGCTCTGCTTTCCCGTTGTCAGGTTTATATTTTGGAAGGTTTCGGGACGAAAGAACTGGCTGCTCTATTGAACCGTGCGATAACCGAAGACATAACTTTTGCTAAGCGGAAATTTGATATTCAAAGCACCGATTCATTGTTCCGCTTATCCGGTGGCGACGGGCGTAAATTATTGAACCTGCTCGAAATTGTAGTAAATTCTCAAACCACCGAAGAGCAGGTTATCATTTCGGATGAACTGGTGGACGAAGTCATTCAAAAAAATATTGCCCGTTACGATAAATCGGGTGAGCAACATTACGATATTATCTCGGCGTTCATCAAATCCATTCGGGGTTCTGATCCCAACGCTGCGTTGTACTGGATGGCTCGCATGATTGTGGCGGGAGAAGACCCAAGTTTCATTGCCCGTAGGATGTTAATTTTAGCTTCCGAAGATATCGGAAATGCTAATCCGACGGCGGTTATTATGGCAAATAATTGCATGGATGCCGTGAAGAAAATTGGTTATCCCGAATCACGGATAATTCTCTCACAAACCGCTATTTACCTCGCTACTTCGCCCAAGTCAAACGCTTCTTATTTGGCAATTGACAAGGCGATTGCCATTGCCGAAAAAACGAGTCATTTGTCCGTTCCGTTGCCGCTTCGCAACGCCCCGACGAAGTTGATGAAAGAAATTGGCTACGGTAAAAATTATCAGTATTCACACAACTACGAAGGTAACTTTGCCAAACAAAACTTCCTTCCCAACGAACTCAAAGGTGAAAAAATCTACGAACCCGGCAACAACGCCCGCGAAAATGAAATCCGCCGGAACCTGCAAAAATGGTGGGAGGAATGGTACGGGTATTGAGAAACCTCTAAATCTTTAAGTTCTGTTGTCAGCCTGAGGCTCTCGAAGGCAGTTCCGTTTCTACTTATTTTTCATAAGTGTAACAGTGAGTTTTTACTTATTGAGGAAACAGAATTTAAATGTATCCTAGTATGCTAATATTGTACTTAGTTCGTGCAAAAAAGTCGTCTCCTTTTTATTAAATCCGTAGAAAGACTCAGCTATTTTCTCAGCGGTGTCATAAATTAATTGCCGGTTTTTCTCAGTAAAAAGTTTGGGGTGCTCGGTCATGTATTCACCGAACTTTTTGAGCGTATCGCCTTCGTGCCAATCATTCTCATGAAGCCAGCTAAATACAATTTCGATTTGATAGGCAGAGTCTGTTTCAAATTCGTCAAAAGTTGACTCTAAGGGTAGCCAATATTCCTTTACAATTACGTCGAGTTTTGCTATTTCATCGAATCTTACTGTTCCGTCAGCATCGGCAATTCCGTAGAATACACGACCTAATTGCTGATAAAATCTCAGCATGGTTTCGTTTGAAGGTTTCATGATGTTATTGTTTTCTGTAAAGCTAAACAATAGTCGTGATTTAAAATGTGATTATCCTCAGCAAGGAGTGTGACTATGGTAATGGTATAAACCTATTCTGTGTTGCAGGATTTTTTGATACTGAATATCATTGTTTTTTCCTTTTGCCATTATGCGACACAAGTCATGTCGGGTCAAAAGACCACACCACCGCGATAAACGAAATTCGCCGAAACCTGCAAAAATGGTGGGAGGAATGGTATGGGTATTGAGGTTTGACAGTAACGTTTCTAAATAACCGGACTTCTATGCAACTATTGCTTTAGAATCTCAATTAGTGTTTTGTTAATATATAAAGTTTCACGCCCAATTTTTTGTGATTCGAGAACACCAATATTCTCTAATTCCTTTAAATACCGTGAAGCGGCTTTCCTTTCAACTCCGAGTTTCTCAATCACGAATTCAATCTTGGAATACGGTTGCTCAAACAAAAGTTCTACAAGTTCTTTACGATAAATTTTAGGTGCTTCGTTTTGCACTTTGATAATTGTAGAGTCGAGTTGATCTTTGATTTTAGTGATCTTTCTTATCGTGTCTTTAGATGTATGCTCAACTGCCTTCAGCATAAATATTATCCATTCTTCCCATTCACCTGTTTTGTTTAACTGATTTAAAAGTCTGTAATAATCAGGCTTATTATCAATGATGTAAGAACTCAAATACAAAATAGGAATATCTATCAAGTTATTAAGAATTAAGTATAAAATGTTCAATATCCGTCCGGCTCGACCGTTTCCATCGTAAAATGGGTGAATACTCTCGAACTGGTAATGAAGAATTGCCAAATTTATTAGCGGGGACAAATCGTCGGATTGGTTAAAATGATTGATGAAATTAGTTAGCAAGTCAATTATCTCGGCTTTGTCTTGCGGTGGCGTATATACAACCTCTCCGGTTTTGTCATTTTTTAATACTGTTCCGGGTGTACTTCTGAGTCCTGCGGTGTTACCAATTAATTCTTGTTGGATCGCAATTATATCATTGACCCTCAAAAATCCCTGCTTTTTTACAAGGTTGTAACCTTGAAAAATTGCCGTTCTGTAATTGACAACTTCTTTTACATCTGCCGTTACTTGAGTTTTATTAATGGTTAGGGCTTTGTAAAGCTCATCTTGGGTTGTGATAATATTTTCAATCTCCGAACTATCCTTCGCCTCTTGCAAAACTATTGCGTTAACTAACATCGCCTGATTCGGGATAGTCTTTGCAATACCCTTTAATTCTGCTAATGCAGCAGTAGACTTATTAGCTTGCCTTAATATTGCGATAGTTTCAATTTTATCCCGTGAGGGCGGAAGTTTAGCAAGTTTGTAATGTGGTGTAGTTTGTCCCATATATTTTAAATATGTACCAAAAATACGAATTTTGGTACATGTCTGTCTGTTCTTTAAAAGAAATCTTCAAGTGGTGGGAAGAATGCTATGATTATGGAAGATGGTGGATTCGTGACAAGGAATCCCGAAGGGATGACATTTTTTGCCGCCGCCGCTCGGCGACCGACGCTCGGTAGATAAAGAGTGCCCGAACAAAACGACACCCTTAATCACTCGTTGACTGACGTTTTAATAAGGTTTGGCCGTGCCCCAATAGTTAAAACTGGCGGGTTTCCAGCCGGGGATGTACATCTCATTTGAATCAATCATCTTAAAGCCATTACCTTCAATGATAAGTGGGATATCTTTATTCAGGTTACAGCCACCGCCCAGACGTTTCCAAAGTGGGTTGATAAAGCTTTGCTGCTTTTGTGTAGCTTTATCGGGAGCTTTCCCGTGTTCACAGAATATCAGTTTCCCGTTTGGTTTCAAGACTCTTCGCATTTCTTCAAGAGCCTTATTGGTATCCATAATTGTGCAAAGGGTGTAGGTAATAACAATCGTGTCAAAACTGTTGTCATCTTCCGGAATATTTTCTGCCATTGCCTCAACGAAGTCAAACTCAAAAGGTAGACTTTTTGTATCGACAACGTTTTTTGCCCATATTTCTTTTGAAGGTTCAATGGCGGTTAGGTGCGTTACTTTTTTTTATTGTAAAGCGGTAAATTCAACCCCGAACCAACACCAATTTCCAAAACATTCCCCGTAGCTAACGGAATCACTTTCATCCGTTGACGCATACTGGTTTCTTGCTTACAAACCCAGTTAATTGCTCTTGGAAGAATATATTTATCGTAAATAGTCATTGGGTTATCTTTGATTCTGAATGTAATATGATGCAAATTAATAGGCTAAAAGCCTTAATAGATATTTTTTACTTACACACTTTATGAGATAGTGCTGTTTTTTTATTAAGATTTCATAGCTTCTTGCTCACGAAGGACTCTCCTTGCCTGCGTGTAGCTGTTGTCAGTGGATTGGTTTTCTGCTTTCATAGTATCTCCTTGTTTCTCATTCTATATTCATCATCATATTGTAGTGCCCTTCACGATTAGTCAATACAAAAATATCTTTAAAAACCTTTTGTACATTTCAATTGTCCTGTCTTGTAATTCTATAAATAAGTCATCATTAATACTATGAGAACCATCATTAATCCAAGAAATCAAAGACCTGCATATTTCCTGTTCTTCCTTTGTAGGAAAATTAAGAATCAAAGCATCATCACCTAATTTACCAAGCAACTTGAAGTAGTTTTCAATTATTCTACGCATTATGTTTTGAATGGTCAGGCTTGATTTGATTTCTTCACTTTTCAGTTCTTGCCAAAGTAGTCCATATGAAGATTGAATAGGGTTTTCTATACCAAAACTTTGCAAACTTGTAACTTTGTTGTTCTTTCTTAATATCCAAAAGTTTGTCTTATTACAAGTCTTTGTTCTTCCATCAATGAATGAGACTTCTTTGTGGAAATATACATTGTGAGTCAAAAGAATAAGCTGCTTGACTGTGCCAATATCAGCTTTAATGTTTTTGATAATCTCTTTAATTAACGTGCTTACTACAAACAACACATTACTATCAAGGCTTGATATTGGGTCGTCTATAACCACAACTCTTTCATTGTTAACTTCCTCTTCAGACAAGCCGCCTTTAGAAAGCTGTAAGTAGTATAAGAATGTAATAAACGTTACTTCACCTTCACTAAGAGTAGTTTCCGCAATTGTCCCATCCTCACGTTCAATTTGATAGAAGCCCACTTCTTGAGTAGGGACAATTTGAAAATTTGAAAATCCGTATGATTTCAGAACTCGATTGATTTCATTAATCGCAGGTTGAATACTCGTTACATTCTTGCTTAGCCTCTTGATCTCAATGTCTAATTTAGCAGCTTGTTCAAGCTTCTCTTTACGCTGTTTTTCTAAGTTTTTAATCCCTTTTTCTAAACCACCCTTGTTGATTGTAAATGCAGTAATCTCTGTTCCATAATCTTCGATTACATACTTCCAAATAGACTTAATCAAATTGTTTCTCTCTGTTGCGTAATTAGTTACAATTTGATTGTGCTTTTGTATTTCAGTATTAGCAGAATTGATTAGTTCTGATATTAATTCAAATTGTTCCTTAATCAAAACAAGGTCGATACTCCTGCTTGGCTCTTTAACCTTATTTAGTAAATATTCGGCGTTGGCAGTATTCTGGCTAATTAACGTTTTTAGATAGGCTGAAAATTTGTCAATATCAAGTTTTGAATTGCTAAAAGCCTTTTGATTGGCTTCAATTGCGTTTAATTCATTGATTATATTTTGTGCAAGGGTATTGTATTCCTGTTTTAATTCTTTTAATGATTTAATGTGATTTAAGTATGTTTCATCAAGAAAGGTTTCTAACTGTGTAGTAAAATCGGTTGTTATTGTTTGTTGTTGACAAAAAGGACAAACTTCGTCCTTTATATATTCTCTTCCTTGATTTACCCAATCGTTGATATTAAGGCGTTGGATAAGTTTTGCAATATCTACATCGGCTTTTCCAACTATAATTTTTTTCCAAATTTCATTCAATTCAATCTCCAAAATCCTACCAAATGAAATTTGTTTAATTGGCTCAATTGGTTGTGGTTGCTGACCGAATATAGTCTGAGCTTTATCTTTAAGAGTTTCTAAAGTATTTAATTCTACAGTGTTGGTTGCTGATTCATGTATAATCTTGTTCTTAAATGATTCCTTTTGAAGTGTTCCGGTAAATGCTTCCTTGAACTCATTTTTATTTTTTTTGTAAACCTTTGTCCAAGTAGATTCCTTAAATTCATTCTCTAAAGCTTCTTTTTTAGCCTTTAGTTTGTCCAAAGTTTCTCTTTTCTGAACACCTTCTGACTTCAATCTTTTCTTCAATATCTTTTATCTGTTCAGCGGTTGCTTCACCAAGAGTAAACACGCCATTCAATCTGCCTTTTCCAAAATTTCTTTCTCTAAAGGCTTTATTGTAAACCAAGACCTTAATAGGCAAGTCATTACTCCATTTCATTGCACTGTCTTGGAATTTTGGGACTGTTGTATCGTGAACAAAATTTGAAATTGTGGTCTTCCCACAACCGTTCGCACCGTAAATAAAATTTATCTTTTTCAAGTCGTTTAGTTGAACGCCGTGATTGTCGTATGTCGCAACACTTTTTAGATTAATTGTCTGTATCATACTTAGTTTCTTCCTACGGTTCTGTTTTTTTAGGCTGCCAGCTAATGAGTGTATATATGATATAATTTTATTTAATCCTCCATACACGACCACCAATATACCACAAAATACAATAAACTGCATACCTCAAAAAGCAAACGGTTTAAAACACTTTCACTATCCTTAAAAACCTAAATTCAACCTCAAAGAAAATGAAATTTCATAAACTTCTATTCACACTTCTAACAACGGTTTTTGGTTATGGCGGATGGTAAACCGTTCTTCTGGACGGGTGATACGGCGTGGGAATTATTCCATCGGTTAGATACCATGACTTCTTAAACTGAGATAGTACAAGTGTCACTCAACAACCGCAGAATTTATAGAGTACGACACGGAGTTGCACAGAGCCGTTATTTGCCACTTTGTGAAACTCCGTGGTTAAATCAAACTCAACTTCTATTCAAATATAACTTTTTGGACTTCTTGTATAAATAAGTTGATATATTTGTAATCTTTAAAACAGCACTTTATGCTCTTTCTGTATATCGCTTACTCATAAAAAGTGTCAGTTCGAGCGGAGTCGAGAACCGCTACGAGGATGTTCTCGACTCCGCTCGAACTGACAAAAGAAAAATTGATATTTATAAGTAAGTTCGATTTTTTATGTAAAATACGTGGTGCAACAGTCAGCTTTATTCTAACTTAATACTTCATGACCAACAAACCTTCTGCCCGAATAGCGACGCTATTGGCACTCGTGTGCACGATTCAAATCTCTTGTACACAGAATAATCAAAAAGCTCCGAAATGGGAGAATCCTGAATGGGAAAACCCCGAAATATTTCAGATTAATCGGGAAGACCCAACGGCATCGTTCTACCGTTACGCTGACGCAGAAAATGCTTTGCAAAACGAAAGTTGGGAGAAATCGCCGTTTTACCAATCATTAAACGGAATGTGGCGTTTCAAATACGCCAACAGCGTACCGGAACGGCCGTTAACCTTTTTCAAAGCGGGCTTTGATGCGTCAGACTGGGACGAAATTCCAGTACCTTCCAACTGGGAACTTGAAGGTTATGGCATTCCAATCTATACGAATGTTATCTATCCGTTTCCGAAAAACCCTCCCTTTATTCCGCACGAAGATAATCCCGTGGGTAGCTACAAGCGTAATTTTGAAATCTCGGAAGAGTGGGACGGAAAAGATATTTACCTGCATTTTGGAGGCGTCAGCGGTGCAATGTACGTTTGGGTAAACGGTGAAAAAGTGGGTTACAGCGAAGGCAGTAAAACCCCCGCCGAATTTAACATTACGCAATATGTAAAAACGGGGGCAAATTTACTGACGGTTCAGGTTTTGCGTTGGTCGGATGCCAGTTATTTGGAAGATCAGGATTTTTGGCGACTCAGCGGCATTGACCGCGAAGTTTACCTGTACGCAACCAATAAAACGACGATCAAAGATTACCGCGTCGTGGCTGATTTGACCAATAATTACACGGACGGAAAATTCAACCTGAGTTTTGAAGTGACTAACGGTACAAATCATCAATTGGAAGTAATTTTGATGGATGGTGAAACCGAGATTTATTCCGAAACCAAAACCGTAAACCTATCCGCCGAAAATACGACGGTTGATTTTGAAAAAGAACTACCGAACATCAAAACGTGGAATGCCGAGAAGCCAAACCTCTACACATTACTTTTCACGCTTAAAGACAAGGAAGGAAAAGTTACCGAGGCGGTTAGCTCGAAAATTGGATTCCGCAAAATTGAAATCAAGAACAACCAGTTTTTAGTGAACGGGCAGCCCGTTTTAATCAAAGGCGTAAACCTCCACGATCACGACGAAACTACCGGCCACGTTGTCAGCGAAGAACTTACGCTGAAAGACATGGAACTGATGAAGCAAAATAATATCAACGCCATTCGTTGCAGTCATTATCCGAAAAACCCGTTCTTCTACCGAATGGCGGACAAATACGGGTTTTATATAGTTGACGAAGCCAATATCGAAATTCACGGAATGGGAGCAACTAATCAGGGTTTGGACGGCGACACGGCGGCGATTGCCATTCATCCCAGCTATCGCCCCGAATGGAAAGCGATGCATTTAGACCGTACCATCAGGATGTTTGAGCGGGATAAGAATTTTACGTCAATTGTAACGTGGTCGCTCGGAAACGAAGCCGGAAACGGAGCAAATCTTGAAGCTACTTACGCTTGGCTAAAAGCCCACGATGATACTCGCCCTGTTCAGTACGAAGGAGCTACGATGGCGGCAAACACCGATATTCACGCTCCGATGTACGCCCGAATTGACGAGACAATTAAGTACGCCGAGAATAATCCAAAACGTCCGTTTATTCAGTGCGAGTACGCTCACGCGATGGGAAATAGCCTCGGCAATTTTCAGGACTATTGGGATGTAATTGAAAAATACGACGTGCTGCAAGGCGGTTTCATCTGGGATTGGGCAGATCAGGGGTTAAAAACCAAGAACGAAAAAGGCGTTGAGTATTACGCTTTTGGCGGAGACCTCGGCGGAGCGGAACTTCAAAATGACAATAACTTTTGCCTCAACGGAATTGTGAACCCTGACCGCTCGGCTCACCCGGCTTTGTACGAAGTTAAGAAGGTGTATCAATTCGTGAAAATCAAATCTGAAAATCCAAAATCAGGCAAGGTTACGTTGAAGAATATGTACGACTTTACTAACCTTTCTGAGTACAGTTTTTCATGGACTTTACTTGAAAACGGAAAGGAAGTTGCAAGTGGAAAATTACCGGAACAAAATGTAGCTCCGTATAAATCTAAACAAGTACAAATTCCCTTGCCGAAACTATCGAATCCGAACGCTGAATATCACTTAAACGTATCCATGCATTCGAAAGCAGCCACGCCGTTGATTCCCGCAAATCACTTATTGGCGTACGAGCAGTTTCAGCTAACTGATTTCTCACCGATCGCTTTTGACAATAACGCAACTGGACTTAAAGTGAATGCAAGCAGCGAATCAGTTACGATAAACGGAACGGGCTTTGAAATCACATTTAATAGTAAAAATGGAATTCTAACCGCTTTGGATTATGGGCAAGGTAACGTATTACAGCAAGGGCCGAAAGCTAATTTCTGGCGTGCTCCAAATGACAACGATTACGGTTACAACATGCCGAAGTTATTGGGGCAGTGGAAGGAAGCAACCGAAAATCAGCAGTTTTTTAGCTTAACTTTGAGTTCAGCTGACGGTAAAAACGTTATTTCTTCAAACGAATTTACCGGAAAAACCTTTGATGCAAGTAGCGGTTTAGTAATCACTTCAGTGTATCAATTGCCGGTGGTAAATGGTCAGGTTGGGGTTATATATACCATAAATAATAAAGGCGAAGTTTTGGTGAAAACGCAACTAAACCAGATTGCTAAGAGCCTTCCGGTCTTACCTCGATTTGGGACAAATTTTATCTTGGGTAAAGCCTACGATAACGTAACGTATTACGGTAGGGGAGAGCACGAGAATTATCAGGATAGGTACACCTCGGCGTTGGTTGGTTCGTACAATGCCAAAGTTAAGGACTTGTATTTTGAGTACATTCGTCCGCAGGAGAACGGCTACCGAACGGACATTCGTACGGTTTCATTTGCCAATGGGGCAGGAAAAGGAGTTAAAGTAACGGCTCCCAAAACCTTTAGCTTCAGTGCTCATAATCAGCTTAATTCCGACTTTGACGAAGGTGCGAAAAAGCAGCAAAGGCATACGTTTGATATACCAATTCGTGATTTAGTAAACGTCAACATTGACCACAGTCAAATGGGACTTGGTGGTGATAATAGCTGGGGTTTTATGCCGCTCGAAAAGTATCAAATTAAGGCGGATAACCTATCGTTTAGTTACGTGATTAGCCCGTTGAAGTAAATTAGAAGTCAACCTTTTTATAAAACGCAGAGCAGCAATTGTTGCTCTGCGTTTTTTTGTCAGCTATTAATCCACGCTTTAAATTCACTCGTTTTCGGACGGCTGACGGTGAATTCCTAATCCCGAGGATTTGTCACGGTGAGTTTTACACGGTGGTTAAAGTACGGCTCGAATTTAGAAATAGCACTTTTTGAAACAATTTGTCCCCGGTTTATTCGGTAAAATTCTTCGGGTGAAATCGAATCAAAAAGTTGATCTATAGTTTCTTCAATGATGTAACGGTTATTGGTTATTACGCCGAAAGTGATGCTTTCTTCGGAATAGAAATACAGAAAGTCTGAAACTTTAATCTGTGTAAAACCACCACCTGATTTCACGAGAATTCCGTTTCGTTTTTTCGACGTTTGGAAACTTGTTAGTAGTTGTTTGAGAATGTCGGGTTGAACGGTAGGAGAGGAGTTAGAACTCAGACATTTATTCAACGCCGTAT
>JBLHXN010000091.1:0-13615 GCA_047630355.1 Spirosomataceae bacterium | reverse complement strand
TCTAATAATTCTATTGAGTGGTACGTTTACAAAACATTACCTTGGACAACTTACGCGTTATTTTTACATTTATTTTTCTCTCGTTTTTCGTTGGTTCTGTTGCTCAGAATACACCACCGCCAAGACCTGCGGTGTGTGATACTCCTCCAAGATCATCGCTTTCCATTGGTGGAGACTTTAGCATTGTTGGACCTGCTGGATCGTTGACAAATACTATTTGCTTAGAGCCTTTTGAAAATAATATAAAACTTGATTTTTTTGAAGATAATCCATCCGCAATTGGTCAATACACAGTTTCAAAGTCTTACATCCAAAACATTAAAAACATTGCTGATATTGATACAGCATTTAAAACAGTAACTTCTTTTACTTATACTGAAGGATATTATTGGACCGCACAGTTCGGCATAAATGCCAGCAATGAGAGTTTTTATGCTTGTAAACTGATCTCTCTAAAAAAACGTCAACCCGTTACCGCAACTATCGTTACTTGTGGAACTTCAATAGTAACGGTTACCATTCCCTCTGTGAATAATGTTCCTACTAATAATCACTCAAAATACATTATTCAGTGGGGGGACGGTTTTCCTCCGGAAGAAGTAATAGCAACTGGTACTACGCAAACAAGAACAAAAAATTACACCCCAACATCACCAGTTGTGGTTGAAGGAAATTATACCGGCGAGAATGGTAATATTGTTTGTTCTGCAACGCAACCAGCTTTGCAACTACCTAATCCGGCAAATATCATTTACGTAGATAGAGTCGAGAAAAAGGCAAATTTAACTGATTACGAAATTGGCTTTAAAGGATTTATACCTAATGTCAAGTATAAATTTTCTTATGCTGTTGACGATGGAGCTTATTCATGGATTCCATACAATGATGGTAACGGGGGCTTCCCCAATGGCGTTGCCCAAGTTACTGACCTTGACCCCGCTCAGGATTACTGTTTTAAAATAGCGTACGTTGACAACTGCGGCGTTGCGAGAGAATCAAACGTAGTTTGTTCAATGTCTTTAAAAGCAGATGTCATTTCGGATACCCAAGTAGATTTAGAATGGAACAAGCCGCTGTCTCCCAACGGTATTATTCAGCAAAATGATTTATACAAAGACGAACTTACCTGCCCTACGGCAAATTGTTACAATTTGCTTACGCTCAGTTCACCTTTAACAAGAACACATACTTTTAACGGACTGAAGTGCAGCAGTGTTTTTACGTTTCAGGCTGTAAATATATTTACGGTTCCTATTGGTGGGGGAATGACAAAAACAGTGGAAATCATTTCAAATACGCTGGAGATTGACCCTGCTTCTGCTGCAAAACCTCCAAAACCCGTTTTTCCGACTCTAGTAAGTTACGCCACTGATATAAACGTAAGTGAGGTAAATTTTAATATTTTCTTTGAGAATCCAGCGGAAGATAGAAAGCCAAGCTACAATTTTTACCGCTCGGTAGGCGGAACATCTAATTTTACATTAATTGGAACAGACACTAATAATAGATTTATTGACACAAACGTAAATCCAGATAAAGAAAACTATTGCTATAAATATACTTACTTTGACGATTGCGGAAATGAATCCGAACAATCAGATGCGTATTGTACCATTTTTCTTACTTCAAAATCTCCAAATCAGCTTGACTGGACACAGTACATCATACCAAACGTACCAAATACGGGTCAGGTAAGTTATACCATAGAATTTATTGACGAAAATGGTTCAATCTCTGCTGTGGTAAACACAAACGACTTGTCTGAATCTGTGGCGGCAATAATCAGTAGTACCAATGCTTCCAAAGTTTCTTTCAGAGTTTTGGCAACTCAAATTGTGATTTTACCTTCTGGCACACCATTCCCATTTTCCTCACGCTCTAATGTTTACACCTTTGATTTGCCCGCTGCAACGTTCATCCCTTCGGCATTTACACCGAACAATGACGGAATAAATGATGAGTTCAAAGCTGAGTTCAGATTTTTACAATCGGGTTCGATGATAATTTATAACCGTTGGGGAAGTATCATTTTTGAAACGGATGACCTTGCTAACGGTTGGGACGGAACCGAGGCTTCGGGTTCCAGATTGGCTCCCGTTGGTACTTACACGTACAAGATCCAAAGCATCGGAGATAATAATGAAGTCTCGTTTCTGACGGGTTCGGTGACATTGATCAGGTAATTTTCAGAACTTTATGCGAGCGGGGATTGTATATTATGAGTAGTAAGAATTCAGGCTTGAGAAGTATGGGTAAAATATCTTTTTTAGTTCAAATATTACTAACTTATCAAATCAATAACTTACAAACTTTTAACCACGAATGGGAATGATAGACATGATGGGAATGATGGGCAAAGTCAAGGAGATGCAAGCCAAGATGAAAGAAGCCCAAGATCGCTTAGGAGATATTACCGCCGAAGGCGAATCAGGTGCCGGAATGGTGAAAGCTACCGCAAACGGAAAAAAACAACTGCTTTCGCTTGAAATTGACGATGAATTAATCAAACCCGAAGATGCGGGGATGATGAAAGACCTGATTGTTGCGGCTGTAAACAAAGCACTAAGCAACGTAGAAGAAGCAGCTCAAAAAGAAATGTCTAAAGCTACCGAAGGTATGCTGCCTAATATACCCGGCATGGATTTGGGTGGAATGTTTGGAAAATAACTGTACCTATTTTGAAAACAACCGCAATTGTAATTCTCAATTACAACGGAAAGAAACACCTGCAAACTTTTCTACCCTCTGTAGTAGAGCATTCTGCCGATTACAGAATTATCGTAGCCGATAATGGCTCTACTGACGATTCAGTTGAGTTTGTTCGAGAAAGTTTCAAATCAGTTGAATTACTTTTAAACACCGAAAACCTTGGCTTTGCGGGTGGTTATAATTGGGCATTGCCACAAGTGAACGCCAATTATTACATTCTTCTGAACTCTGACGTTGAAGTAACTCAAAGTTGGGTTTCTCCGTTAGTCGAATTACTCGAATCCTCCGATTCGATTGCGGCTTGTCAGCCGAAAATACGCTCATTTACAAATAGAGAAAACTTTGAACACGCCGGAGCTGCCGGAGGGTTCATCGATAAGTTTGGATATCCGTTTTGTCAGGGAAGAATCTTTGACACCGAAAAAGATACCGGACAGTACGATGTTGACCGTGAAATATTTTGGGCATCGGGGGCTTGTCTCGCTATCAAAGCGGAGGAATTTCACGCCGCTGATGGCTTTGACGGAGACTTCTACGCCCACATGGAAGAAATTGATTTGTGCTGGCGACTTAAATTAAAAGGAAAAAAAGTTTTCTACTCGCACAACAGCACGATTTATCACTTGGGCGGAGGTACGCTGAACAAGACAAATCCAAGAAAGACGTACCTGAATTACCGCAACAATTTATTGATGCTTCTTAAAAATCTTCCCACAGCTAAAATTCTTCCAACCATACTTGCTCGGATGTGCCTTGACGGAATTTCAGGTATCCGGCATCTACTGCAAGGCGACTTTGGTGACTTTTGGGCAATTTTCTCTGCACACTTTGCCTTTTATGCTCGTATACCGACAACGCTTAAAAAACGAAATCAGCCTTCAAAGGTTTCGTTGATTTACACAAAATCAATTGTCGTTGAATATTTTCTCAAGAAACACCGGGCATTTGGAAAATTAAAGCAGGAGAATTTTCGGTTCTGAGTGGTGTAGCTTTTAAATTTGTGAACATCTATCATTCACAATATGCCATTCATTTCAGACAACTTCCTACTTCAATCAGAAGCGGCGAAAACACTTTACCACGATTTCGCCAAAGATTTACCGATAATTGACTACCACAATCACTTATCGCCGCAGCAAATAAATCAGAATCATCAATTTGACAATATTACGGAGCTTTGGCTCAACGGCGACCATTACAAATGGCGGGCGATGCGGACAAACGGCGTAGACGAATCTTATTGTACGGGAAGCAAAAGTAACGAAGAGAAGTTTTTAAAATGGGCAGAAACCATGCCTTACACGTTACGAAATCCGCTTTTTCACTGGTCGCACTTAGAATTGAGCCGTTACTTCGGAATTGACGATTTACTTACTTCCGCTAATGCCCGCGAAGTTTACGAGAAATGTAACGCCACTTTAGCGAATCCTGAAATGTCCGTTCAAAATTTACTCCAAAATATGAAAGTTGAAGTGGTTTGCACCACAGACGACCCGACCGATAGTTTAGAACACCACATTTCCTTCTCTGAAAAATCTAATCAAACGTACGAAGGAAAACTGCTACCCACTTTCCGACCAGATAAGTTCATTATGATTTCGGCGGCGACATTTTTACCGCAAGTAAAGAAGTTAGAAGAAATTATTGGGTTTGAGATTAATGACTTTAATTCTTTACTGAAAGCTCTGAAACAACGAATTGACTTTTTTCACGAAGCCGGAGGACGACTTTCTGACCACGGTCTCGAAACTATTTATTCGGCAAATTTCACGATTGAACAAGCTGATAAAACACTAAAAAAAGCAATTAACGGAGATCCATTATCCGCCCAAGAAGCCTTGATTTATCAATCTGCTGTGCTTCACGAATTATCGAAATATTACCACAAACTCGATTGGACGCAGCAATTTCACCTCGGAGCTTTACGAAATAACAATCCACGGGCTTTCCGTAACCTCGGACCAGATACGGGATGGGACAGCATCGGAGATTGGTCGCACGCTCAGAATATTTCGCGATTTTTGGGCAAACTGGATGACACCGATCAGCTTGCCAAAACGATTCTGTATAACAATAACCCTACGGACAACGCCATTCTCGCTTCCATGGTTGGCAACTTTAACGATGGCTCCAAAGCGGGAAAAATTCAATTTGGTTCCGGTTGGTGGTTTATGGACCAAAAAGACGGGATGGAACAACAAATGAATATGCTTTCTAACATTGGCTTGATTAGTCAGTTTGTTGGCATGTTAACAGATTCACGCAGTTTCTTATCATTCCCTCGTCACGAGTATTTCCGCCGAATATTATGCAACCTTTTCGGTGAAGACATCAAAAACGGTGAGTTACCAAATGACTTAGAATGGACGGGCAAAATAATTCAGGATATTTGCTATTTTAATGCTAAAAAGTATTTTGGGTTTTGAAAATGTAGTTTAGTTACAACCACCCGTTTCAGCTTCAAAAACGGTTTGTCCGAGCGTTTCAAAACCGGGAAGGAGTACAATATACTGACTTGCGGAGAGTTGCCAATTGCCTTGAAAAGTAGTTTTCAACGTGGTAGTAGTTTTACTTTTTGTCACTAAATCGTCGTTTAAAACGCCTTGAAGTATTACTCTTTCTAAACAATCGTTTCCCGAAATATACGAATACGGTGATTTTGCGTTCGCTTCAAAAACAGTCAAACGGTAGTTTCGTCCTCTGAAAGCATTCGGTAACAGTAAATTATCTGTATAAACTGACGCAGAAGAAGCAATCTCTCCAAGCAGCTGAAAAGTTGGTGAATTTTCGGTCTGCACTTCTATTCTGATATTTTTATCAGTCGATGAGTAGTTATCCCATGTAAGTTCCACGTTATTGTTATCAACGCCAATTTTGAGATTTGTGAGCGGAGAAAGCCATTTTGTAATCGGGAAATCTTGGAATGTCATCGCCAGATTTCCGTTTGTATTTGAAATAACCGGCCCGTCGTAGAAATTAGAATAAATATCCTTCAAATGAGTTGGTAGATAAGTCAATTTTGTTGCGACTGAAGGTTGATCAAGCGATAAAATTAGCTTATTTCCATCCGAAGTTACCCCAGTAATTAAAGATGCGGAATTTTTAAGTAAAAGGTAGTCAACTAACTGCCTTGTATGAGAGTTGTAAACCTTTTGTTCTTGAAAGGAAACCACTTGATTGGGCTGAAAAACAATTATTATTGAATCACCTGCTTGATTGAATAACACTTCCTGCACATTTGGTGAGTACAAGTTTTCGTTTGGTAGTCCGATATTTTCATCGTCAGAAATCATGGTAGTAAGCCAGGATGCGATTGCGTTGTGTCCGACCCAATTATAATGCAAACCGTCGTAGCCCAGAGTTCCGGCGGTTCCGAAAACCTCTACATCGTTAAACAGTTCGCCTAATTTTCGTTGGTTGTCCCGCAAAAGTCCGGCGTATTGAGCAGATCCAATATAGTCAATGGAAATTATATCGTTTTGAGCAACGTAAATTTTACCGAATTCTGTAATATCTTGCCGTAGATTATTTCTGAGTGATGTAAAAGATGCTATGTAGTTTTGAGCCGCCTCTAAGGAGTTGGCGTTTGCCTCGCCTTGCCGCCAAATAATTCGTTTTAACTTTGTGTGCTGCACCACAAAATTCACTTTCGCAATAAACCGCCCGTAGTTTGTAGATTGATTATAAATATCATTATCGTTTCGATCGTTTAATTGACTTATGTTCGCACCGCCCACTGCTCCCGAAATCAGTGCTTGAGGCACTTGCAAACTTTGACTCAACAGATAGCCCAACCGAAGCGAAAAAATACCCAAAGACGCATACGGGGCGGTTGCTCGATACCATTTCAGCGTAGATACCGGAGCACCAAGCCAGTCGTAATCAGCATTTCGGAGGTATTTTTGGTACTTCAAATCATTCGTCATTGAGTCAATGCCGTCGTAGCCGATACAGTTTGATTGTCCGTAAATTGCGGTAATATCTCCGCACAAAACGCCGTCCACGGTTTTTACGATAACCGAATCCGTTTGATTAGCATAAATTCCAGCAAAGCGAAATTTGTATTCTGTCAGCCTTGCTAGAAGATTACAGTCAACTATGAAAGAATTTGTTAGATTTTTGCCTGTTTTCGATAAAAAACAATCGCCCCAGATTCGTCTGAAACCGTTAGGCTAAAGTGGGAATAAGGCACGTTGATATCATAAGTTACGCCAATTGGTACATTGCCTAAATTATTCTCGTTTCTTTGGTAAAGCTGCAACGACTTGGGGAAAGCATCGAAGCTAAATTGTCCGAAACTATTTACCGAGAATAATGCCAAATAAAATATTATCCCAAGGATTCGCAGGTTCATTATAAGAAATAAGGCTTATTCAGCAAAAGTACTATTTGTTATTATCCGCCGCAACCGTCTATATAAGCACTAAAAATAACTCCGCTACTAACCGAAAAACCAGAATTGAGTAAAATATGGTTACCAGCGTCATAAATAACATTGCCACCTGTTGAGGCATTTGTTGCCGTTATTGCACCTGAAGTTTCTTGTTTAACAGTTCTCGTAGAAATATTGTCTGTTGAAGAAACGAACGTTAAAAAAGGTGGGCAGGGTGAACCAATTACCGTCATACCCTTACCATTTCCGCTGAATAAAATACGTGAACCTATTCCGTATGCTTGAGAAACAGTTTGATTTATCAAAATCATAAGTTTGAAAATATCACCGCCCTTTGGCTCCAAAGCGGGTAAAATTCAGTTCGGTTCCGGTTGGTGGTTTATGGATCAAAAAGACGGGATGGAACAACAAATGAATATGCTTTCTAACATTGGTTTGATTAGTCAGTTTGTTGGCATGTTAACAGATTCACGTAGCTTCTTATCATTCCCCCGTCACGAGTATTTCCGCCGAATATTATGCAACCTTTTCGGTGAGGACATCAAAAATGGTAAGTTACCAAATGACTTAGAATGGACGGGCAAAGTTATTCAGGATATTTGCTATTTTAATGCTAAAAAGTATTTTGGGTTTTAGTAGATATGATACCATTTGTAACTATATTGTGAGCTTAACAAAAAAGCCCCGACCCAAAGTAAGTAAAATGAAAAAACTTATACTTCTACTCCTTTTATTATCTTTAAAACTATTTGCTCAGGAAAAAATCGATAATTTATTTACTGAACAAAGTGCTATATCTAATTCCTTAGAAGTGCAGACTAAGGAATTTGTTGATAAAATTCCGAGTGCCAAACTCTTAAACATAGATTTAACAAAGAATTCAAGGCTCTTAAGTAATCAGTCTAACTATTCAATTTCAATTCCTACCAAAGAAAACGGTACTATTTCAATAGAACTAACACCGTTCAAATTAACTACCGATGACTTCAAAGTGATGACTCCCAATGGCGAAGTTAAGGTTGACTTACCCACTTTTTATCGAGGAAAAATCATCGGGCAAAGCAAATCATTTGTCAGCCTTACCGTAACAAAAGATGGGATTGAGGGAATGATTATTGCTGATAAGTACAATTTGACGATTGGACAAATCAAAAATACGGGTACTAATACGCACATCATTTATTCTACAGAAGATATCCCTAATGATACCCCATTTGAAGAAGATGAAGTTCTGATTCGAAATCTTGACGACGGGACTAAGAAACAGATAAACGAAAATAGAACCTCCACGACTTGTACTCCTCTTGTCAGAATTTATCTCGAAGCAGACAACAAAATGTACACCGATTGGGGGAGTAGCGTGACAACCGTTGTAAATCAAATGACGGCTATATTCAATGAAGTGGCAATACTCTACGCGAACGAATCGGTAAATATCGGTTTATCTGGAATTTTTGTCTGGACAAGCACAGACCCTTATGCCACTGCAAGTAGTACAGGGGAGTCACTCGATCTTTTGGCCAGCTACTGGAATTCATTGGGCAACTCGTTTAACGGAGACATAGTTCACCTCGTAAGTACTAAATCATTAGGTGGAGGTATAGCTTATACTCTTACTGGTCGTACTCCAGTATATGGAACAATGACATCTAGGGCGGTTTTTGCATCATGCGAAAAAAATTACGCAAAAGGACTGAGTGCTAATATTACGAATTCGGTAAATAATGTACCTACTTACTCTTGGAATGTTGAAGTTATTGCACACGAATTAGGTCATAATTTTGGCTTGCCGCACACGCATTCTTGCACCTGGCCTTCAGGTGCACTTGATGATTGCTACGCAACAGAACAAGGCTGTGCCGCTGGTCCAACCCCTACAGATGGTGGAACCGTGATGAGTTATTGTCATCTGTCTGGTACTGGTATAAAATTTATTAACGGCTTCGGCACTGAACCGGGCAACAAAATGCGGGCGGAGGTTGCAGCGGCAACTTGTTTAGGAAGTACCACGCCAACCGCTCCAACTGTTGTCGGCGGTGGAGCAACCCGCGACTGCCCCGGACCTCTTACTCTTACAGCTTCCGGTTGCTCCGGCACGTATAACTGGTACACGACTTCCGGAACAGGTAGCTCTGTATTTACCGGCAACCCGTACAATATTCCGTCCATTTCTGCGTCCGCAATTTATTATGTGACTTGTACCGAAGGCGGCTGCGAAAGCGGTAAAGTTCCAGTAGTTGCCACTGTTAATCCCTTACCTGGTGCGGTAACAGTTACACCGGCAACCCGCTGCGACGTCGGATCAGTAACGCTCACAGCCACTGGTTGTAATTATACCTATAATTGGCATACGGCAGCGGTAGGTGGAAGTATTGTTGGCTCCGGTAATTCATTTGTAACGCCAAGTCTACAGGCTACAACTACATACTATGTAAACTGCACAGATGGCTCTTGCTCAATCGCTGCCAAAATTCCGGTTACCGCAACCATTTCAACGCTTAATTCTTTTATATGTAATACAGCAGGTATATCTGGAACTGCCGGAAATTCAGTATTTGATTTAGGATTAAATAATACGACCGGCAGGTTGATGGCTGGAAATTCCAAATCCTACTCTACGTCGACAGCGAGTAGTTTTCCAGTAATCAATTATACGGACAATACACTCACTACGTGTCAAGTTTCAGCTTGGGGGAGGGGGTCGAGCAGTGCTATTTTAGTGCCTTTCAGGGTTTCTCAATCTGGTAACTACCAAATGTCAACATCCGGAGAGGGTATTGTCACCTTTAGCGTTTTTTCATCCAACACTTATGACTGTGCCAATTTGGTTGGCGGAAATTCATATGGAGCGATAGGTTGGTATAACAGCAGGTTTATCAATTTAAGCGAGTGCACCACCTACTACGCTCTTCTTTATAATCTGAATAATTCTAATTCAAATATCACGCTGAATTTAGTTGGCTCTGGAGATGTCTTAGAAGTAGTACCAAACTCCGCTGATTTTACGTACACTTACGTGGCAATCAATCAAGTGACCGAAAATATAGAAGCCATTTCAGCATCGTCAAATTTTACGTCTCTTGCGGCAGGAAGCTATCGAGTTTACGGAATGAATTACCAAACTGGGCTAAATACAAGTTCTTTATTAGACCAAACGATAGCTCAAGCAAATGCCTTAGGATGCGTAGTTTTCAGTGAAAATAATAAATTACTGACTATTACTTGCCCAACCATCACGCCACCTATTACAACCGCTGGCAGTAGGTGCGGTGCTGGAACCGTTGAATTAAGTGCCTCTAATTGCCCCGGTGGCACACTGAATTGGTATTCCGAACTCGTCAATGGAACGAGTTTATCTACTGCTGCAAGCTACACCACGCCAAGTTTGAGTTCAACAACAAATTATTACGTGGATTGTACAATCAACGGATGTGTTAGTGGGAGAAGCTCTGCCTTAGCTACAATTAACGCAATTCCATCAGCACCGACTGTAAATTCTCCAACGATAAATAGCGGTCAAACCACTACATTAACTGCAAACGGGTGCTCAGGTACTGTAAACTGGTTTGATGTTGCTTCTGGAGGAACAAGTTTAGGCGTCGGCAATAGTTATACTACTACTACTTTGAATAATCCTCCAAATGCCACTTATGCTTATTACGCGGATTGTACAGAGGGTAACTGCACAAGTAACAGAAGTACTGCAACAATTACGGTTACTTGCCCAATCGTTCCGCCACCAACCACAGTAGCAGGTAATAACTGCGGTCCAGGAACAGTGGAGTTAAGTGCGTCTAATTGTAACGGCGGAACATTAAACTGGTATCTGGAAAGTACAAATGGAACAAGTTTAGCGACAGTAACAAGCTACACCACGCCAAGTTTGAGTTCAACAACAACTTATTACGTGGATTGTACAATCAACGGATGTGTAAGTGGGAGAAGCTCTGTCATAGCTACAATTAACACAATTCCATCAGCACCGACTGTAAATTCACCAACGATAGAGAATGGCCAAACAGCTTTACTTAATTCAACTGGCTGTTCAGGTACCGTAAACTGGTATGATGTAGCAGTCGACGGAACAATTTTAGGTACTGGAGAAAGTTTTACAACCGCAGTCCTTGTCAATCCGCCAAATGCCACTTATCTCTACTACTCAGATTGTACAGAGGGTAACTGCACAAGTAACAGAAGTCCTGCAATAGTTACGGTAAACCCGAACCCCTGTCCTTCACTATCATATAATTTAGTTTTGCCATCACACGATCTCAGTAGCGGCATAACTAAGTTTGAAGCTGGATTAGAAATTAAAGCAGCTAATAAAGTAACAGGAAATAGTAACGTAAAATATGACTCAGGAAAATACGTCCTACTACAGGCAGGGTTTGTAGCCGAAACTGGGACTATTTTTGAAGCCTATATAGACGGGTGCGGAAATAACTAAAAAAGGTTTTAGACGGCAAAAAAAGTAAAGTTTGCCGTCTAAAGTTTTACCCTAAAAGCTTTTCAAACTCTTCTTCGCTTATCATAGTAACTTCCAATTTTTCTGCCTTTCTGGTTTTAGATCCTCCCGGTTTTTCACCAACGATCAGGTAGTCTAATTTCTTAGAAACTCCCGTTACTAACTTCCCACCGTTACTTTCTATTTTTGCTTCTAATTCGGCACGGGAGTAGTTTTGAAATGTTCCGGTGTAAAGCAAGATTTTACCTACCAATGCTTCGCTTTCTATTTCGGTGAATGTTTCCTCGGCTTCAGTTTTGAGTCCGGCTTCTTTGAGGCGTTCAATAAAGTTAACGTTTGATTCAATACTGAAATACTCCACCACCGTCTCGGCAACTTTACTTCCCACATCTGGCACGGCTAATAACTCTTCAACCGTAGCTGCCATCAGGTTATCAATTGACTTAAAATACGCGGCGAGTTTCTCTGCGGTCGTAGCACCCACAAACCGGATTCCAATTCCAAAAAGCAATTTGCTAAACGGTTGATTTTTGGAGGCGGCGATACCTTTTAGAATATTTTCAACGGTCTTTTTCTTGAAACTTACGACACGAGATTTGCCCGTTTCCTCATCCACGTTTTCTTTCTCTACACCTATTAAATCTTCGTAGTGCAGGAAGTACAAATCAGCGGCGTTTTTGATAAGCCCTTTCTCATACATTAACTCAATTTTCCCTTCACCCAAACTATCAATATCCATTGCTTTTCGGTGAATAAAATGCTCGATTCTTCCTCTTACCTGCGGCGGACAACCAGCATCGTTTGTGCAGTAAAACGCTGCTTCGCCTTCATTACGAATCAATTCAGTACCGCAAGCGGGGCATTCAGTTGGAAATTTTACGGGAGTTCGGGCACCTTCGCTCTGGTTCACTTCAGTCATGGTTTCGTAATCCACACCCGTTACTTTCGGAATGATTTCTCCCGCCTTTTCTACAAATACATAATCACCAATGGAGAGTCCGAGGCGTTCTATTTCGTCGGCGTTATGAAGCGTAGCACGTTTTACAATAGTTTGGGAAAGTTCGACGGGTTCTAATTCGGCAACGGGCGTTATTGCTCCCGTGCGACCAACCTGAAAAGTTACGTCGTTTAATCTTGTCGATTTTGACTCTGCCTTGTATTTGTACGCAATTGCCCAACGCGGACTTTTCGCGGTGAAACCGAGTTCGTCGCGTTGCACATAATTATTTACTTTTATTACAATACCGTCAGTGGCACAATTGAGGCTGCGGCGTTTGGTCTCCCACTCTTGAATGTAGGCGATTGCTTCTTCAATTGTCTTTACTTTTTTCCACGAATCCGAAACGTTGAAACCCATTTCTTTCAGTGCTTCCAAGCTTACTTCGTGTGATTCAAACGGCACTTGTTCACTCAAAAAATCGTACACATAGCAGTCCAGATTTCGTGAGGCAACTACCGCCGAGTCTTGCATTTTAAACGTTCCGGCGGCGGCGTTACGTGGATTCGCCAATGGTTGTTTACCCGACTCGATTAATCCATGGTTTATTTTATTGAATTCTGCCACCGGCAGAAAGCCTTCACCCCGAACTTCGAAGTTTAAAACCTCACCGGAAACCACTAAAGGCATTGACCGAATAGTTTTTACATTCGCCGTAATTTCATCGCCTTGCACGCCGTCGCCGCGGGTAACGCCTTTTGACAGGATGCTATTTCCGTAAGTCATTGACAACGAAATACCATCAAACTTTAGCTCGCAGATATATTCGTAATCGTCAGTGGCAAGAATTTTTTTGACCCGCTCATCCCATTCACAAAGTTCGTCTTCAGAATAAGTGTTGGATAAAGAAAGCATCGGTACGCGATGCCGTATGGTAGGAAAGTCTTTGGTAACCGTTCCACCCACGCGGTGCGTTGGAGAATACGGTCGAACCAAATCGGGGTTTGCGGTTTCGAGCGTTTCGAGTTCTTTTAGTAAAAAATCAAATTCTTCGTCTGAGATTTCAGAGATTGAATTTTGATAATATTGAAATGTATAGTGATTTAATTGT
>JBLHXN010000090.1:0-13686 GCA_047630355.1 Spirosomataceae bacterium | reverse complement strand
GAAAGCTCTTCTATGATGTAATTCAAACTTCTTTTAAACCTGAGTTCGACCTAAAGGATTAGTAAAACATTGCGAACAGGGTTGTGTTTTGAACTTCAAATTTGATACTTGGCTTCTTTTCTTGGAATGAATAGGTGATTAAACTAGCGACTAAATTGGTTATGAAATTAACAAAACTATTGTGCCGAGACTGCTCTGCTTGAGCTATGTTTTAAGAAATGGCGACACTCAGTCTTCTGACCGAAGGGAATGCTTGCATTATACGGCGGTTGGAAGACCGTTTTTTTTCGCCGAGCACGAAAGTTATGTGGTAGGTATATAATATCTTGTTCAGCGATGCTTCACTGATTAATCTTGATAGATCAGTAAAATCGCCATCGGACATCCCAGTGGTTATAATACTTCCTGATAAGTTCTTATCTTAGATAAAATATCAGATGCTGGCTTACTCACATGAATTTTGGGGTTTTCACCACTGTAAGAATAAAGCACATAATCTTTAATCCCTTTTGTTTTAATGATTTCTATACTGAGCAGGTTTTTATAGTTAAATGATTCACCCTCTTTAAGCGTGTTTTGAAGAAACCATTTCTCTATTACTTTGAATGTTACGTCTAAATCAAAATCTAACTCCTTTTCTATCTGCTCAAGATGTACAAAATACGGTTTCTCAATTGTTTTTAATCGTTCGGCTAAATCATATAATTTTTGATTGTTTCGTTTATCGAAGTCAGAAATGTTGAATCTTTTGACATCAAAATAAACAAAGTTTTTATCAGTTAATTCAAAGGTAAAGTCTGGCCTTTTTTGTCCAACAGTAGGTTCATATTCGTAGTTAAAAGATTCTCTTTCCAAAAATTGGGCAAATTAAAACTCTGAAAGAGTTGATAAGAAGTTTACTTCCTGAGATTCTTTTTTGAAACTACGAATAAACTTCTCCTTATTATTGCCAGATAAATACCCCAACTCTGAAATAAAATCAGGATGAAATCCAATATGTTTCTCTAATAAGGATTGTTCCATTTATTTTTTAATAACCTACAACAAGCGTCCTACCAAACAAAACATCCAGTAACCCGCCATATAATTCGCACTAATTTAGAAACAAAATCCAATCCAAGCACAATTAACCCGCAAGATTTTGGAAACCTTACGGGTTGATTATTCTTTCTAAAAACGGTTCTACTGCTCAAACGTATTGTCGTTTGCGTTTCGGTCAATGAGTAAGCGATTTAGGTCAACGGTGACTTTTGTTGCGGTGAAAGTAGTTGTTAATTTAATCTGCTGATTGCCAAAACTTAATCGTTCACGAATGAGGAGTTTTTCGCCTTTTTCGTTGCTTAGTTCTATATCGATAAAATCATTCACAAATTGCAGCGTTTTCTTTCCATCGGCGGTGAATTTGTGTTCGTTAATAAACTCCCGCAAAGCAGCATTAATCACGTCTTCCCCGACATGATTTTGCAACGCAAACATCGCTACGCTGCCTTTGGCGTAATGCACGTGCGGCTGATCTTCGTCGTTACCCGAATCCAATCGGTATCCGAACTGAGGTAACTTCGTTTGTCAGAATCCCACGTTTTCTTTTTCGGCAGCCCGTTTTCTTCGCGGTCGTTTTCGTCCGTAAGTTCCCGCTCTGTACTGTAGCCAATGATGGACATCAACATACCCGATTTGAGCGGGATTGAGATAATAAAATCCATGCAAAACCCGCCAAAAGTGATTTTCACTACGGCTTACTCGGAGTTTGCACTGGAAGGTTATGATTTAGATTTTTTGATAAAACCCATCCAGTTTAACCGATTTTTGAAAGCCGTTCGCAAAGTAACCGAGAACGTAAAAGTAGTTGAAGTTGCTACCAAACCCGCCGAAGAGAAAGAAACGCATTACTACGTCAAAGCCGACGGCATAATGCATTAAAGTACTGTTTGAATACATTGAATACGTGGTTTCAAAAGGAAATTTCGTGCAGATTCACGCCGGAGACAAACCCATTCTTACCGCCGAAACGCTTGCTAATACTAAATTGAAAGAATACGGCTTTCTACGGGTTCACAAATCGTACATTGTGAATGTTGAAAAAGTAAGAGGCGTTGAAGGCAATCAATTGCTTTTATCAGATATCAGAATCCCGATTGGATTATCTTACAAACAAGTAGTTTTGGGAGAATTGGGTCTGTAACCACTCGCTTAACTCTTTTTGCGTAATTCTTAATCGTCTATTAAACCCCATCATCCATCGAACGAATCACCCAATAAGTCAATTTATGGGAATTGGCAAGAATTTTATGATGACCTTTGAAGATATACGATATTGCGAAAAATTACTTTATTCGCAGTTCGTCTGTTAATTTTCATCATTCTACCAAATTCATGAGACTGGCTATAAGTATTGTTTTGGGTATCCTCCTCCTCGGCGGGGCGTACTTTCTCTCACAAAAAATTGCGGACAGCAAAGAAACGCCAAAAGGCAAAGTGAAGAAAAGTAGCAGTACGGTCTTCGTAGATTTTGTCAAAAACACCAATTCTCCCATTTATATTGAAACCAACGGCACTATCCGTGCTCAACAACGCATCGAGATATTCTCGGAAGTTCAGGGCGTTTTGAAATCAACCAAAAAACCGTTCAAGCCGGGAACCCGCTACAGTAAAGGTGAATTAATGTTGGAAATGGACTCGCAGGAATTTTACTCCAGTCTCGTTTCGCAACGCAGCGTATTGTACAACAACATCGTGGCGATTATGCCCGATTTGAAATTTGACTTACCTGATTCTTTTAAACAATGGCAAAAATACCTGAACGAATTTGATATTCAGGGAACAGTCAAAGAACTTCCGAAACCGTTAAACGACACCGAAAAATACTTCATAAACGCCAAGCAAATCGTTTCTACGTATTATACCATCAAAAACCTCGAAGAACGTTTACAGAAATACAAAATCTACGCTCCGTTTTCCGGCATTCTGACCGAAGCCGTTGTTGATCCCGGCACGTTAGTCCGTACCGGACAAAAACTTGGTGGTTTTATCAATCCCGCCGTTTTTGAACTCGAAGCAAACGTAAACGCCGAATACCTCGAAAATCTGCGAGTAGGAAAGAAAGTTGCGGTAAGAAATCTGAAAGGCAATAATCAATGGAACGGTTTTGTAAAACGCATCAACGGACTAATTGACCCCACCACCCAAACCGTGCAAGCATTTATTCAGGTCAGCGGTCGCGGACTTACCGAGGGGATGTTTCTGGAAGCCACCATCATGGCAAGAACCGAAAGCAACGTGGTGGAAATTAACCGCTCGTTGTTGTCAAACGATAATAAGGTGTTTGTTGTAGAAAACGACTCGGTCTTGACCGCAAGAGGTGTCAATGTGGTTCACTTCTCAGACAAAAAAGCGATGATTCGTGGACTCGCCGACGGCGAAAGTTTACTGAGCAAACCCCTTCCCGGAGCGTACGACGGCATGATTGTAAAAATTTCTAACTGAAAACCATGAGAAAATTAATAGCGTATTTCATCAGGTTTCCGGTTGCCGTAAACGTAGTTATTGCGGCGTTTGTCATTTTCGGAATCATTGGAATCAGGAGCATGAAATCCTCTTTTTTTCCGTTGGTAGAATCCCGGATAATTACCATTTCCGCAATTTATCCCGGAGCATCGCCGCAAGAAATTGAAGAAGGCGTTGTCCTCAAAATTGAAGACAACCTAAAAGGACTCGTCGGTATTGACCGCGTAACTTCGGTGTCTCAGGAAAGTGCCGGATCGGTAGTGGTTGAAATCGAAAAAGGACAGGATATTGACGTATTACTAGGCGAAGTAAAAAACGCCGTTGACCGGGTTCCTTCGTTCCCAACGGGCATGGAACCGCTGGTGGTTGAGAAAACCGAGAACGTTCGAGAAACCATCAACTTCGCAGTCAGTGGTAAAAACTTACCGTTAAAAACGTTGAAGTCAATTGCCAGAGGAATTGAAAACGACCTTCGGGCAATGGACGGCATTTCACAAGTGGAAATTACGGGCTATCCCGCCGAAGAAATTGAAATTGCGGTGCGGGAAAAAGATTTACTGGCGTACGGAATTACGTTTCAGGAAGTCGCTCAGGCAGTTTCTCAGGAGAATATTTTAGTTACCGGAGGAAACATTAAAACCTCGCAGGAAGAATATTTAATTCGGGCAAACGGGCGATCATACGAAGCAAGTGGGCTCAGCAATTTGGTGGTACGCAGTAACCCGAATGGTAAAATAATTCGTTTACGGGAGGTTGCCGACGTGCGGGATCGTTTTTCCGAAACCCCCAACGCCAGTTATTACAACGGTGATTTATCCGTGAATATCGCCATCAGCAATACCAACGATGAAGACTTAATTTCTTCGGCGGATAAAATCAAGGAGTACATCGAAGATTTTAACTTAAACAGCGATAATGTTCAGCTTTCGGTACTTTCTGATGCTTCCATTACGCTGAACCAACGAACGAAATTACTTGCCGAAAACGCCGCGATTGGTATGTTTCTGGTGCTGGTTTTCCTTTCGATTTTCCTCAATACCCGTCTTGCCTTTTGGGTAGCGGCGGGTTTACCGATTTCCTTTCTGGGAATGTTCATTTTTGCGTCGTTCTTCAACGTAACCATTAACGTACTTTCGCTCTTCGGAATGATTATCGTTATCGGTATTTTAGTGGACGACGGAATCGTAATCGCCGAAAACATTTACGAGCACTTCGAACGCGGCAAAAGTAAAGTTGATGCCGCCATTGACGGAACCCTCGAAGTACTTCCGCCCATCGTCTCGGCAATTATTACGACGCTCCTCGCCTTCGGGACGTTCTTATTTCTCGATAGCCGGATTGGTGAATTTTTCAGCGAAGTATCGGTCATCGTAATTTTAACATTGACAGTTTCACTCGTTGAAGCACTGATTATTCTCCCGGCTCACCTCGCTCATTCCAAAGCGTTGGAAAAGCAAAAGAAAGAGGTGAAGAAAAAGGGCATTGCGTTAGTCTTCTCAAAATTACGGGATGTCAATAAATACGGCGATGCTTTCATTAACTTCCTGAGAACCAAGCTATATTTACCAACACTAAAATTTGGGATCAAGTATAAATTCCTGACCGCCGCCGTATTTATCGGGCTTCTGACTTTAACCATTGGGGCAATTAACGGTGGTATTATCCGCACTACTTTCTTCCCGAACATCGCCTCTGACAGGATAAGAATTCAGCTAAAAATGGAAGAAGGAACAAACGTTGCCCTGACTGATTCTATCCTGACATTTATCGAGAAAAAAGCGTGGGAAGTCAGCGAAGTTTACACCAAAAAGCAAGGCACTGGCGAAGAGGTTTTTCAAAACGTCATCCGGCGAATTGGTCCGGGTTCGGCAAATGGTGGTCTTGACATCAATTTACTACCCGGTGAACTAAGAGCCGTTTCTTCTCCCGAAATAACGAACGCCATTCGGGAAGCCGTCGGTCCGATTTACGGTACGGAATTATTAACTTTTGGGTCGGGTGGGAACTTCGGCGGCAGTCCGGTTTCGGTGTCGTTATTGGGCAATAAATTAACGGAACTGAAAAGTGCCAAAGACGAGCTGAAGGCAGCGATGTCTAATAACCCAATATTAAAAGACGTATCAGATAATGACCCCAAAGGCATCAAGGAAATTAAGATAAAATTGAAAGAAAGTGCTTTCCCGCTGGGTTTCAACACGCAAAATGTAATGACTCAGGTGCGGAGTGCATTCTTCGGTTTTCAAGCTCAACGTTTCCAACGTGGGCAAGACGAAATCAAAGTCTGGGTGCGGTACGATTTACAGAACCGATCGAGTATCAACGACCTTGACAATATGAAGTTACTTACGCCAAACGGGTTGCGGGTGCCTTTTAAGGAGATTGCGAGTTACTCCATTGAACGCGGCGAAGTAGCAATCAACCACCTCGAAGGACGACGGGAAATTCAGATTTCGGCGGATTTAAAAGATCCGAAAGCTTCGGCTACTGACATTCTTGCCGACTTAAAAGAAAATGTCATTCCCGAAATTTTGTCTAAATACCCAAGCGTAACGGCGTTGTATGAAGGGCAGAATCGCGAATCAAATAAACTGGCAAAATCTGCGGAGGTCATTATTCCGATTATCCTGTTTTTGATGTACGCCACCATTGCGTTTACGTTCCGTTCTTACGGGCAACCGCTCTTGCTGATGCTGATGATTCCGTTGAGCCTCATCGGAATTGCGTGGGGACACTGGATTCACGATTTCCCGATTAATATTTTATCCATGCTGGGTATCATCGCCCTCATCGGAATTATGGTCAACGACGGACTCGTTCTCATCGGAAAATTCAACAGTTTCTTGCGGGAAGGAATGTCGTTTGACGAAGCGTTAATCGAAGCCGGAAGTTCCCGTTTTAGGGCGATTTTCCTTACGTCCCTGACCACCGTGGCGGGTCTGGCTCCGCTAATTTTAGAAACCAGCCGTCAGGCACAATTCCTCATTCCGATGGCAATCAGCATTGCCTACGGAATTGCCATTGCCACCGTTTTGACGTTGTTGTTTTTACCCATTCTTTTATCGTCAAGCAATAGCCTGAAAGTAGGCGTGAAATGGCTGATTACGGGTAAAAAAGTTACGAAAGAAGAAGTAGAGCGTGCCGTTATTGAACAAAAAACCGAGATTCATGTGTAATAAATTTCTCCTTATTTTAGTTGCTTCCTTTGTAGTTTTTAATGGTCATTCACAGGATTTACTGACTAAAGAAGAAGCGGTGCAATTGGCGTTGAAAAAGAACTTTAACATCGAAATCGCCACTAACGCAATTCGTATCGCCGAAGGCAATGCTTCGAGAGATAACCTCGGTTACAAACCGACGGTGAATGTTACCGCCGGAGCAAATTATAACCTCGATAATTCCAAAGCGGTTTTTCAGGACGGACGGGAAGTTTCGTTGAATTTTGCGGCTTCGAACAACGCAAACGCGGGCGTGGGACTGAACTACGTCCTCTTCGACGGGTTCAACCGTCAGTTCAACTTTGAAAGGAACTTGCAGAGTGTTACCGCCTCGCAATTGAACGCCCGATTAGCGTTAGAAAACGTGCTGCTTCAACTGTTTCAAGCTTACTACGAGATTGCCCGATTAGAAACCGATTATCAAAATTTGGTGGAAATATTGAGCATTTCTAAAGAACGTCTGGAACGAGCAAAAGTGTCTTTTACTTACGGAACCGTCACGTCGTTGGACGTTTCAAACGCCGAAGTGGACGTAAACACAGACAGCATCGCCATTCTGAACCAAAGACAATTTCTGACCAACGCCCGAAATAACTTAGAGTTTATTCTGAACACTGATTTACCCACCGGTTTCGCGGTCGAACAAGCCGTAGAATTTGCTCCGGTTATCAGCAAATCAGCGTTTAAAGATGAGTTGAAAACGGCGAACGCTACCTTGCTTTTAACAGACTCAGACATCCGGTTGAGCGATATTGATATTCGACTTACTACCACTACAAAATTACCCACCGTCAGCTTTTCGGGAACTTACGGTTTTAACCGGGTGCAGAACAACCCGGCTTCGTTTTTGGATCGTGCAAATTCCAACGGTTTTACGGGTGGCGTGAATGTAAACTGGGCGGTTATTGATGGTGGAAGACGACGGGTGCAGGAACAAAACGCTAAAATTAATCAACTGAACCAACAGCTCAATCTCGATTTAACGTACCAACAAGTTGTACGGGATTTTGAGAACGCCTGGAGCGATTACAAAAACCGCCTGATAGTTTGGCGGGCCTTGGAGCAAAACGTGGTTACGAGTCGGTTAAACTTTGAGCGGTCAGAAGAGAAATACCGTTTGCGTCAGATAACCAATATCGAATTCCGGCAGGCACAATCAAATCTCCTCAACGCCCTCACGGCACAAAACAGGGCAAAGTACGACGCCAAACTCAGCGAACTGCAGGTCTATAGCATTGCGGGAAAGATTCAGGATGCGGTTTATTGAGGGGGCAGTGAGTATTATTTATACCTAACTTATCAGTCAGAAAACTATAAAAAAGGTTGTGAGGAATGCAGGCTCCTTTCTACTTTATTCGAGAAACATTTTAAATAATACGTCTCTTAGTACTTATTTCAACCTAAAAAAGCAGCCCGTCCTCGCTGCTTTAAATTTACTCCTTGTATCAGAGTGAAGAAACTGCTTGTGTGTGAAATAATTTTAGACGGTGCAGTTTCAATTTCTTTTGTCAACTATAAACTTCTTGACTTCTTTTTGATTCCAGTTCACGGCCGAAATCAAAGTTAATCCACTTTGTAAACCAAAATTTTTCCTTTTCGATAATACCAATGTGATTAACTGCGTCGACTCCTGCCAAAGATAGTAGTTTTTTCTTATACCTGTACTTCTTTTCCTTATCACTTTGTGTTGAATCATCAATGTAAGGACAAGTTAGCATATCCATCAGCAAAAAAAGAAGTTCTGCTTTTTTCTTTATGTTTTCTTTGCCCGCAGTACTGAAAATGGCAGTTACATATTTCATTAACTCATATTTCAAATATTTATAGCGATTTGCATCCTTAATATAAAAGAACAAAACTGTGATTGAAAAGTAATTAAGGGATTCAATTTTAAATTTCCTTTCGTCAGATTCATCTGCTTCAATGTTAAAATATGTGCAAAGTTGTTTGATGTTAATACGATATTCTCTGCCAAGTTCCTTTAAAGCAATCAACAAGTAAAGAGTTTCAACTTGAATGTGTTTAGAAGATTTATTCTTATTTAATACTTGACCTATCTCATCAGATATTTTTTTGAAAACTCTGTGCTTATTATCGTAAGTGAATGTTTCTGTTTTATCCTTGTTTTTCCTGTTGATAAACGAGGTAATTTTATTGATTATTATGCAAAGCTTTATTGTAGAATTCACCCTTGGCGAAACGGAATAAAGAAAGAACGTGACGTCAAGTATTTGTAGAAATGCCTCCGTGTATGACTTTTCTTTTTTAACATTGTTTGTAGACTCATCATAGGTAGAAATTAATTTTTCTACTTTCTTATCAATGGATGCTAATACATAATTGAGAATGTCTTTGTACTCAATCTTCGTTTCTCTAATGATTGTTTTAAACCTTGTGATTAGTTTATTTGCACTTACATATATTTTATATGTAACCTCTCTAAATGTTTTCTCTTCGTTGTCTATTTCTAAATCCCTATCACTTGAATCGCCAACCTCAATAGTATTATTTTCTTCGTTTACTTTAAAAGCGAACTCTTTGTTTAGAAGGTCGCTGATTTTCTGTTTTGCGATACTTAATTCTGTAATAATTGGTCTATCGTACAGTTTTGTTTTTGAATCATTGAGATACAATTTATACTTTCCAAGTTCAAGTTTAAAAAGTGAATGAATGGTCTCTTTAATAGAATCTTCATTAAAAAACACAAAGTAGTCATCAACATAGCGAAATACTTCGTAATCTCTTTTGTAAAATATTCCGTCCTTTCGTAGTTCCTGATAAACAGCTTTATCTATTTGCTGTAGTATCAGTTCTGCAAAAATTCTTGAAAACTCTGGACCAATGATTATTCCATTTGTTTCTCCATAATTAAGGTTTTTCATGAGTTTATCAAACGCCCCTGCAAAAGTCGAATCTGAGACGGGTAATGTATCTTTGACAATTTCTTTATTGAGCAAAGCCCAAGCAATTGAATGTGTATAGATGCTATCAAAGCACTTAGAAATATCAAACTTGTAGAGATTATTATATTTCTTTTCGCATTGATGATAATGGTAGGACTCATAAAATTTGTGAATATTCCCATATTTTTTATGTGAAAATAATGTCTAAGATTTTCATATTTTGTTTGAGTTGCAGAGTTGTCTCTTTCATCCAACTCCTTTCCAAATTCTTTTTTCTTTGTCTTCGATTTCTGATAAATATATCTTGCAACCTTGTGCGGCTTTCTGATAGAGAATTGACTTACGTCTGAATAGTAAAGAATAGTGTCTCTGTAGTTATCGTAAAAATTAATAAGGTCTAACTGATTCTTTGGATGGATAATAGTAAGGTCTCTAAAATCTTTGTCTTTGTGAAAAATTTTAAAACTAAACGGAAATTTTATTGAGTCTTTTTTTCGACTAACTTCTAATTCATTCTTAGTCTTATCTTTGAGAATTTCAGTGTCTTGCTTAAGACCAAAAAGCAACTTTATGATTTCTCCAATAACAGAACCTTTATCCTCCCAAATAATTTTTTGTAAACCGTTAGCATTATTGTTACATATTTTAATTTTGTTCTTTACAAGGAAATTATAAAGGTGTCTATTGGAATAAGTAATCGGTATTTCAAATGGCAGTACATCCGAAAGTATAACTCTCTCCTTTGAATAGCTTATCGGTGTTTTTTTTCCTTTCATTTCAGTGCACTATATTTAAGATTTCGTTTAGCGTAACTCGTTTAGTTTTAGAACTAAAGTTTACATATTTCCTTTCTTCAAATCCTTTTTTGAAGCTAAATAGTTTTAGCCTGTTCTGTAAATTAGAATCGGTAATATTTGTATCAATTAAATTATAGAGAAAGCTGTCTAAAGCTATTAAATCCTCAAGTGGCTGTGAAAGTAAACTATTGGTATAGTAGATACCAACTAATACATTTGCTTTATTATTCTCCAAACGAGTGTTACCAGTAAGAAAATTTAAGCGATGGATTAACATTCTTCTTGCATCCCTTGAATCATATTTCTTCTGCATATTGAATTCTTGAATTGCATTGGTGATTCTTCCTTTGTACTTCAATATTTTATCTTCCGTCAATCTAATTTGAATAAACTTTGAGTTTCCGAACTCAAAGTTGTATCCCAAAAAGCTTAGGTCATATACCTTATTGCCTATTACGAGATTAATCTCTTTCGTCTTCTCTGGTTTTAAATTAATTTTTAAACCAGTATCTGTCTCAATTATTTTTTGGACTTGGTCAATATATTTGGGTACTGCTTTATTTGTTGTTGGCGTAAAGACAATAATTATGTCGTCAACATATCTTGCATAATATGTAACATCCTTCAAGGACGAAATTTCTTTATCAATGTCTCTCATATATAATTCGGCTAAATAAGCACTAACACCTATTCCTCTGGGTATTCCAATTTTTTCAGTTGCCTCTGATGCACTAAGAAAGTCTTCTAAGATTTTCCAAATCATTTTTTTGCTTAGAAAGCTTAACGGGAGATTGTCATTAATTTTTGTTCTTAGTTTATCGTGTGGAATTGTTTCGTAGAAACTTTTCACGTCTGTTCTTAAAACTACTTTTGGAAAATTATCAGTTAAAAGCGAATTTATTTGATTGATAATAGCAAATCTGTTTGCTTGTTTTACCTTGAAAGATTTTCTTACGTTGAATTGAAGTTGCTTAATCGCAAAATAATCTTCTGCCGTCTTGTCTATTGTATAAATTGGTTTATCATCTGTTTCCAATTTCTTTATTGAAACCCTAAATTTTGGATTTAATAGGTTCTCACTAACTTCATTCAGATGTTTTTCGATAAGTCCTTTTTTGAGTTCTTTTTTGTTGACCTTTTCTTCATTGAGTGCTGCAAGTATTGGGTCGTCCGTTATTCTTAAACGAAGTCTAAAGTGGATTTTTTTGTTTATTTCGGTGATAGCTTTTGTAGTTTCAAATATTCCCGGGAAAAATTCTTTTTCAAGATTTCTACCATTTCTGTTTTCACGAGAAAGTATTCCTTTAAAATTATCAGTCGAAAATGATTGATCCATTATTTTATTGTTTTTTATCTTGTGTCGTAATTCTTCTGTTGTGTCATTACCTTTCAAACTTAGAGACACAAGTTGATTGCTAATAAAAGGTAGAATAAACTTGCTACAATATCAAAATAACATGTTAAATATGGTTCAAAACAAAAAACCCGCAAGGTTTCAGAAACCTTACGGGTTGTACTAAAATGTAATCACTTACTTAAAGTGAGATAGTTCTTAACGTAATTTCGGCAATTTATACTCCTCTAAAATCTGAAGTAATTTTACCGATAATGTCGGAAAATGGTAAACTCCTTTCACTTCCCATGAATCTGTGCCAGTAATTACTCCGGTCTAAATTACCTTTTGGAGTATTTCATCGTAATCATAAAAATAGCACTGACCATCGTATGTGAAGCAAAAACAAAACCCATGACCAATAAATTTATTATCGAAATACAGTCGATTTTTTATTACTACTTTACAAAACGTCGAACCATCAGCATGTTTAACAACAAAGTAGGCTTTCTGCGGATCTTTAGTAAGCTTCATCACTTTATAACCCCGATTAATTAATGCGGCAGAAGCCCTTTCAAAAGTGTAAGCATACTTCTGTTTGGTCGTTAGAGTTTGAAATTCTGTTTTGCTCATAATGCGTCATTATGGAAATAGAAAACTCGTTCTACAATAGTGAAGTTTTTTCCATCTGGAAAAAATAACTAACTTCGTTTCAGTTATGAAATTCTACGAGAAATATCCCCAGCTACAAGAAAAGCATTTTTTATCCAAAATGCTTTCAGAAACAGTTTATTCCACGATGTCTTTAGAAGACCAAACCGTTGCTATGCCTAAGATTAAGCAACTTGTGCGGGAAGTTATAGCTGAGAATGAATCAAAGAGCGGTCAACTCTTCGGTAATTAATTGATTTAAGGGAGTAAAACTCCCGTAGTCTGCTTGCTTCATTGCATCTATGTAAGCTTTCCTGCTTTCTCCTTTTCGATAGTAAAGTTTCAAAGGCCTGTAGCCAAACTTCAAGGCTACCAAATTCATTAATATTCTACCAGTTCTTCCGTTGCCATTGTTGAAAGGATGAATTCTAATAAACTCATAATGTGCATATACTAAACATTCAATGTGTAGCAATGTGGTATCTGAAATACTAATTTTGAAGTTGAGGTTATCAACAAATTGATACATAGACTGTAAAATATGAGTTGGTTTTGGCGGCATTAATTGCCCAACCACTACCTCCGTAGTACGCCATTTTCCTGCCCAATCGTATAATTTGCTAAATGCTATTCGATGAATTTCTAATATTAAAAGAATTAGATATTTCGAGATTGGCATCAAGTGTAAACACGTAAATTTCAGCTTTTATCAATCCGGTTGCCTCATGTTCATTTATAAGGTTCTTATCTGTCAACCCCAACAAATTCTCTTCAGAATCAGGAGTCCAGTTGGTATTATCTTGCATAGATACTGCATCAGCTTGGTTGAATAAAGATAGTCAATTAGCACAAAAAACCCGCAAGGTTTCGTAAACCTTACGGGTTAGAATCGCTCATTATCGCCTTAGATTTAAAAGAATAAATTACCCATTCGTCTTGTTATCAAATCGCAATGAACTAACTTAGCTAAGTAAAATTAATTCTAATGGAGACTGTAAGTAATATTCATCAGGCAAAGACGAACCTTTCCGCTTTAATACAGAAGGTCCTGAACGGCGAAAAAGTCATAATCGCCCGCAACAATGACCCTATCGTAGAACTCATCCCTTTTAAATCTAAGAAGAAAGAAAGGCAACCGGGAAAATTGCGGGGAAAGATCAAGTTATTGGATGGTTGGGAGGAGAGCGATAAAGAAATAGAAGATCTATTTTATAATAGTCAAATCTTCCCGAATGAGTAGAGTATTGATTGATACGCACGTTCTTCTGTGGTGGCTCACCGAG
>JBLHXN010000089.1:0-13714 GCA_047630355.1 Spirosomataceae bacterium | reverse complement strand
TTGAAGTCATAGTAGTGCTGAGATAATTTAAGTCGTTCTAAACAAAATTAGTGGAAATGATGTGTTCCGTAACTAAGATTCACGAATTTAATCCGGTAGTAAATCGGGTCGTCTCTTTTTTGTTCGCATGTGAGATTGATTAGCTCGCCATTCATCGATTTTCTTTGTATTCCCGCTCAACAAAATGTCTGGAACTTTCATTCCTTCAAAATCCGCCGGACGAGTGTACACCGGAGGTGCAAGTAAATCATCTTGAAATGAATCGGTTAACGCGGAGGTTTCGTCGTTCAAAACGCCCGGTACAAGCCTGACAATTGCGTCTGTTAGTACAGTTGCCGCTAATTCTCCGCCCGATAAGACGTAATCACCAATAGATATTTCCTGCGTTATAAAATGCTCCCGAACCCGCTCGTCAATGCCTTTATAATGCCCGCAAATCATTAACAAATTAGTCTCAAGTGAAAACCGGTTCACCATCTTTTGTTCCAACCGTTTTCCGTCTGGAGTCAGGTAAATGACATCATCATAGGTGCGTTCAGCTTGGAGTGCTTTTATATTATTAATAATTGGCTCCATAAGCATGACCATTCCGGCTCCACCACCAAAGGCGTAATCGTCTACCTGACGGGATTTCCCGATGCCGTAATCCCGTAGGTCATGCACCACAATCTTGGCGTGACCTTTGTCTTGGGCACGTTTCATGATTGAGTGGTCAAAATGACTATCGAGCAGGCGGGGTAGGCAGGTTATGATGTCAATTCGAATCATCTTGCTTTTTTTGATCCTCGGTATATAGTTCAATTAGCCCTTCGGGTAACTCAACGAAAAGTTGCTTTTCAGTTTTGTTTACCTTTACAATAATACTATCTGTCACGGGAATAAGAATCTCTTTGTCGCCAATCATCATAATGATTAAATCCTGACCTGATCCTTCCACAACGGAGTTCACTTTTCCGTAAATGCTTTTGGAGTCATTGTCAATGATGTCGTAATCAATGATTTCGTGATAGTAATATTGATCGTCTTTCAGTTCAGGTAAGCGGCTGAGCGGCAAATACATCTCACAGCCCATAATTTCCTGCGTATCTTCCCAGGTTTTCATGCCTTCAAAACGAGCAATGGTTTTCTTCTTGTCACGAACAGTCAATTCCTCCACAAAGTACGGAACCAATTGTCCTTTCAGGTCCAATAATACTGAATCAAGATTGGTATAGTAATCGTAGTCATCTACGTCGAGCCAAAGTTTTACTTCTCCCTTTACACCGTGCGGTTGAATTATCTTACCTAATATATAGCAGTCTTCTTTTTTCATAGAATTGTAAAATTAATCAGTTTGTACTAAACTAAAACAAAAAATCCCCGCCTTAGATTAAGGCAGGGATTAATTTATGTCTTAAAAGAAGTAATTAAGCTTTCGCTTCTTCTTCAGGTGCAGCGTCTGCTGGAGTAGCATCTGTAGCTGGAGCTTCTTCAGTTGCAGTTTCCGCCGGAGCTTCTTCTGCTGCTGGAGTCTCTTGTTCGATAACTACTGGAGCTTCGGCAGCAGCTTTCGCATCTGCGGCAGCTTTTTCTTCCGCTTCAGCAGCTGCAATTAAGTCAGCTTCTACTTTGGCTTTTGCCGCAATCATACCGTCTTTTTTCTTCTTCTCTGCTTCAAGTGCAGCTCTCTTGATGGCATCTTTATCGCCGCTCAATTTAGCAATCTTTTCTTCACGAGCAGCAGCTTTTTCTTCTATCCACTTGTTGTAGCGTTCGTCAGCTACTTCTTGTGTAATGGCACCTTTCACAACACCAACTTGTAAATGCTTCTGGAGCATTGCACCTTCTACTGAAAGAATTTTACGGGTTGTGTCTGTAGGTTGAGCACCTACCATTAACCAGTGTAACGCACGTTCGTTTCTAAGCATCACACCCGCCGGCGTAGAATTTGGGTCATATTGACCGATTTTCTCGATGAAGCGTCCATCACGTGGAGCACGAGCATCCGCAATAACGATATCGTAAATTGCTTTTTTCTTACGACCTCTTCTTGCTAATCTGATTTTTACAGCCATTTATTTACGTTTTTTGAGGATCACGTCCTCGGTTTGAATTTTGGACTGCAAAAATAGTTCTTTGTTATGAATATACCAAAAAATTATTTTATTTGAAGTGATGAATGTTCCAATTAAAGAACCTGATTTTTGAATAGATGGACGAAAACCCGTTTTCTAACGTTGAGGAGTAGTTGTTTCAAGCAAAGACAAAACTGACTAAAAAATCAAAAGTTATGAAGAAGTCCATTATAATTTCGACGATTGCCTTGATTATTGGTTTGTGTGGGTATTATTTGTTTGCCGTTGGGGTTTTCAACGGCGGAGAAAATAAGGACTTGGGCGAGTTTTCTTTGAATCAGGCATTTTTTGCGAGTAACGTATCGTCGTCGCAACTATCATCTGCCGATTCTTTTACGGATACTTCGGGAAGAAAAATTGCGGTAAATAAGTACGATGTATTTAGTAAAGTGAATATTCTGTCAACTAATAGCAGTCAATATTACCTCGCTGCTGATAATATGAAGGCGGGAGATAAGTCTAAGAATACGGGGCTTTCGGGTTTTAATTATTCACCGTTAATGATTTACCAAGGTAAAGCAAGTTGGAAAGTGAAAGACTGGAAGCAGGGTTTTGTCTATTCCGACAATCAATTTACCACAATTTTGGATGGAAATATTACGTATAGCTTCCGACCGGATTACGAGGCTGATCGCAAAAGTCAGTTGGCTGATTTTGACCTGAAATTTCCTGACTTTACCATTCCCGCAGGAAAAACGACGGTGTTGCAGATGACTCCGCTGCGGGAGAAGCAAAATCAAGCCTATCACAATAAGGGCATTACTTACGCCCGAGAAGGACCGATTGGCGAACGCTATGCTTTTGTGAGTGATGATTGGTTGTACGCGTTGGGCTGCCCGCCTGCTTACCAGAGTTCACAAAAGGATTTTGACGAATGGTTGGAGCGAACTTCCGCAAAACGAATTCTTCGGAGTTTTCAGGAGCGGATAACGCCGCTGAAAGATTACGGCTACATTATGCTCAACTGGGAAGCGGTGGCAAAAAGAGCGTCGGGCGAAAATCGTGAAAAGCTAACCGATTGCCTGCGGTGGTATAAACAAAAGAACTATCACGCCAAGCTCACCGCCTGGAATGAATCTCCAATTAAAATTTCACGGATTCAACTGGAGTCTGACTCTGGTCCACGAGACTTTGCGGGAGCAATTGCCTATGGTGGCGACCTGAATAATTTTTCAAAACAGTACAACCGAAGAGTGCAGCGTTTCCCGACTGACCATTCTCAATTGCTCGACGTGCTGCACGTGGGAGGTTATATGAACTACCCAACCAACTATTCTGTGATTCATCATTATTTGCTTGAGTATTTTTTGAACAAAAAGTATTTCCCCAAAAAAGAGATTTTGGCAACTATTTGGACGAATCAGGAACTGGTCGGTGATTTTCCGTTAACGCGACGGGACTACGCAAATTATTATTGCTATATCAAACCCGCCGTTTTTCCGCAGACAATGTTTAATTGGGGAGTTTGGACGGTTGCGGTGGGCGATGGTTTCGATTGTTGGTACGATCCGTGGTATGTCACTAACGATATTTCACAGAACGGTTTTAACTGCTTCAATTCAAGGGAAAAAGATCTGCCAATTGCTTTACCCGCTCAATATCCGCACAGTCCGTTAAAAAACGTGGACGATCTCATGGCGGGGGTTTGGGCGGTGAGTCAGCATAAAGATATTATTGAAGCAAAAACCAATTGGCGGTTTATTCAAACACCCGATGAAAGCCTTTTTGGACGAAAGCCGATGATTGCATATAAGTTTTCTGAGAAGGCGAGCGAAGCCTTGGTTTTAATTTACGATGCGTTTAGCGGCGAAACGATCACGGAGCATCAAACTACGATTCAACTTCCCGATGGAACGAACAAACCTTTAAACGTAAAGACATTCGGAACTCGGACAAGCGTAATGCGGGTGAAGTTTTAAAATCAATAATCTCGTTTAAACGATTTAGTGAAACCGATGACGATAAAATTTGTTCCGGTTTCGTCGGTGATTTTGTAGTCAAGTTGATACAGGTAACCTAATAAGAATTTAGAGGAAGGGTTTAATTTGTAATCAACAAATAATTGAAATCGGTTTCGCTCAAAATAGGGTTCTCGATTGGTGAAAAAGACTTCATTATTGAACCCAACGCTAAATTTTTGCCCGTTTTCGGTTACTTTCCCGAAGGGACGAGAAACTCCTAACCTTGCCCGAAAGCGGTTGCGGTAGCCGTTTGTGCTGAATCTGCCTTCGGCACGGTAGCGGTGTTCTACCTTAAATTTGCCAATATCCTGAAGAAAAATGAACATCGGCCAGACGCGGTATTCGGCATTGTTTTTCGGGCGAACAAAATTATCTCCCTGCCCGTAGGTATCGTATTTTCCGCCTGCGAGTGAAAATGTAAATTTCGGGTCAACCTTAAAGGTTATTCCGGCTTTGAACTCGTGGTAGTGAAAGTTGTCGTAATACCTGAGTGAACGCAATTGCCCTTCTCCGAAAAATGCAATTTTTTTTGAATGGTCGTACTTCGCCGTCAGGATATTCCACGAACCGAGGGCATCTTCTTGGGCGTGGGAGTACGAGTACGTTTTAAGTACTGTGAACAGCAATATGGTAAGTACTCTTAGTGACTTATATTTTCGCATTTATTTTGTTGGTTCAGCGTACTTTCGTCTGATTTCAATTAGAGTTGTATCAGTAGGAGTTTTAATTGTTCTTCTCTCTAATTTCTTTCCGAAATACTTATACTCAACTTCGTATTCAGGTTCATATTCTAACCGTTTGTTATGTAGTCTCCTTTTACCGACGTATTCTCCCTCAAAGGTCAAGTTTCCTTTACTATCTTCAATTTTAATAAATTTTTGGTGTTTAGTAATATTACTAAACTCACTGTAACGCGAAACCATATTAGTTTTAGTTGTTATCGTAGAATCACCCCGATGTTGAATTAAACTTTCAGTAGAGTACGGTTTCTTCACTTTGCTTTTCTTGTTCACTACCCATGTGAAATATTCCTTTTTGTCACCGTTTTCGAGTTCTTCCAAAACCGTTTGACTAATTAATAAACCGTCCTGATATCTCTTTGTAGTTGTTAAATTTTCTGATTTTAGGATGTCTTCTTTAACCACACCTTCAAATGAATACGTGAGCTCTTTAGGATATTCCAAAAGTTCGTTTAGAAAAAATACGTTAATATCGGATGAAAAACGATAACGAAGTGTTTTAAGTGTATTGGTGTTTTTTATTGAATCCTTAGTTGATTCTATCGCAGTAATCACATTCTCAGTATTCGGGCAGGTAACAATCGGATTCGCGTTACCCAACGAACTTTTAACTACTTCACAAGAAAAGTTAACTAACCGATATCCACCCTCAATAGGGATATTGAATGTTATATAGGGACTTGGGTTTTCTCGCAGTATATCAACGGCGATAAGTTTTATCTCCACGGTTGATTTTGTAAGAGAATCATAACTTGCAACTTTATAATTCTCCCCATCAACATAATAAAGTTCCTGAACGAGGTTCTCCGTAACCCGTTGACTGTAAGAAGAGATTGACAATAATGTAGCTACAAGTAGTAAAATTGCTCGATTCATAAAAGCAGAATTTTGTAAAAAAAGAAACAAGCCTGTAAGCCGAATTCTGTTCAACGCCTTGCGGCGAATCGCTTATCATTTATCTGGGATGGCAATCACTCACCACCTCTAACGACCTACCCACCGCCGTAACCCGAAGGTTGCCGTCGAGCAAACGGACAACAGCGGCTTATTTGGTCTTTCAGCCCGTGAGGTTTACCCTGCCCTGTGCATCGCTGCCCAGGCGGTAGGCTCTTACTCTACCTTTTCACCCTTACCCGAAGGCGGTATATTCTCTGTGGCACTGGCTGTCAGGCGGTCGTCGCCAACCGCCCGCCTACCCGTTAGGTAGCACGGTGCTCTGTGCTGTTCGGACTTTCCTCATCACACCGAAGTGTAAGGCGATAAGCCGGCTTGCTTCTTTGGGCAAAGATAGATTTTATCAACTAACAGTTTGCAATTAACGGTGAACAATAATTACACTTCACCAATTTCTAATAATTGGTAGCTTAACTTATCTCAATTATTTTTATCTCTTTATCCCGAAACATGACAGAAGCTCCCGCTTGTTTTTCGTGAATGACCTGCCCGATGGGAGATTGGGGTGAAATGACCATTATTGGTTGTTTGTCAATATCCAGTTTTCCTACTCCCACAGATATAAAGAACGTTCCCAGTGTGGTTTTTACCAAAGCTCCTAAATTGACTTCTTTTCGTTCCCGAAGGTTACCTTCGATGTTCTGCATAACGGCAAGTTTAGATTCGGCGTCGTGGAGTTGACGGGTGTACATTTCGATGTCTAATTGTCCCATTGCCCGGCTGGTTTCGTACTTATCACCCGCCGAACTTTTGGTAGATTCATTGGCGGAAGCCTGAGCGTTGGCAATAGCTTGTTTTGCGTCTCCGATGTTTTGGGTCAGCATTTCTTTAACTTTTGAGATAATTTGTACTTTCAATTTTGTGGGTTTATTGTTCTGAGTTCTTGGTTTTCAGTTCTCAATTCGAGAATTCGACCTGTTGGCCTGCCGATTTACATTCCTTTCACGTCTAGTTTTAGCGTTCCGGTTGCTTTCACAACGGTGCTGATTCCGTCTGCGGTGAGGGTTATTTTTTCGGGTTGAATAGTCGTGATTTTACAACTCGACTTCACACCCTGCATCCATTCGTTGTTAAACGATGTCTCAATATTGGACTTAGTATCCGTGATGATTTCATCAAGATCAATCACAAATTCGTCCTGAATTTTCTTTTCCAACGTTCCGCCCATAATCCATGACGCCATTTTGATAAGGACATTTCTGGTTTTTATGTCAAGCTCGGTATTCGTGAGTTCAATGGCGTTTTTTGCCGGGTTGTAATAAGGTACGCCATTTAGGTAAATACTTCCGTTCAAATCACCTTTTGTATCGAGTTTTATAATCATCTTACCTTGATGCCCGTACATTTCAACATCCGTTACCGTAATTTGGTATTTATCATTTCTGAACTTATAGGTTTCATTTACGAACATTTTCTTGGCAACTGCGGTAGCTTCTTTATACGGAATATTGCTTCGCAGGGCAACCTGAAAGCTTTCGGGAACGCTTTTTACAAAACGCAACGGCGGAATCTCGTCAGTAGCGGGGCTGGTTTCGGGTTTTTCTCCGGTAATAGTTTCGGTGTAAGCCGTGAACCCAATGTTGGTTTTTATAACCCGTCCTTCCGTCCGGAGTGGAGCAATCAGGATATTGAGCGGTGTAATTTGCATCCAGGTACGGAATTCTTCAGAAATCGCGTACGGCGTTCGAACGGAATTCCACGCATCCACCACAAACGGACGAATTGAAATTTCATTCTTAACCGATTCGTCAATTTGCTTCGCCAAAAAACTGTGATTACTCGAAATAATACTGCTGATAATGGGCGTAATCGGAATACTGATGGAACTGAAAACCAGTTGCGGCTCGCTTACGTAGCTGAATCCGTTGGGCGTTGTAATAGTCTGAATGCTCCAATCCGGAACAATGCTGAATCTCGATACAAACCGTAGGTTCATTTCAAACGTGGTTGATTTGTCTTGTTTGATTCCGAAGATACTGATTTGCTTATTTGCCCAAATTTTTAGCGGAACGGTATATTCAAAAATGTCATTCTTTGCGGAGGTAAAAATGATTTTACCGTTTTTCCAGACTTTCAATTTCAGCAAGTCATTATTGTTATTGCCATAATCGTTGTCTTCGTAAATTAAGCCTTTCAGCCCTTCGTTCAACTGTTTTTCGATATCGTCTAACGTAATAGAGACGGGCACATTCAGCGTTGAAATGAGACGCGTGGGGGTTTCGTTTAGGTTTAAATAGCTTTCTTTGGGAGCTTCGGGATTTGCTATTTTTTTCTTCTGAGCGGATGCACAGCTCGTCATCATTGTGCTGATAAGTACCAATAATATATATTTCATAGTGGATTTTAGATTTTCTGTTCATCTGAAACGATGGCACAAAAAAAAGAGTGCCTTCTAAGCACTCTTTTAGAAATATAAAAAATAGGTTTACTTTTTCCTGAAATAATAACCGGGAGCATCAAAAGCAATTCCATTATCGATAAATAATTCATTATCACAAACCCGCAGGTTTCCGTAAAGGAAGTTGAAATCTCCGTTGCTAAACTCCTGACGACTGCTTTCAATTTTGAGCAATCTATAATTGTCGCCGGATTCTTCCGTAATTATTAATTTATCATCGTGAATCTTTTTACCTGCCTGCAAGACAGTGACCGAAAGGTCTTTATTGACTTTCAAGACGACGTTCGGAACCTCGTTAACCTGAATCATGGTGAGCATTGCCTTCAATTGCCATTCCCCCGCAATCTTATCCTTCGCTTCCGAAACAGGAATTGCGTTATCTGCTTGTTTATTAATGCAAGTGAAATTGGCAATTTCTTCCGCCTGAATCATCGCTACGCCGCCGATTTCTCCGTCTATGTTCTGCGATTCGCAGGAAAAGAACAGACTTACCAAAACTGATAAAATTACAAAATTTTTCATAACTGTCTTTGTAGTATTAAGACTTGATTGAACAACTATAAGGCCCACCAACCGTTAATTTGGTTGGAATCGGAGTTTTAGCTATTTTTCAAGTTATTGATAACGAATAGGTTATGAGTTTAAATGTTACTTTACATCTAATTCATCCACGATAGATTCTACTTTTGCTTTGAGTTTTGTCATCACTTTGTCGTAATCAGCTTTGTCTTTCAATTCATCTTTTACGCCAACGTAAAACTTGATTTTGGGTTCTGTTCCCGATGGGCGACAAGTAAACTTCGTGCCGTCTTCGGTGAAAAACTGAATTACGTTAGAGGACTCAATGCCGAGTTTTCCACTTTCAATTTCGGTTTTATTGCCGTCTTTGTCCGTTCTGGTTAACTCTTTATAATCGTCAATTCTGATTACGGGAGAACCGCCCAACGAAGTCGGTGGGTTTTTGCGGAAATTAACCATCATTTGCTGAATTTCTTCCGCTCCTGATTTTCCCTTTTTAGTTACCGAAACCAAGCCTTCGTAATAGAATCCGAACTCTTTATACATATCAGCAAGGAAATCAAACAGGCTGTTTCCGTTGTGTTTCGCGTACGCTGTCAGTTCAGCTATCATAGCACAACTTGCCACGGCATCTTTATCCCGTACTTTGTCACCGATCAAATAACCGTAGCTTTCTTCTCCGCCGGCAATAAACGTTTTTTTGCCTTCTAACTCCCTGATAACCTGAGCAATGTATTTAAATCCGGTCAGCGTATTGTAGCAATCTACGTTTGCTTTTGCCGCCATCGCGTCAATCAAATCAGTGGTTACAATTGTCTTCGCCACAAATTCACTCCCCGTTAATTTCTTCGCTTTCTTCCAGGCTTTCAATAAATAGTAAATCATCAAACTTGCCGCCTGATTGCCGTTCAATAATTGCCATTCACCGGATGGATCTTTCACCGCCATTCCAACGCGGTCAGCGTCAGGGTCGGTTGCCATCACAAGATCGGCGTCAATTTCTTTTGCTTTTGCCAATGCCATTGACATCGCCTCTTTTTCTTCCGGGTTTGGATAAACTACGGTCGGGAAGTTGCCGTCCGGCTTATCCTGAGCTTCTACGGTGTGTACATTCTCAAAACCCAATTGCTTCAAAGCGGCGGGCACCATCGTGATTCCGGTTCCGTGAATAGACGAAAAAACAATCTTTAAATCGCTTTGCTTTTTGATTGTTCGGGGAGCAACCGCAACGCTTTTGACTGCTTTTAAATATTTTTTATCGAGGCGTTCGCCAATTGTTTTCAAACGTTTTTTTACGCCTTTGAACTTTATCTGACTAACGTTCGTGATGTCGTTTACTTCCTGGACGATGTTTTTATCGTGCGGTGCAACTACCTGCGAGCCGTCGTTCCAATAAACTTTGTAACCGTTGTATTCCCGTGGATTGTGCGAAGCCGTAATTACCAAACCAATGTGGCAAGCCAATTCACGCACCGTAAATGATAATTGCGGCGTGGGGCGAAGTTCTTCGTAAACGTAAGCCGTAATGCCGTTTGCGGAGAAAATATCAGCGGCTATTTGGGCAAATTCAGGAGAGAAGTTGCGGCTATCGTACGCAATAGCGGCTTTTATCGGTTCGTCGGTGACCACTTTTTTGACGTAATTCGCCAGACCTTGCGTTGCCGTTCCAACGGTATATTTGTTCATCCGGTTAGACCCAACGCCAATTTCGCCCCGCATTCCGCCCGTTCCGAATTCGAGATTTTTGTAAAACGCGTCCGTTAATTGCGTTACGTTTTCTTCTTCAATCCATTTATTAATGGTGGCTTTAGTTTCGTCGTCGTATTTGCCTTTCAGCCATTTCTTAATATTTTTTTCGGCGGTTTTGTCGAGGTTGAGATTTTCTAACATAGCGTATGTAATAGTTTTAATCAGTTTATTATTTATACCTTCAAAGATGCAAGAATTATTCCAGTGCTAAAAAAAAAAGCGTTGTTTATAACTCAACTAAAGTACTCTTTTACCATTTCCAAATCCTGAACGTGAGCTGATACCGCGTTAGTAGTATTCGGTGTTTTATCTTCCATGCATTGTTCAATCACGAGATTTGGCTTTACTTTTTATTTCGTTGGCAAAACGTTGGTAATTAATATCTCCCGCACCGAAGGTTTCTTTCCAGATACCGTTTTTTGATTGGCGAAAGGTGCAGTTCCACGATTCGGTCGCCGTACATTTTTAGAATATCAAATACCGCAATTTGTGAATTTTGCGAACCACGGTAAACCCAATGCACGTCAAAGCAAAAGGAAACATTTTCGGGCGAAGTGTTTTGCAATATATGGTGAAACTCTTTTGCTCCACCCATCATTTCTGTATCATGCGTACGATAGGCAAGAGTAACGTCCATTTTTCGGAGTTCTTTTCTCATCATTTCAAGGTAGTGAAGTTGAGTTTTAACTCTTCGTCAGATTTTGTTTTGGTTCTGCCCCATTTAATTGGTGTGGGATTTGTTACTAATATCCTCGTGCCACTTTTCTTGAAATTAGCGGCAATTTCCAAAGCTTCATCCACAGATTTTTGGGCTTTGTCTTTGTCGTGCAACAGACTATTTACGTACGCTGAAGGTATTGAAATACCATTATTCCGTGCAGCTTTATGAGCTGTCAGCACTTCTTCGGGCGAATTGAAACTGGGTTCAAAAGCTGTTAACCCCGTTTTTGCGTATGTTTCCATGTGGGTGTTCTAATTATCGCCCCAGGTTTTATTTTCCCGGCGGTAAAATGTAAACTAGTTGTAAGTATTGGACGAAATCGGGAATTTTGGCAATGCGTCGGTTTTAGCGGCAACCGCATCGCTTTTAAGCAACGTTAAAGCGGGTATTACTGATAAATTTTGTAGAAATTTACGCCGTGAATCAGACATTTTTTTGGAGGTTATAATTGGTTGAATATTTACAAACTTAATTAAAAAGAAGATTGGTGAAACGGGGATTTAAGTATTTGTTTTTATCTATCATGGCGATTGTTATCGTCTTTTCGGTGTCAAATTGCCGCACAATTTCGTACGGAATCAGGCAGGGCGTTGGGCAGGTGAAAGTTTTGACGAACGCCGAATCAATTACGAAATTCCTGAACGATTATAATTATCCTGATTCGTTAAAAGCTAAGATTCGGTTGATTCAGGAAATCAAACAATTTACCGTTGACAGCCTCGGGCTGGCACCTTCGGGCAGTTATAAAAAGATGTACGACCAAAAAGGCGAACCGTTGATTTGGATGATGCTGGCGTCCAAACCCTACGAATTGAAACCTTACGAATGGAAATTTCCGATTGTGGGAACGTTCACTTATAAAGGGCATTTTAAAAAGGAAATAGCGATTAAAGAATTACAAAAATTGAAAGAGGATGGTTACGATGTGCGGTTAGGTAAGGTAGCGGCGTGGAGTACGTTGGGGTATTTGAACGACCCGATTCTGAGCGAAATGCTCAACCGTGATGTCGGGCAATTATCGGCGTTGATAATCCACGAGTTAACACACGGAACGCTCTACATAAAAAATAACGTAGCATTCAACGAAAACCTTGCTGATTTTGTAGGTGATTACGGTGCAATACGATTTCTAACAACCAAATACGGGAGTGAAAGTGCAGAACTCAAAAGTTACTTTTCGGAATTGAAATACAATGAGTCTTATACTAAACACATGCTGCGGGGAAGCGAAAAGCTGCAAGAACTTTACGCCGATGATCACTTTCGGCAGCAAAATGTTTCCGTTAAGGATTCGTTAAAAAACTCTTTGATTTTGGATATTATGCTTTCATCTGATACTTTAAATAAAGGAACCGCTCATGACGAGAGTTATTGGCGTTCCCGTTTGCCAAATAATGCATACTTTGTTGCTTTTATTAATTATCAGAGCAAACAAAACGAGTTTAAGAAAGAATTTGAAGAAAACTTTGGTAGCAACTTTAACGCCTATTTAGCGTATCTGAAAAAACGTTATGCTAAATCCGGATTACTATTTTAGCCATGAATTTTTTAAAAAAAATAACTGTATTTCTGCTAATAGCATCAGCAAACTTTGCCTTCGTGGGCGATTCGTACCGCTACATTGCGAACGACAGTTTTCAAGCGGGCGAAAGGTACGAATACCGCGTGAAATTCGGTTTTGTGAATATCGGAGTGGCAAATGTCAATGTCAATGATCGGATTTACTCGATTAACAAACGACCTTGTTACCGCATTTCCGTTTTTGGTCGAACCACGGGACTTACTGACGTTTTCAAAGTTAGAAATACGTATCTTTCTTACGTCGATACGCTCGCCATTGTTCCGCACCAATTTGTGTACAATGCCCGGGAAGGCGATTACAAACGCGAGCAAAATATTTACTTTAATCATCCCCGCTCGAAAGCAACAATTATTGAAAACAAAGAGAAAGAATATTTCGATATCCCTAAATATTGTCAGGACGTAGTTTCGGGTTATTACTTTTTGCGGACGTTACCGTTCGAAAAAATGCGAAACGGAGAGATTGTCGAAGCTCCGATGTTGTTTGCTAGTAAGATATACAACATGAAAATCCGGTTTAAGGGCAGGAAAGCGATTGATACAAAATTTGGAAAAATTAATGTATTTGAGATAAATCCTATTCTGCCATCGAATGATTTATTCGACGGACCGGAAGCAATTAAGGTGTACGTTTCAGACGATAAGAACCGCGTTCCGATTGAAATTTTCGTCGATTTTAAAATTGGAAGTTCATCCATTGAACTGAAAAACTACAAGAATCAGCGGTATCCTTTTGATTGGCGTTGAGTTAAAACTTATCATTTTTCCGAATTTGAGTTTAGCTTTGCACTTTCCGAAAACTCAACGAAAGGTATATGTCTGCTCAAGCCCGCATCAACGAACTCACTGCACAATTAAATCACTATACATTTCAATATTATCAAAATTCAATCTCTGAAATCTCAGACGAAGAATTTGATTTTTTACTAAAAGAACTCGAAACGCTCGAAACCGCAAACCCCGATTTGGTTCGACCG
>JBLHXN010000088.1:0-13842 GCA_047630355.1 Spirosomataceae bacterium | reverse complement strand
CCAAACGGAGGTCTGAACAGCTCTGCTTTACCAAAGAAACCAATATTTCGCCTAATTTTTGCCCGTAGGCCTAAGCCAACAAAGAAGTCTTTCCAAGTATTGTGCGGACAAACTGCAAAGGTGGCTTTTTTGACGTGGTCAGGTACGTGGCCGACTACTGTCCAGCCGAGTATTGTGAATATAAAACCTAATAATCTATCCATAATTCTTAATTAGCCCAACGGTTGTAAACTAAAACAACCAATGAATATCAATAAACTTAACCAGCCGATTATCGTACGGGTTAAACCAAGCGGGCTTTCGTTTGTAACTGGTGGGTGATAAACTCCTAATACTCTACCTAATAAAAATGAAAAGACCAGAAATCCGCTGTAACCCAAAAACGATGGAAACACGTAAGAAATAACTAACTGTAAAACGATAATTGATAAAGCGAGTATTAAGTTTTTCTGGGGTGTTTCGAAAATACGAGAAAAGCATAAATACATAAAATAGCCGTACGCTAAAAATTTGAAGTAAAACATGTACTGGTCCGCAGATTCGGCTCCGCGTACTAATTGAAACTCTTCGTACGTGAAAAACCCGAGTCCGGCATAAGTCACAAGGCATGTAAACAGAATTGGAGAAACTATGTTAAAATTCTTATTTCCAATGAGGCTAAATAAAATGTGCCCCCCGTCAAGTTGACCGATGGGTAAAAGATTGAGAGCCGTAAAAAATAACCCTAAATAACCCGCAAATATCAACGGATAATGGGTGGTTTCGTTGGGGTGGGGAAGTAGCTCAGGATTAGCGAATGTATCTTGCATGAAATTGAAAATTACGCTATCGCCCAAACGGATTGCTAAAGAATTTACGTCGTCACTGTAAGCATACTTACCATATTCATAACCGTATTGAGCATATTCGGGATGAATTTCGTAAATGTAATCAATCAAGGGCAGGTGTGTAAAACCGAACCAAAGCGTAAATACTGCCACCACAAATCCGGCGAGTGGACCCGCCACGCCGATATCAAAATAGTCAACCCTTGACGTTATTTTTTCTTTTATTTTGATGAATGCACCCGCCGTACCAATGGAGGTGATAAACCCAAGCCACAACGGTATGTAATAAGGAAGGGTAATTTTTACTTTTCTGATTTTCGCGGCGAAAAAGTGCCCGAACTCATGAACGGTAAGAAAACCTAAGAAGGGAATGCAGAACTCAAACCCACGCAAAAATTGCGGCCAGCCCATATCAGCACTGCTATCGAGAAAAGAGCGACCGAACATCCATTCGGCTCCCGCTAAAGCAGTTGTTACAATTGTAGTTAAAAATAGTCCAACCTGAATAAGCAGCGTTTTTCTTTCGGGGGTCATATCAGATAGTTTGATCTTTGAAGTAGTCCAGAATGCCAAACTTTGGCGTTATGTGAACCGACTGAATACCAACGCTTTTTGCTGCCTCAATGTTCGCCAGATTATCATCAAAGAAAATTACATCTTTCGCTGAAGTCTTGATCTGATCCAAAACGTGGGTGTAAATAAGTTCATCTGGCTTCCACATCTCAATTTCGTAAGACAAAAATGCCTCTTTGAATAAATCGTTTACGCTATTGATTTGAAAGTTTTCCTTTAGATAATTGTTGCACCAACTTATGTGCAGCGGATTAGTATTACTCAACAGATAAACTGGGTATCTCGTATTGAGATAACGAATTAATTCTATCCGATTGGGTGGGATGCTCAGAAGCATGCTGTTCCAGATGCGGTCAATTTCTCCATCGTTAAACGGAAATCCGATTGTTTGCCGGATAACTTCCCTGAATTCAGGGTTTTCGAAAAAACCGGATTCGTACCGCCGAAATATCTGCGACTCCTCCATTCTTTTTTTTACAACTTTGATTGACTTTCCAGAACCTGCGGCGAAACCTTTGAACACCATTTCAAAGTCGATGTCAATAATTACATTTCCAAAGTCGAATATAATTGCTTCAAACTTATCTTTCTTCATAGGTTTTTAGTTGACTACTCCCATGCTGCAAAATTTATCAATGCGTTCGGAAATACGATTTTGAACGCTTTTCTTTCTTAATAAACCAGCTTCTTTCTTAACTCTTTCCTTTATTGTCTCAGCAGTGATCTCCCAGTTCAGGTGAGCTCCGCCTAATGGCTCGGCAATAATTCCGTCAATCAATTTATTTTTCAACATATCTTTTGCGGTTAACTTCAGTGCCTCGGCTGCTTGCTCTTTGTATTCCCAAGATCGCCACAGGATTGTCGAGCAGTTTTCGGGAGAAATAACGGAGTACCAGGCATTTTCGAGCATGAGTACTTTATCGCCAATGGCAATTCCTAAAGCACCACCTGAAGCACCTTCTCCAATTATTACACAAATAATTGGCACTTTAATCGTCATCATTTCCTTGATGTTTCGGGCAATTGCCTCGCCCTGACCACGCTCTTCTGCTTCCAGACCAGGGAAAGCACCGGGAGTATCAATTAGCGTAACGATTGGTACGTTAAATTTCTCAGCCAATCGCATTAGCCGAAGAGCTTTGCGATAGCCTTCGGGATTTGCCATCCCAAAATTCCTGAATTGTCGCTGCTTAGTATTACGACCTTTCTGTTGCCCAATAATCATGTACGTTTCCCCATCAATATTACCTAAGCCCCCAACAATGGCGGGATCATCTTTTACTGTACGGTCTCCAAATAATTCGTGAAATTCTTCACACATTATCTTGATGTAATCAAGCGTGTACGGGCGGTCTGGGTGCCTTGATAACTGCACCCGCTGCCAACGGGTAAGGTTAGTGAACGTTTCGGTTCGTAACTTTTCGATACCTGTCGAAAGGCTCGTAATAGCCGCGGAAACATCAACGCTGTTTTCCTCGGCTAATTTTTCCATATCAAGGAGTTTAGCTTCAAGGTCCGCTATTGGTTGCTCAAAGTCGAGTAAGGTTCTCATAGTTTATTAAAGGTCAAATGTTTCTTTAAACTCCGGGATTACAATATTCTTAAATCCTTTATTTTCGAGTGCTTGTTTGAAATGTATCATAGACGTCTCTTCTCCGTGCACCAGAAAAGTTTGGGCGAGGGTATTCTGATCCTGAGTTTCAGCAAAGTTAATCAAATCATCAAAATCACCATGTCCGCTAAATACGTCAAGCGATTTTATTTCAGCCATAACTTTTTCTGGCTTTCCAAAAATAGTTAATTCCTCGCGGTTTCCCGCGAGCAAATCATGACCAAGCGTACCTTCTACGGCGTACCCAATCATTAAAATCGTGGCGTAAGGGTTCCCAATATTCTGGGCAACGTGCCGCTCAACCCGACCACCCTGCACCATTCCGGAAGATGAAATGATAATGCAAGGCTCTGAGTGAGACGCAACTTCCTTACTCGCTTTTTCGGAAGCTAAGTAGTGAAGGTTTTCGAAGTCAAAAAGGCTTTCCTCTTCGTCTTTAAAATCACGGGCTTCCTGATTCATAAAACGAGTGTATTTCTCATAAATTTGATTGCTTTTTCTTCCCAAAGGACTATCCGTAAAAATCGGTATTGGCGGGATTCTACCTTCAATCACGAGTTGGTGAATGGAATACAGTAACGCCTGCGTACGACCGATACTAAACGCCGGAATTACTAATCTGCCGGGTTTATCTACGCAAGCTTCGTTAATTACTTTTTCCAGAACCTCCAGTCGGTTTTCTTTGATTTTGTGGTAACGATCACCGTAGGTGGTTTCCATGACCAGATAATCAACGGGAGGGAGCGGTGTTGGGTCAACCAAAAGTGGATAATTCTTTCTGCCAATATCTCCCGAGAACGCTATTTTCTTAGTTCCTTCTCCTTCGTTTATTTCAAAAACTAAGTGAGCGGCTCCTAATAGATGTCCTGCCGGGTAAAAAGTAACATAACCATCGTCACTAAACTTAAACCGGTGTTCAAATTTAACGGGGACAAAATTGTCCATCGCCTCATGAACTTGCCGTTGAAGATAAAGCTCGTCAAGTTTAATTGAACGGCTCTTCTTGGTGCTTCTTTTCTTATTTTGAATCGATTTTACCTTGCGTTGATTAAGCGACGCTGCGTCGTTCAGTAAAATTTCTGTTAATTCTAACGTAGGGGCTGTACAAAGTACTTGCCCTTCAAAGCCGTAGCGGTATAGGTTAGGGATTTGACCAGAGTGATCTATGTGAGCGTGCGTAAGCACAACAAGATTTACTAAGGAAGCATCAAACGGAAAAACTGCAAATGGATTATCATCATCTGTCTCCCGCTTTCTGCTCATATTGGTACCGCAGTCTATTAGTACTTGGTACCCATCTTCTAACGTCAACAAAAACATACTACCGGTCACTTGTTTGGTTGCCCCAAAAAAAGTTAACTTCATGCGATCTTCTTCTGTAATTAAATTATTATTGAACTTCAAAGATACTAAGTTCGCTACAATTCTTAATCCATTCGCATGTCAATCGCTCAATGTTTCGTTTTTATTTTATTACAAATACCCGGTTTTTCGCTTATTGAAAATAAAGTTGCTGCTTTTCAAGAGACTTCGGGAGTTAGACAAGCAACCGTTTCTGTTAGTGTAAAAGATTGTGAATCAAATAATTATGTGATAAATATTAACGGTGATAAAGCCATTAATTCTGCTTCCACAATGAAGTTAATATCCACCGCCACCGCCTTAGAAGTTTTAGGGCAAAACTTTACGTATTCGACTGAATTATCGTGTTCCGGTCAAATAATCAACAATGAATTAAACGGAAACCTATATATTTCGTCAAACGGCGATCCTTCTTTTGGTTCTTCAAGGTGGGGAAGTAGCTACCAAAAAGTAATTGCGGAGGTGATGAGTTCGGTCAAAAATGTTGGCATTAATAAATTAAAAGGAAGTATTGTTTTGATGAATACTGGGTTTGAGGATTTTGATGTTTCTGATACTTGGGCGTGGAATGACTTGGGGAATTACTACGGGGCAACTCCATATCTTTTTAATTTCAACGAAAATAAGTTTTCGGTTTATTTTAGTGCCGGAGACTCAGTTGATGAACCCGCATCTATCATAACCATGAAACCGCAATCTGACTATTGGAATATTATTAATAAAGTTACAACCGGACCAGCGGGCAGCGGTGATAATGTTTATATTTACAGTACGCCCTTAAGCAATACTATACTGATGAAAGGTACGATTCCGCTTCGCTCAAGAAACTTTTTAGTACGCGGTTCAATACCGAACCCACCACTTGTATTTGGAGAATTATTGAAGGATGAACTAACTAAAAATGGCGTTGCGGTCGAAGGTGAAGTTTTATTGCAGAGCTATAAATCTGCTCAATTAAATACGCTGTACATAATCAACTCCAAACCACTGTCAGAACTGTTAGAGTCGTGTAATTACTTTAGCATAAACCTCTTAGCGGATGCATTTGTAAAACAAGTTGGCTACAAATTTGCGGGAAGCTATACGTACGAATCGGGAATAACAGCGACTAAGAATTTCTGGAAAAACCGGGGGGTGAATGTTGATGCTTTGAATATGAAAGACGGAAGTGGACTCTCGCCGTCGGGGACGATTACGGCAAATGTGATGTGTGATATTTTGAGTGAAATGAAACGGAGTTCACTTTTTGAAACGTTTACGTCTACCATTCCGCAATTGGGTATTTCAGGAACGGTTTCGCGAATTGGTGACGGTAGAAATAAAAATATGTTTGTGAAAAGTGGTTCTATTGAAGCAACAAGAGCTTACGCCGGATACTTCAAAACATCTACCGGAAAATGGATGACATTCATGGTAGGGGTGAATCGCTATGATTCAGATTCCTCAAGAAAAGTGAACGCATTTTTACGAGAAATACTGGTTGATTTGAGCAAGTTGTAAAGTCCTACGGTATTACCTTCTTTCTGCAGCAAAAGCCCTCGCTACAAAAATTGTAACGAGGGCTTTTACTTTATTTCAAATAATTGATTTCTAAACCAGTTTATCTATCAAGTCATTCACGTTTTGTCCTTCGGCTTCAGCTCTGAAATTTCGTACGATTCGGTGTTGAAGTATCGCGGACGAAACCGCTACAACGTCTTCAATATCTGGCGAATACTTTCCGTTTATGAGAGCGTTACACTTAGCCGCTAAGATTAAGTTCTGCGAAGCCCGTGGACCGGCTCCCCACTCTAAATAGTCTTTAGCTACTTGGCTGGCATTTTCTGTATTCGGACGGGTTTTCTGAACCAAACTTACTGCGTATTCCACAACATTATCAGCAACGGGAACTCTCCGAACCAATTTCTGAAAATACTTAATATCGGTTTTAGAAATTACCGTAGACAGCTTTACTTTTTGGTCGCTCGTGGTGTTTTTTACGATTTGGAGTTCCTGCTCGTACGTTGGGTAATCCAGTTTGACCATGAATATGAAACGGTCAAGTTGTGCTTCAGGAAGCGGGTAAGTTCCTTCCTGCTCAATTGGGTTTTGAGTTGCCAAGACAAAGAACGGTTTCTCCAATTCGTGCTTAACACCAGCTACCGTAACCGAATACTCCTGCATGGCTTCTAAAAGTGCCGACTGCGTTTTGGGCGGAGTACGGTTAATTTCATCTGCTAAAATGATATTGGCGAATACGGGTCCCTTGATGAACTTAAAGTGGCGATCGTTGTCGAGCGTTTCGGAACCTAAAATGTCTGAGGGCATTAAGTCTGGCGTAAACTGAATTCTGTTAAAGCTCAAGTCCATCACGGAAGCGATAGTTTGAATTAACAAGGTCTTGGCGAGACCGGGAACACCAACTAATAAGCAGTGACCTTGACAGAAAACGGCGGTTAGAAGAAGCCTTACGGTATCTTCCTGACCAACTATTACTTTACTTATTTCTGCGGTTAACTGCTCGTAATTTTCCTTGAAAGCATTCGCTGCTTCAACGTCAGATGTGTAATTAGGCTTACTCACTTTTCTAATGGGGTTTTAACTATTGTTGATTTACTAAAGGGCACTTCTCAAGATGTTACAGCTTTCGTACTCTGGATCAATTTTGACAAATACCTCCTCCATTGCTTCTTTGAACCATTTCTCAATTTGACGGTTCTTTTTCTCTGCCATGGCGTACTGCTGAATTAATTCATAATCAGTGCTTAGATTTGCCGTGTGAGGCTCGTAACTTTTCTTGAAGTATATGAGTCGGTAGCCCGTTTTTCCCTCCTGACTTCTGAACGGTACTGTTGCACTAACTGTGCCAACCTGCATCGTATCAACCATGAAATAAAGATTTGGCTCCATATCCTGGTCAAGGTTTAGCTTGCTCGTTCCGGTTCGGGGGCTTGAAATAAAACCGCCTCGTAGTGCTGTTTCTTCGTCTTCAGAGTATCTAACCTGACTTTCGAAAGAGATTGTATCCACTGTTATTTGCTGACTTAAACTATCTAAAAAGCTTTTTGCTCCTGATAACTCCAAACGGTTGTAGTCAGGACGCAATAGTATGTGGCGGGCGTGGTATTCCTGCCCGCGAATCTCGATTGTTTGAATCAGGTGATATCCAAAGTCAGATTCAACCACATCAGACATTTCATTAGCTTGCATTTTCATGGCGGTGGCCTCAAATTCAGGTACCATCTGTCCACGTTTTGCCCAACCTAAATCTCCGCCGGTCTCCCGGGAGCCTAAGTCTTCCGAGTAAATTTTTGCCATGGAAGCAAAATCTTCTCCAGCCTCAATCTGCTTTTTATAGTTTCTCAGGCGTTGCCTTAATTCATCTTTTTGAACTTTAGTAACAACTCCTAACCGTACAATCTGAGCGATTTCAACCTGCTTTGGAATTGCGGGAATACTATCGGTTGGAATTTTATTGAAAAACTTCTTGACTTCATTGGGGGTAACCTTTAAACCTTCGGTAATTGTTGTCTGCATTTTTTGTGCAATTAATTGTTCGGCTACCTGCGTTCTGACTTCACTTTTAAAGGTTTCTATTGACTTGCCAAATTGCTCAACAATGTTCTTTTCACCACCGTACATGCGAGCCATTTGCTGCATACGTGCGTCCAGCTGTTCGTTTATAGCGTCTGGCTCAACTATTACTGAATCAATTTCTGCTTTGGCAACCAGTAGTTTCTGAATTGCGATTGACTCCAACGCCTGACACTTGTCCATGCCTTGGTTTTCAGATTTGCTTTGCAGCATTATCCCTTCAACCTCTGATTTAAGAATATAATAATTATCGACCTTGGCGATAATCCGGTCAATATTTGTTGCCTGACTGTACGCCGAAAACGAAGCGAACAAGGCTAACATTGAAATAAGTATTTTCATTAGTTTGTATTTAATTTTTTCTTAAAGATGCCCTCAACTATTTTTTCGTTCAAATCAATGGGATATTTTTCTAAAAGTCTGTCGAATAGCTTACCCTCTAACTCCGTTTGGTAGCCATTTATTACCTGAGATTTGGCTTCATTGAAACTCTTGGTTCTGGAAGGATAAATCTCTTCGATAATTATTTTTTGTTGAAAACCGTCGTCGAGTAATCTGCTGTAACTTCCCACTTTCCAATCAATTCCCGTTTCTGATACAATCTCATCTTTTGTGAAGACATCGTCGACTATTTCAATCTCAAAACCTTGGTTTACTAAAACGCGTTCTAAATCGTTTAAAGAATTACTAAAAAAGCGATATGTGATGCGTTGATTCTTTTGCCAGTCAAACCTGTCAGCGGGTTTGGTTTTACCAAAGTCATTTTCTTTAATGTGAGTAATTTGTAATCCTTGGGCGGTTAAGAGTTCAGTAACTGTCCGAATGCGTTCGGCTGATACGTAATCCTCTTCATTTATATCTGAATGACCGCCAATTTCAACCACGTGATTCGGATTCCTCTTCAGATAGAGATAAAGCTTTTGCAGTTTAAGCTTCTCGTCCTCACTGATATTGACCGAGTTTTTTGTAAACAAAGTGGGGGATATACCGCGTTTCAAGTTGTACGGTTTCCCGTTATTAATTTGTTCTTCGATAAACCTAATCGCACTTTGGTTTCTGCTGACAAGCTCAAGTATTTTTGCTCTTTCCGGTAGTTGATAGTTCTGTAAGGTTTTTCGGTAATACTCATTCAATCCCGTCGAATCACGCATTGATTTGTTGTATAAAACATCGTTCAGGTAGTTTTTAGTAACTAAAGATTCAAAATAATTACTCAACGCATTTTTAAAGCTCTGGTTGACTAATTCTAAGTTTTGCTTTGCGTAATCTTCCAGAACACTTTTTTCAAATCTTTGGTAGAAGTACCGAACTGCCATTTTAGGGGTAAAATTGGCAGGCAGATTGGCGGCTTGCTGATAAGTTTCCATGTAATCGTAGAACTTTGTAACGCTTATACTTTCCCCTTTTATAGAAAATAAAAACGATTTGCCGATTTCGTTATTCTTCGGTCGTTGCCATTCACCGTCTAGTAATTGACCGGTCCCCAGTTCCATTACGCCTCTTATAACGCTTAGGTTTGGACGAAAGTTTAATCCAGTTTTTGAATCTTTTATCCAATTTTCTTTAATAAACTCACCTCTTGAGTCGGTCGTGACTTTTTGTGCTATTTCTTCCTTAAATACTTCCCAGTTTGGAATCGGATTTTTTTCAACGAGTTTGAAAAGGTGCCATCCGGCTGAACTTTTGACTGGAGCGGAAACTTCATTCAACTTCAAATTGAATACTACTTCTTCAACCACACTTTCCTGACGAGAGCCAATCCAGAACTCAGGTAGCAAACCGCCATTATCTCTTGTTCTGAAATCATCTGAATACTCGGCTACTAATTTTTCAAATTCAGTTCCTTGATTAACAAGTGTTTTGAGCGAATCAATGGTCTTCTTTTGTGATATGGATACTGCCTCATTGTTTTCGGGTACAACTCTAAGCAATTGGCTCACCTTAACTCGTCCGCGACTTTTCCTTTTGTTTATCAGTTTTACAATATGAAAGCCGTATTTGGTCTGAACGGGCTTTGAAATGTCACCCACTTTTAAACTATAAGCAGTAACTTCTAATGGATATAGAAGCTGAAGGCCAGTGTACCAGCCCATATAGCCGCCGTTTGTGGCAGTGTTCTTATCGTCGCTGTATTGTCTCGCCAGTTCGCCAAAGGGTTCTCCGGAAAGCAATTGTTCGTAAATTAACGACGCCAAAGCTCTTTTCTCATTCAAGGTTTCCAATTCAGCGTATTCAGAACAATACACTAATATGTGGCTTACTTCAATTTCACTTTGTAGGTTTTGGTATGCTTCGTAAGATAAGCGATTTATTAAGGTGCTGTCTTCCTGATAATCTTCGTAGATAATATCTTTATAAGTGTTTAGCTCATTAAGCATTACTACGTCTTTACCATACCCCAACTCAGCGGCTTCTTTATACAATAATTGCTGGAAAACGATTTCTCTGGAAATTTCTTTTAAATCTGTCGAATCGTTTAACATATAGCGATCAGCCAACGTCGAGAATTTATCAACCGTAAACTCTTCTCCGCCAACTTTTAACGCAATTGGTTGGGGTAATGGTACTTCTTGGGTAACGGCTTGGACTTGAGTAGGAAATGTAGTGGGAGATTTCGGGCCTTTCTGGCACCCTTCAGTAAAAGTTAATATTCCGACTATTCCAACAAAAGACAGTGCCTTTATTATATTTTTGTAAATCACGTAAATGCTCTTGTTCTAAATTAAATAAGCTGCAAAAGTAGCCTAAAATAACCTCATTTTTATAAAAAAAGACCAAAGACATCTGCTAACTTACTAAACCGTCAGTATAATCTTCTATTCGGGTTCTTGTTGTGATAAGCAGTGAAAGCTTCCCAGCCCCCAGATTATTTCCGTAGAATCTATTCCGATTACTTCTCTGCTTTTAAATGCATCCGAAATTATACTCAGTGCGATGTCATCTTTAGAACAACGATAAGTGGGTACAATAACGTATTTATTTGTGATGTAAAAATTAGCGTACGAAGCTGGCAAACGCTCACCTTCTGAGTATACTGCATCTGGCATAGGTAATTCGATGATGTTGATGGGTTTGTTGTTAAGGAATTTTAACTTTGTCAGCAGGTTGTAATTTGCTTTCAACGGTTCATAATTCGCGTCTTTAGAATTATGTTCAATGCAAGTAAGAACTGTGTCCGCAGATACAAATCTGGTCGTATCGTCAATGTGCCCGTCGGTGTCATCACCCACAATGCCGTCCTTTAACCACATAATTTGTTCAACGCAGTAATAATCAATCAAGTATTTTTCAATTTTGCTTTTTGACAAATGCGGATTTCTATTTTTATTCAACAAACAAGATTCACTAGTAAGTAGAGCACCCTGCCCGTTTACTTCAATCGAGCCGCCTTCCATCACTATTCCCGGCTTGAAAACGGGCAAGTCTAATAGTTCTCCGATTTTAACGGGAATAGCATTATCAGAATTAAAAGGTGGATATTTGCCTCCCCAAGCATTATATTCCCAGTCAACAATCACTTTTCTATTCGTGTCGGGGTGTTTTAAAAAAGCTGGACCATGATCTCGGCACCAGGAGTCGTTTGTGGCGTGTGCATGTAATTTGATATTATCTTCTTTGATTTCTAATTCGTTGAGCTTTTGACGGATTAAGGAAATGAGTTCGCCATTGTGGGCATTGATGCAAACTTTCTCAGATTCGGCTATTTTTTCGATGAATTTGAAATACGAAGGGTAAACCTTTTCCAGCCTGCTTTCCCACGTTTCAGTATTTTTTGGAAACGAGAGCCACGTGGCACGATGTGATTCCCATTCGGCGGGAAATCGATAACCTAACTGCTTTGGTGTTGTATTTTGTTCATTCATTAAATTGAATTTTTAGTATATTTAGTTGTAGTTTATAACTCAAACACTTAAAAGTGAACGATTTATATGTCTCGTGTTTGAATTCTCAAATTCTCAAATTACATTTGCATAATGTTATGCTTGCATAACGAGTGATTGGCACGACTCCTTGTTTTCTAAACAGAGGAGAGGTTGAATAAATGATAGGTTTAAAAACGCAGCCGGCATTGTTGGCTGCTTTTTTTTATTTTTAAATTAACATTCATTATTTTGCGTCAAAAAAAAATCAAGTGCCAAATATAATACCAGAGTCCGAATTAGTGGCATTATTGAAAAATAAGGAGAAGAGAGGATTCGATTATCTCTACGCTAATTACTCAACTGCACTTTTCGGGATTGTGAATCGTATCATCCCCGATGAAGACGACGCAAAAGACGTTCTTCAGGATATCTTTGTCAAAATTTGGAATAATATTGAAAGCTATTCCCCAAAGAAAGGTCGTTTCTTTACCTGGATGCTCAATTTGTCGCGGAATATGGCAATTGATAAACTCCGATCTGCCAATTATAAATACCACAACCGGAACTTATCAATTGACGAAAAGATTGTTAATGTCTTTGATGAAAACCAAGCTTACACAGAAAACGTTAATGTAATAGGCTTGCGAAAAGTTGTAAGCTTGTTGAAGATCGAATACCGCGAGTTGATTGAACTGGCGTATTTTTCTGGTTTTACGCAGGTTGAAATATCTGAGAAACTGGAAATCCCGATAGGAACAGTAAAAACCCGTTTGCGTTCGGCAATAAAGGAACTAAGAATAAAATTTAATTAGTCATGTTAAAAAAATATGATGGATGGATTCCCGACTATTTGGCGGGATATCTGGATGAATCACAAATCGTTGAGTTTGAAAAAGTACTTCTGGCAAACTCCGCTTTGCAAACAAACTTGGAGATAGTAGAAGTGGCTATTGAAAAATATGCTTTTGCTACGTCAACCTCTACTGAGAGCTTAAATCTCAAAGATGTTATTTGGGATAGGTTATCGTCTGAGCCAGAATTTGATTACGAAAGTGATTCGGTAGTGAATCTGACAAATAACTCAAGGGAATTTGCAATCGGGAGTTTCATGAGTTCATACATCGGAATCGCCGCTTCGGTGCTATTGCTCCTCAGTATGTTGGGCAATATCTACTTAGCCAACGAGAGTAAGTACCAGAAAGATAACTTCCTTTCTACGCTGGAAGAGAAAAACCTGCTGCAAGAAAAATATAATCAGGTTAGCTCAGCGGGAGAATTGTCGGCACAGGAAGTGGCTTTACTCAAAAACCCGAATATGAAAGTGTGCAAACTTATCTCAGAAAATCAAGGAGATAATAATTCCTTACTTCTTGCCATTGATATGACGCAGGATATGCAAGTGATGGTAATGAGTCCGGATTTGCCAACCAAACCTTCAGATCATTCGTATCAACTTTGGGCGATAAGTTCAACGGGCGAAATGGTTTGCATGGGAACTTTTGACGCTGAAAAGAAGATATACAAAATGAAAAAACTGCCTTTTCAGCCCAAAGAGTTCGGAGTTACGATGGAAGAAGGTGAATTTGGTAAACAACAGCCAACGTCGGAATTTTTGGTACGCGGAATTTAAAATTTTGAAAGAAGTATTTATCCTTGACTATCTCCGACTACCGTCCGGTAAAAAAAAAGGTAGGTATCGTCAGTCTCCCCCCGAAGAATTTACCGCTCATCTACTTTCCGGTTTTGTCAAGAGGCATCCGTACCTGAGTGAATCAATTGACCGAATATTTTTGGCAACTGCCGTTGGAACGGGTGGAAATATGACTCGCTATATTTCTTTAGCGGCTGAGATTCCAGTGGAAGTTCCGACCGTTACAATCGACGCCCAGTGCGTTGGCAGCTACGAAGCGATTAATACTGGTTATGCTTATATAAGAAGCGGAATAGCCGATATTGTACTAGTTGGTGGTTTTGAAAGTAACAGTTTAATTCCTGAAAGAAAGTTCAACAAACAAGATCCCCGAAGAACTCC
>JBLHXN010000087.1:0-13919 GCA_047630355.1 Spirosomataceae bacterium | reverse complement strand
TTTATTGACTTGCGTTTGGCGGTAATAGATGCTTCCAAAAACCTGTATGGGGAATCGGTAGCTAACGCCGCCCGCCAAGCTTTTGACGAAGTGGGCATTGTAGAAAACTCTTCTACACCACAGCAACCCGACAAAACGCCCGAGATTCCGGTTAATCCCGGAACTGAATCATTGGTAATTTATGACCCCGAAGAACAAACACTTTACGCCGGAGTTTTCGGAGAAAATAACTACGTTCAAATTGCCCCAAATTACGGTTGCCTTGCAAAACCATCCGTAACAGACGACGGTTCTTTCGTTTATTTTGTGGGGAATGACCGCAATATTTATCGTAAAAACTTGCGTACAAGCGATGTTCCCGCTCGATTAAGTGACAATGGGTCTTTTCGCAATGTGGCAATCTCTAAAGATGGCAAAAGACTTGCCGCTCTCACTGCCGAAGCGGATCAATTTATTTACTTATTTGATTTAGTGAACGACAGAAATGTGCGTTTCCGACTCTACAACTCTACTTACACGCAAGGAGTCAGCACGGACGAAGTACTTTACGCCGATTCTTTTGAGTGGAATTATACCGGAGAATTTCTGATTTACGATGCTTTTAACCGTGCAGAGAGTCTTTTTGGAGATGTTGAATTTTGGGACGTTGGAATTTTACAAGCGTGGGACCCGGCGACAAATAATTTTGGTGCGGGAACAATCGAAAAGATATTTACAAACCTCGAACGAGGCGATAATATCGGAAATCCTGCCTTAGCGAAAACCAGCCCGAACGTAATTGCTTTTGACTACTTTAACGCCGAAGAAGATAGCTACTTTATTGTGGCTACCAATTTTGATACCGGAGAACTAAAAGGCGTGGTAGAAAACAACGACATTGGTTATCCAGACTATTCAAAATCTGACGATAAACTCGTCTTCAATTCCTTAGAAAACTCACAGAGTATTGTTCGTGGTATCAGCATGGCACAAGACAAAATAACGCCTGCCGGAAGTCCTTCTACTCTATTCACCGACGCGAAATGGGCGGTTTGGTACGCTCAGGGACAACGTCAACTTCCTACCAAAACGGCTCAGACTATTGTATTTAATCAGGTTACTGATCAAAGTCCTCGTTCGTCCGTTACATTATCCGCCACAGCGAGTTCAAACTTGCCCGTTCAGTTTACAGTGAAAGAAGGAGATGCAACAATCAACGGGAATCAGTTAACGCTCGGAACTACACCAGGAAAGGTCATCATTGAGGCTTTTCAACTAGGAAACGCAAACTTTACCGCTGTAAGTGCAGAACAAACGTTTTGCATCCAACCAAACGCCCCAACGATTTCAAATAACGGCTCGACCCTCACTACTTCGGGAGGGCAGCAATATCAATGGTACATTAATGGAAATGCTTTGGGTGGTCAGACAACAAACCCGAATATCTCAGCAATTTTTGCGGGGACGTACACCGTTCGGGCAATTACAGCTGACGGTTGTATTAGTGCCGCCTCGGCGGGAATTTCGTTTCAGCAATTGTTAAGCAGCGAAAACCCAATTGTGAATTTGAAGGTTTACCCCAACCCCACAGATGATTTTCTGGAAATTGATCTTCCCGCTGGCATGAAAGTAAAACAACTTACTTGTTTTGACGCCGCCGGAAAAGAGCAATTCACGATACCTTTTGAACGTAAAATATCACTTCAAAATTTATCGGCAGGAACTTACCTATTAAAATTAGACACTGCTACTGATTCGTTTTCCCAGCGATTTATAAAACGTTGACAGATTCAATAGTCGTTTTTTTATACCGTATAATAAATGGTGTGAATGTATTCATTTGGGCTGATAGAAATTGTTAGTATATTTACTTACAATCTTTATTCTATCGTAATGCGTGCACTTGTAACTTCGTTATTTATCTGTTTATTAAGTATTTATTCCCAAGCTCAGTCCACAGCGATTGTTTGGAGTGATATTGCCCACGGGAGTTTAGGCGGAACTTACGCCGCTACTGCAAGTGGTAGCAATTTCTTTGCGGCAGAAGTAATTGCCACAACGGGCAGCCGAACAATACGTGTAAAGAAATATAATTCAGCGGGAGTAGCCCAAACCACCAGCATCTACAGCGACGGATGCCAAACCTGCAATGCAGGTAGTAACATCCCCTTGCAAATATTCCCCGCCAGCGACGGTGGAGCATTTCTCTATTATGAAATTACTGATAACTCGCCCGTGCTGAAAAAAATTGCTCCCGCGGGAAATGTTGTGTGGACTCAAACTTATAATAGTCTAAAGTTTATTAAGGCAACGCCCACAAAGGCAAACGGCACTTACCTGCTTGTTCAGGTTACAAGTGGGGCAAATGCCAACCGCTACTTCGTTTACAATTTAAATGTGAACGGTACCACAAACTGGACGAGAGACCTTGCAGCAGTAGTGCCTAACGACATGGCGGTAACGTTTGACAACGGACTCATTATTGCTGATGCGGATAGCACTAAACGTTTGAGCAGTACCGGAAGTAAACTTTGGGCAATAAACCGTGGTGGTTCATTAGTTCGAGTGGTTGATTCTGACTTTGGCTATCAGGCAGATGCAGGTCGTATAATACGATTTAGTTTGAATGCAGGAAATATCGACTTCGTACGTAATCAGCAGGGAATCAATGACTTATTAGTCACTTCTGATAAAGGAATAGTGTTTTCTACCAATGATAAAACTCAAAAACTAAGCACTTCCGGAAACAATGTCTTTGTAAATACGAATGGGTCGCAACGGCTCGTACTGGCTGCTAATGGAGATATCGGGAGTGTTGGAACTACGGCCTCCAACCGAATCTCGGTTGTTAACTCAAGTGGTTCGCTCGAATGGCAGAAAACCCTAACTTATAATTTAGGAGAAAATATAATGGTGTATCCTTCAACCGATAATGGTTGGATTACTACAACCCGCGGACAAGTATCCGCCAAACAAAGCTCACACGGCACCGGATTTTTATACAAATTTTCTACAGGTTGCGGCTACTCTGTGAACATATCTCCCAACACAAAACAATCCGTCTGTAAAACGGGCACCGTAGCTTTTGAAGTAACCCAACCCAACCTCGATTTATCATTCGGTTTGCCAAGTACCGATTACGTTATTCAATGGGTGAAAGATAATCAGTCAGTAGCAACCAATACACTTACCTACACAGGCACTCAGGCGGGTGAATATTTCGCAAGAATAACGCAGGGGAACTGTGTGAATAACTCCGCCAAAGTAATAGTTGACGTATTAGGAAACACCGCCCCAACCATTACATCAGATATTACCGAATTATGTGCGAACGGCGGAGCAAGCGTAACCCTTGCGTCAAACGGATGTGCTAATACTTCAATTACCCGCTGGTCTAATAATACTTCAGGAATAAGTATCAGCGTTTCTCCTAATGCTACCACCAATTATACTGCTCAGTGTGTTGATACCTACGTAGAAAACGGCGTTTCTAAAACGTGTACCAGTTCACCAAGTAATACCCAAGGAGTGACCATATTGACTACTTCAAACCTAAATATACCAAGCGGAATTATCAGTGCAGACGCAATATGTCAGGGCACATCCGAAGCATTGGACATAACGGTAAATGGCGACATCTCTGCACCGTTGACTTACCTCTGGACTCGTGATAATGCTTCCATTAGTTCACAACCAACTTTTAATGCTTCAACTGCCGGAAATTATCGCGTTACGGTTAAAGATAAACGCGGCTGTTCGGCTCAGTCGGGAGTGAAAGAGTTGAAATTGATTGGCACCAAAGTGCCGACTGTCACAAGTAGCATTGCCGAAATCTGTCGGAACAGCGGAATTACCCCCACACTAACGGCAACTGGTTGTACATCGTCTGCCATTTCCTGGAATACACAAGCCACCACACCTACTATCAGAGTTTCACCAACTTCAACTACGCAATATTCTTCTCGTTGCGTTGACACATTTACCGCTGCAAACGGTGCGGCTAAAACCTGTTTTGGGACTAATAGTCAAACGCAGGTTGTAACCGTAAGACAGCAATCTAATATCACCATTACTGATTTATTTGCCCGGGATGTTTTTTGTAAAAATGATTTTCAGGATACCATTCGTACGGAGGTGAGAAACTTCGCTAGTCCGCTCGTTTTTAATTGGTATAAAAACGGAACATTGGTCAGCAACGGTTTAGAAATTATCGTATCAGATGCCGGAAATTATCAGTTAAAAGTTCGTGATGCCCGCGGATGTACCAGAGAATCTCAGGTAAAGAGCATTGCTCAGTCGGCATTGGAATTATCAATTACCGGAAACCAGGCTTTTTGCGAAGGAACTACTACAAGTTTACAGGTAACTGCGGCAAACGGCATTGGAATACCTACGTTTGAATGGCGGCTAGGAAATCAGGCTCTTTCAACAACAAACGCCATTACCGTATCATTGCCGGGAAACTACAACGTTCGGGCAACGGATAATAAAGGTTGTCAGGAAATTGTTGGAATCCCTGTCGTTTTACATCCAAAAATCGTGGCGGACTATAAGAAATCGGCTAAGGTGAAAGGTAACCTTTTGTACAGTTTTAATAACGACCTACTCTCTGGGGGTAAAAAACCTTTTAATATAACGCTCACCGCTACCTCTGCCACGAATAAACCGGTTAGCGTATCACAGAATAACATCGGAAAGTTCAGCGAAAGTAGCACTATATTTGTGAAGGTAAAAGACGCAAACGGTTGTGATTTTTCGGATAACATTCAGATAAATCACGTGCCTTGTGACGTAGCATTGACAGTTTCGGGTGATACCTCTTTCTGTTATTACGATAAAGTAGCGTTGCAGGCAAATCAACTGAGCGGCATTGCTCCGTTCACTTACTCCTGGACAGTAGCAGACGCAACTATACCGAACAAAGATTCACCTTTAATTAATGCCGAGATACAAGGAATTTACCGAGCAACGGTAACAGATTCGGCGAACTGTACGGTCACGTCAGGACCGTACTCCATTAGAGAACGAGGGCGTGATATCTTAGCATTCATTCGTTCAAACGGCGATTCTACCGCTTATTTCCCGTTTGGTGTTGATATAAATGCGACCACTCAAGCTGATGTTACGTACCAGTGGTTTAGGAATGACACGTTGGTTATTGACCAAGTGACACCTATTTTCAAAGCTAATCAAACCGGAAATTATAAAGTAAAAGTTTCGAAGAACGGATGCTTCAATAATTCTAACGAAATAAGAGTCACCATTTTGATTCCGCTTAGCAGCGAACCAACAGCATCTATTAGGGACGTAACGGCATTCCCGAACCCAACGGACGAGCTGTTTGTGATAAAATCAGCGACTAAGACGCCACTGAAATCGACTTGTCGGATAGTTAATATGCAGGGAAGCGAGGTTTACAGTGAAACTAAACCTTACGCCGCAACCGAACACGAATGGCAAATAAATGCCTCCCAATGGGTAGCCGGAACGTACGTTTATCGCATCACGACCACCAATGGGGAGGCATCAGGAAAAATCATAAAACGCTAATTTTACTTTACTTTACAGTCCAAACCCAGCCGAAGGCATCTTCGAGGGTTCCGTTGCGGATGCCGTCAAGCGTACTTTTCAATTGTGAGGCAACCGACTTCTCCATAATTTCCGGTAAAACGTAATCTTCTCCTTCGTAACCAATGGCAGCAAAGGGAGAAATAACCACGGCGGTTCCGGCTCCGAAAACTTCGGTTACTTTGCCATCTTGAATTCCGCTAATAACCTCCGCTACCGATACGCGACGCTCTTCTACTTCAATGCCTTTTGAACGGGCAATCTGTAGCAATGAATCACGGGTAATTCCTTTTAAAATAGTCGTACTTGTTTTCGGCGTAACAAGTTTTCCGTCAATGACAAACATGACATTCATCGTACCAGATTCTTCAAAGTACTTATGCTCTTTGGAATCCGTCCAGAGTAATTGCGTGTATCCTTGCTCGGCGGCAAGTTTTGCGGGATAAAGTGACGCGGCATAATTTCCGGCACACTTTGCGTACCCTACCCCACCTTCAGCGGCACGAATATATTCAGTTTCAACTTTGACCTTCGGAGGAGTGGCGTAATATTTACCCGCCGGAGCCATGATAATCATAAACCGATAATTGTGCGACGGGCGGACGCCCAAATACACATCACTTGCAAACATAAACGGACGTAAGTACAACGAATTATCTTCGCCTTCTGGCACCCAGGCACCGTCAATTCTCAATAGCTCTTCCAGACCGCCGATAAAAATTTCTTCGGGAACCTGAGCCATGCACATCCGCTCGGCAGAGATATTAAACCTCTTAAAGTTTTCTAACGGACGGAACATATTGATTTCGCCGTTTTCGCCTTTGAAAGCTTTCATTCCTTCAAAAATTGACTGTCCGTAATGTAACGAAGCCATTGCCGGATTATAAGAAATTTCACCGTAAGGTAAAATTTCGGGCGTTTGCCATTCACCGTCAATGCAATCAGCCACAAGCATATGGTCAGCAAACTGCGTTCCGAAGACGATATTTTTCGGGTCAAACTCATTTAAACGACTCTTCGTCGTACGTTGTATATCAAAATTAACAATTGCTGTTTCCATTATCGTAGAATGATTGGGTTTTATTATGTTCCGAACTCAGGGCAATTTATTGAAAAACTAAAACTGTGCCAAAGAAAAGCACTAAAATAGTTGTTTTAACAACTAAGTCAGTTTTACATTAGTGATTTTTTCGTGTCGTACTTACGGCACTTCACTAATGAATAGGGTCCCTTTTCTATTAAAATACTACTCCGATGGGTTAAAGTACCGTTTATCTTTTCAAAAGGTATTTTACTCCAACACCTGCTTCTGCTCAATTAACTTTTTTCTAATTTGAGCGTATTCCAACTCCTGAACTGCTTTATTTTCATCAATAGCTAAAGACGCAATAGTCCCCGCACTTTCCCCCAATACCATAAACACGGGTTCCATCCTGATGGATCCAAACGCAATGTGCGTTGCACTCAGACAAACGGGAACAATCAAATTAGTGCACTCACTTTTTTTCGGAACAATTGACTGATAACTAATTGGGTACGGAGCATTTACGTGAGCTTCCACGTTTCCTTCGTTAGATACATTTCCGTGAGAATTCACAAAGCGTTGCGTGTGGTGAGAATCCATACCGTAAGCCGCCATGCCTACCGCATCTGTTACCCTTTCAATTCCTTCGCAGTGCTTTTGGGTCATCACGTAATCGCTGACCATTCTTCTTGCTTCACGAATATACAGTTGTTGTTGCCAGCCGTCGGCACGGTTAAATTCGTCTTTGCATGTCCCCCACTTTATCACTTCAGCCTTGATTTCAGCCGGAACTCGCGGGTGGTTTGCCAATGACCACATCAAACCCTGCTGATAAGTGCGGTGCCTCTCCACTATCTTTTCTCGTTCGGCGTAAGTTGCTTCGGGGTAATTGTAATTTTGACCAATAAAGTCAGTTGAAAATCCGGTTCGGTTGTTTGAATCAGATTTACGGTTGGGCATCATACTGTGAATCCACGGAACGTACTTGAAGCCCGCTTCGTAGTTTCTGAATAACAATTCGTAATCTTTTTCATTGTAATTAGCTGGTTTTTCAAACGCTATCCGATTTTTGGGATGGTCAGTCAAACACATCCTAAAGCAGTACGCCTGAATTTTGTTATCGCCCGTTCCGTCTTCCCTCGCTTTTTCATTCACTCCCGGCAGCAATCCCGATGACGGGTCACCCGCTTTGACATAAGCACTCACTCCTAACACAAAGTTGTGGTTCATGGCATTTCTGGATAGTCCGTCCAACAGTTTATCGCTCACGTAATTAGCTTGCACACCGTTTAAAGATTCGTCGTATTGAGCATTTGGTTCTCTTCCTACGGCGTAGGAAATGCCCGCTGCTGCCATTAAATCGCCTTCGTAAGTAGCGTCAATAAATACCTTCCCGGCGTATTGTTCACCAGATTCCATCGTGATAGCAGTAATGGCATTTCCTGATTTTTTTACGCCAGATTCACGGTTCAGTCGTTGATTATAAACTACCCGAACGGAAGTTTTCTTCAGCATATCGTGGTATATTTTCAACGCGACCGATGGTTCAAACGTCCACATTGCGTCCTCACCTTTTGCAGTTTTGGTTTGTCCGCCGTCTTTGTATTCTGACCGTTGTTGCCGAGTCCAGTTTGCAGGATTTGCGTAATGACTTTTGATATTTTGGTAAAATTCACGGGAAATCCCGCCGATCACCTGTTTGTTTCCAATATCAGTTTGTCCGAGACCTCCGGTGGTTAATCCTCCCAAACGATTCGTCGGCTCAATTAATACAACAGTTTTCCCCATTCGGGCGGCTTGAAGTGCGGCGGTAATTCCCGCCGAAGTTCCTCCGTAAACAACTATATCAGCGATGATAGGTTTCTTAGTATTTTCACTGATAAAAGACGAAACGATGAGTAGCGGGATAAGGAAAAGGGTTAGTAAACTATGGAAAGGTTTTTTCATTAGGGTATTATTAATGATTGGTTGGGTTAAGCATTTACATCTTCTAAATAGAAGGTTTCGTTATATCCACGTCGGATGTTTTGCAAGCTCTTTTTTTAGCTTTTGTAATACGCTCAGTTCGTCTGCCGAAAGGGATTTTTTTTGTAACGGATATTGCTCTAAAACATCCGTTTTGATGTGGTAGAATTCACCGTCTTGATAGAGTTTATAGTCAAGAGTTCGTACAAATCGGTTGCGGTGTTTGTTAACGTTTGCTCCCCATTTTGGATCGTAATGAACCAAGGCGGTTTCACGGGTTAAATCGTTCGTATTACCTTTCAAAACTTGCAGAAAACTACGTCCGTCAGTTTTTACGTTGACTTTTAATAAATCAGCGAACGTAGCGTAAAAGTCACTGAACTCAACAAGACCTTCATATACTAACGACTTTCTACTTTGCTTTCCCCAACTCGCTATTAGCGGCACGTGAGTTCCGGCAGTAGTTGTATTGCCTTTTCCTCCGCGAATAACTCCGTTAGTTGTAGGAGAATAAATGGAGGGGTGAGTTCCGTTATCGGCGGTAAAAATGAGCAGAGTTTCGTCCGTAATATTTAACTCGTTCAGCTTCGTAACGATTCTTCCAACAATCTTATCGGTGTATTGCACCATGTCTTTAAAGTAGCTTGTATCAGCTTTCATCCGCTGGCTGCTATCTTTCCATTCGTCAGAATCAGGGGTTGGAACAAAGGGATCGTGAACGAGTACCATCGGGTAATAGACAAAGAACGGTTGGTCTTTTTTACGGTCGATGAAATCAGTAATAAAACCTAAAAAGACATCAGGCCCGTAGCTATTTTTATTCCTCGGAAGCACTTCTCCGTTTTGTTGAATCAACGGATCGGCATACCGTTCGCCGTCTTTTCTCGGTTTAGCAAGCTGCCATAAACAGTATTCATCAAAACCAAACTGATTGGGTCGTGTAACGTCGCTCCAGTCAGAAATTTCGTTTTGATAGGCAAGACCGTTTAGCTGCCACTTTCCGGCAATACACGTTGCGTACCCTTCGTCTTTGAATAAATTTCCGAACGTTTTTTCGCTGCTTGCCAAGTGACCGAAATAACCGTAGTTACGATAATTGTATTGCCCCGTCATGATTTTCACCCTTGACGGCGTGCAGAGCGGCTGCGAAACACAGTTCTCAAATAGTATTCCGCTACGAGCAAGCTTATTGATATTGGGTGTTTTGTTTGCTGTATTTCCGTACGTTTCCAACGCTTCAACGCCCATATCATCGACCATTATCAAAATGACATTCGGACGATTTGACTTTATTTCAGTGGTCTGAGCGGTGAATAAAAAGAAGGTAGCCGTGACTAAAAAACAGGAAAGGAAGAACCTTTTCATAGCGGTAGTTTTCTTGCAATATACAAAAACTACCGTTGAGAAATAAGCTAAATTCTGAAAGCAAGGCCTATTACGAAATACGTAATTACCGCACACTCACCCGGACTCCAAAAAATGCTCGTCGCCCTTGATTTGGGGCGAAAACGTAGGTTGGGTCAAAAGTCAACGCATTTGGGTTTTGAGCGGTAGGAATTGCTTGCCCGTCGGCATTAAACTCAACATTTTGATCAAACGGGTCAAACGCCCGGGCAATGCTGTTTGCCGGAGGCGTGAAGTCCAACAGATTTTTCACACCACCGTAAATTTCCCAACCGTTTTTGAGGGTTTTTGTCAACTGTATGTTCTGAACGCTCCACCACGGCGAATATTCAGGGCGAGAATCAAGCGGTCCGAGTAACGGTAATCGCATCGGGGCGTACACATTTCCGGTATAATCTATGGTCGTGTTCCAGTTAGGAATTGTGTAGGCAACGCTCCAAACCGCAGAGAAACGCTCGGTCAATAATTGTACTTCACGCTCTCCGTTTTCTTCGTTGAAAACATCTTGGAATGTTCCACCAACATTCATTTTCAAGCTATTTGTAAACGAAGCGTTTACATTCATCGAAAAACCACGAGAAACCGCAAACCCGTCTAAATTAGCGTAGATAATTTTGTTTGGATCAGTGTCGTAATCAGGAATAATTTTGTTAGAAAAGTGCGTATAAAAAGCCGTAGCATCCAGCGTAATGAATGTATTATTATCGGTGAAAATTTGCTTGACGAAATTCAGGTTTGTGTTCCATGAAGTTTCGGGATCAAGCTCTTCGGCAAAAACAACTTCGCGGGCTCCCGTCAGGGCAGCGTGATCTTCGGTAAATACATTCGCCACTCTGTAACCGTTACCTACGCTTAGCCGCAAGGTATTCATCCGGTCTTTAGAATTCCACTTATAATTTAATCGCGGAGAGAGAATGCTACCGTGTAAACTATTATAGTCATAACGGGCACTCATCAGTAATTTATTTTGCTTGTTTATCGTCCATTCGTCCTGCACAAATACCCCCGGCAATAAAGTTTTAGACGGAGCGTTTATTCCCGCAGAAGTTGAAGTAGCGGGCGTATTATCATCGTAATAAATGTACCTGAACGCCGCTCCGCTCAACAAATCGTGCTTGCTGTTTATTTTTTTACTCCACAACAATTGTCCGAAACCAATGTATTGATCGGCATTGTAAACGGTTGCTCCGTACACTGAGTTTTGCTTGTGACCATTACCACTAAATTGAAATTTCAGGTCTTCCGTTGTGAGCAGTTGGTAAATACCGAAGGTTTCCCAACGGCTCGTAAAAATGCTTTCGCCGTAAACATCTTCGCCGCCTCTGAACTCCGGCGACCAACGCATTTCTCCGCCCCAGCGATCTTCGTAAATGTAACGTGCCGCAACATTAAAAACGCGGTTATCTTTTCGGTCAAAACTCCATTTGTTGAAAACCGAAATGCGGTTTTGCAACGTTACGTCTGTGAAGCCGTCGCCGTTGTTATCAATCGGATTTTGGTAATTGAAGTAATTGATTCCGAGTAGCGAATTTGCCTTATCCCCGGCGTTAAATTTCACACCAATATCGGCGTTGACATCCGCCCAAGTCGTACTAAATACATCCGCCGAAAACTTCGGGGCTTTACTGGGGCTTTTGGTAATGATATTCACCAATCCACCAACTGCCTCCGAACCGTATAAAGTGGATGCCGGACCTTTCACGACCTCTACCCTTTCGATTAATGCCTGCGGGATTCCAGTCAAACCGTAAACCGTTGACAAACCGCTGACGATGGGCATTCCGTCAATCAAAATCATGGTGTACGGACCTTCCAAACCGTTAATATGAATGTCTCCGGTATTGCAAACATTGCAATTTAACTGCGGACGAACGCCATTCACGTTTTGCAAAGATTCAAAAATTGAGGGCGTCGGATTAGCTCTGAAGAACTTAGCGGTATAAACTTCCACCGGAACGGGGCTGTCCAGTTTACTAACTTCTTTCATCGTACCGGAAATCACCACTTCTTCTAATTGCTGATTATCTTCCACGAGCTGCACATTTATCAACGGATTAAGCTTCTGAGCTGTCAATTCTATTCGGGTGGAATACTTTTTATACCCGATTACGGTAACTATGAGTTGGTATTTCCCGAAAGGAACATCAGAGAATGAGATCTCTCCGGTTTCGTTTGTCAAACCTCCGAAGGTTGTTTTCTCAAGAGAAACCGTAGCAAATTCTGCGGTTCCTGATTCATCTTTTACTTGTATTTTCAATTTACCCGTTTGTGCTTTTGCCACAAAACTCAGGATGAATAAGAATATAATTAAAGTGGTAGTTATTAGTTTCAAATTTATAAGGCATTATTTAACGTAAAGATGCACGTTCTAAATTTAAATACAAAATTCTTCTAATATTATTTTTAGTCTAATCTAAAAATATAGTTTTAAGTCTTGAAATTCACCGATAAAATTCAACATATGATGCGTAAAGAAACAGAAGTAGCCTGGAAATGGGGAAATGGCTCGGCGGACAGCAAAGTTGTTGCTACACACGAAGAAAAAATAACCCGAAAGCTTAAAGGCAGCGAAGTAACCCGCAAGGGAAGTAAAACGATAAGGCTCTTGAAATAGAGCAGGAAGACGGCACAAAAGTCCTGAAGCTTGAAAGCGAAGTAGAACGCAAGGATTGAGGCAAGAAAAATACCCGCTCAAGTTGAACGGGTATGCGTTGATGTGATTATCAAAAAAGCTTTTCTGCTCGTTATAAATTAGGGCATTGCTTTATTTCTGCTTTAAAAACGCTTGAATTTATGGTTTCAAAGCCAGGTAATAGCTTAATAGAATTTCCTGCTTCAAACGCTACATATGCTTGTGTTATCGCACCAGATTGACCGATTTTCTTATTTGAGGAAACGGCTGTATTGCTTTCACAGATAGGCTTTCTGTCAGAATATCTGCATTAACAGCGACGTTTATAACAGCTACCTGTATTGAGGTCGCCGCAGTTCCACCTGTGCTACAACTCGCGAAATACGTGGTGGTGGTGGCAGGTGTAAATGTGGAAGAAGTCCCCGTGGTTTGCTGGCCGTAGTTGTCTTGCCACGAAACTATTCCGGCACATCCTGATGCTGTAAACTGCACCGATTCACCGGGGCAGATATAAGAAAGATTAGGCGTGATGGAGATTAGGTTATCCACACGCGTGACAACAACAGTGTACGTTTTCGTTGTGATGTTATCTATCGCGGTTACGGCAATCGTAATTGTATTAGAGCCTGAGTTAAGATTAATCACAGGGAAGGCGTTACCGCTATTCACCGTAATTCCGTTTACAGTAACTGAAGCACCAAACACCGAAGTTGTCGGTGTGAGGGTGGTTGACGTTGTGAGGTTATCTAAGAATATGGTATGGCTCTGCTGTTCCGAATTAAATACCGGATTCAGTGTTCCCGTACTACTTGTCAATGCACTCAAGTTAGCGTTGGATATGTCATTGTACTCAAATGGAACAATGTGTGAACATACCGCTCCGATTGTCGTAATTTTAGCGTATGACGTTTGGTAATAAGAAGGCAATGTAGCATCAGGCACGAAGGTGTTTGGAGCAGTGAAAGTACCCGCTGAGGTTGTAGCAGCCTCATCAGTAAAAATAGCAATGTACCACTGTAATTGTTATTGACATCCCTATAATCAAAAATAGGTGTTAGAGCATTTTTAACGATAACCGACGAATTACTACTTATGCGAATATTGGGTTAGAAGATGTAATGTAATAGAACTGTTGCCAATGCACCGAAGATATGAACCATCAAGCCTTTAGTAGCTCTGATCTTGGCTGCATTTTGCAGGCCTGTTTTCTCGTTAATCCAGTTGAACAGCGATTCTATGGGCTGTCTGACCCTCGAAACGGCTGTTGAGAACAAGCCATCACCTGCTCTATTGAACTGCCTTTGGGCTTGTGATTGCCCTTTTATGAGCTTGACGGGCGTATAAATA
>JBLHXN010000086.1:0-14125 GCA_047630355.1 Spirosomataceae bacterium | reverse complement strand
AAAAAAAGCTGATTCTCTACTGAGTAAAACTTGCCAATAATGTTTTCATGATTTGTGCTCAGCAGAAGAAAAAAAACAAATAAGTAATAAGTTCGTGCAAAATTCACTTATTTCACGATTTACTCTTCGCTCGATTTGAAATGGACAGGTATATTGGTGTAGTAGGTATTTTTGCAATTTTAGGAATTGCGTTTCTTCTTTCTGATAATAGAAAGGCCGTTAACTACCGGGTAGTAGCAATTGGGCTGCTTATTCAATTAGTACTCGCTTACGGCGTTTTGAAAGTGCCTGTAGTTGAGAGGGTATTTAATTTCCTCGGCAAATTCTTTGTACAAATTTTAGACTTTACTCGTTCCGGATCTCAGTTTTTACTGGGAGATATGATGAATGTCGAAAGCTTCGGATTCATTTTTTTGTTTCAGGTAATACCCACCATAATATTCTTTTCCGCTCTTACTTCACTTCTTTTTTACATAGGGGCTATTCAAATAGTAGTTAAAGGCTTGGCAAAAGTATTGACAAAAACCCTCGGAGTGTCTGGAGCAGAAGGTCTTTGCGTGGCTGGTAACATCTTTTTGGGGCAAACGGAAGCTCCTCTGATGATAAAGGCGTACCTCGAAAAAATGAACCGCTCAGAAATCATGCTCGTCATGACCGCCGGAATGGCAACTTTAGCGGGCGGGGTTTTAGCAGCTTATATTGGCTTCTTAGGCGGCGGTGATCCCGTAAAAGAAGCAGAGTTTGCTCGGCATCTTTTAGCGGCATCCGTAATGGCTGCCCCAGGAGCTATCGTAATCGCGAAAATCCTTTATCCGCAAACGGAGAAAATTGAATCTGATATCGTAGTCACAAAAGAGAAAATAGGTTCTAGTGCTTTGGACGCAATCGCTACCGGAACCACCGAAGGACTTAAACTTGCTGCCAATGTTGCTGCTATGCTTTTAGTATTCATCGCTTTTATTGCCATGATTAATTATATTCTGGGTGATATTATTGGCTCATATACTGGACTTAATGGTTGGATTTCGGCTCATTCGCCTTATCAAAAATTCTCGCTTGAAGCCATTCTCGGCACAGTTTTCTCGCCACTAATGTGGCTTATTGGCGTAGCCAAAGAAGATACAATGCTAATGGGACAATTATTAGGTATTAAACTCGCCGCTTCCGAATTTGTGGGTTACGTACAATTAGCAGAATTAAGGAACCCCGAAAACGTTCTACACTTTACGCATCAGAAATCTATTATGATGGCAACGTATATGTTGTGTGGTTTTGCCAATTTCGCATCCATCGGAATTCAAATCGGAGGAATTGGTTCGTTGGCACCTGGTCAACGCAAAAACCTTTCAGAATTTGGACTTAAAGCCGTTTTGGGCGGGAGCATGGCTTCACTTCTGTCGGCTACTTTTGCCGGTTTACTTTACTAACTTCAGACAATTTCATTTCTGAACTTCCAACCCTTTGTTTTAGTAGCGGGTCTACTATACAAAGGGTTTTTAGATTCGGATTATCGGAAGGTAACGTTCACACAATCTTCTGGTTTTTCTTTATCTTTTAAAAGAAAAATGAAATTTATACTACCACTATTATCGTGTTTGTTCCTGCTAAGCTGCTCTGACGAAAGTTACTCTCCCTACGAGAATATGGGTGCAAATCCCCTATTCGGAAAATGGCGAATGGTAAGCTACGCAGACAATAAGCAAGTTCCGTTTGACGTAACCATTGAGCTAAAAAACGAAAAAGACAGTTCGGGTCGTTATATAATTACCGGAAAATCGCCGCTCAATTTCTACTTTTCTACTTTCGATATTAACGATACAAAAAACTCAATAACTGTTTACGATATTCAGAGCACAAAAATTGAAGGAAGTACTTCATCAGTTTCGTTTGAAAAAGATTACTACGAATTACTTACAAAAATCAAGAGTTACGAAATCAGTAATAACGGAGAAACATTGAAGCTAATTTTGCCAGTTATTGAAAATCAACACATTACTTATAAACTTATACAATAGTCAGTCATGAAAAAGAGTATCACGCTATTTTGCCTTTCGGCAATCATAATTCTCACAACAATGAATTGCTCAAACGTAGTAAACCCTATCGGGAGAGATGTAGAAATTCCAGTCGGCTTTTCTAATAAAACCACGGCGTTTGCTTTTGACTTTTGGAAAGAGCTAAACTCCAATGAAGATAAAAACAAAAGCTACTTCGTATCGCCGCTGAGCTTACACATTGCCCTCGGAATGCTTCTGAACGGTGCCGACGGACAAACTAAAGCTGAGATACAGAGTGTTCTGAAAACTAATGACCTCACAGACGATGAACTCAACACTATATACAGTGAGCTGATAGCTAATCTACCGAAAGCCGATCCCAAAGTGACAAATACGATTGCTAATTCCATTTGGCAACGGCAGGGTTTTCCGGTTGAGGAAGCATTCATCAGAACGCTTAAACAAACGTTTAACGCCCAACATTATACAAAAGACTTTAGTCAACCTGCTACCTTAAATGCTATAAATGGTTGGGCGAGTGATAACACAAACGGAAAGGTCAAAAAAATCCTCGATGAGATAAGTAACGACCAAGTTATGTTTTTGATAAACGCCCTTTATTTTAAAGGTGATTGGAAACACCCGTTTGATAAGAAGAGTACGTACAAAACTACATTCAGTGGCGTTTCAGGAAATAACGAAACCGACATGATGCAAATGACCAAAGAGTTGAAATATGCCGCAACAGATTCATACCAAGCCGTAGAGCTTCCGTACGGAAGCGATAGGTACGTGATGACCGTTATTTTACCAAACGGTGAATCGACCGATAATGTAGTGAACGGCTTCTCATCAGCAAACTGGGAAGAACTCGCAGGTAAACTCCAAGAGCAAAAAGTGATTATCGGTTTGCCGAAGTTTAAGATGGAGTACAGTAAAAAACTAAACGACGTGCTTATTTCAATGGGAATGCCTTCCGCTTTCTCAAGTGCTGCAGATTTGTCAAAAATCTCTCCGCCAGCGGGTAAAATCAAAGTTGGATTTGTGAAACAAGATGCGTTTTTAGCGGTTGACGAAGTAGGTACCGAAGCGGCGGCAGTAACTACTATTGGTATAGAATTGACCTCCGTTCCAAATTATCCAACCGTTATTTGTAATCGTCCGTTTTTGTTCACTATTTCAGAACGCACTTCCAACACGATTATGTTCGTCGGTAAAATTGTAAATTTATGAACAACTTAAAACTCATTTGTCTTCTCTTCGTCTCGACATCATTCTTCGCTATTTCTTCGTGCGAAAAAACGGAATGCTGCGTAATACCAGCAGTTGCAGAATTGCACGGAAACTGGAGATTTGTACGGGTAAACTACGGATTCACGAATACTTCACAAACCGCCACCGAACTTGGTTATACTGAACGGTTAGAAATTGACGGAACAAACGAACGCTTCCGCCGCTATCGAGACAAAAAAGAAATAGAGAACACCCCATTCGCTCTTTCCGAGCAAGGAAATTCAAAAGTCATTACGTTTGAAAAAGAACAAAATTATAGCTACTATACAGTTTTTATTGAAGACGGAAAAACGATGCTTTCTCTTTACGAAAGATCACCCGTTGGAGCAGTTTTAGCAGATGGCGGTATGTATTATTACGAGCAGACGCAGTAAGAAGTGTCAGTTTAAAATGTTGGATGTTGGATATCAGGCATCAGTAACCTGACACCTGATATCCAAAAATCAATTTAATACATTTCTCTTTCTGAGAAAAAGAAAGCTAACTCAAGAGCAGCGTTATCGTCTGAATCTGAACCGTGAATAGCGTTTTCACCTTTTGAGAGAGCGTACTTCTTACGGATAGTTCCTTCTGCTGCTTCAGCGGGGTCAGTACTTCCGATTAATGTACGAAAATCAGCTACGGCGTTTTCTTTTTCTAAAATCATTGGGACAATTGTTCCCGCTGACATCATTTCGCAAAGCTCTCCGTAGAATGGTCTTCCTTCGTGAACGGCGTAAAATTTACCCGCCTGCTCTGCAGTCAGTTGCGTTTTTTTCATAGCTACTACCCGAAATCCGGCCGCTTCAATCATTGCGGTAACCCCTCCAATTGCGTTTGCCGCAACGGCGTGAGGTTTAATCATAGTAAATGTGCGGTTCGTTGCCATATTTTCTGCCTATTTTAATATTTTGATGATATGATTTTTCTTCTAAAAACGCCGCAAAAATAGTGATTATGGTGTGTAAATCAGACATTTTACCGAAATACCTTCGTACATTTGCCCCCTAAATCGAATTAGAAGGGTTAATGCGGCAATACTTTACAGAAGATAATAACAAAAAACAGGATTTTCTTAACCTACTGTCTTCCTCAAAGAAGATTGTTATCACAACCCACCTAAACCCCGACGGCGACGCTCTCGGGTCTTCGCTGGGACTTGCGGATGTACTAACCAAGTTGGGGCATCAGGTTTCAGTCATTCCTCCTACAGATTATCCTGATTTTCTTCGTTGGCTACCGCTTCAGGAATACATTACGGTTTTTGAAGGAAACGAACGGGAAAAAGCAACGCAACTTATTTCTGACGCTGAAGTAATTTTCTGTCTTGACTTTTCGGTGCTTAACCGAATCAAGGAAATGGAAAACGACGTCCGGAAAAGTACGGCGGTAAAAGTTTTGATAGATCACCACCAACAACCCGAAGGCTTCGCTGACTTTGTTTTTTGGAACGAAAAAGCCGCTGCTACCTGCGAGCTCATTTATTTGATGCTCGAAGAAACACTCGGAACGGATGCTCTTAGTGCCGACGGGGCAACATGCCTTTACGCCGGATTAGTGACAGATACGGGTTCATTCCGTTTCTCCGCTACCACGCCAGACGTACATCGGGTAGCCGGTGAATTAATTGCAAAAGGTGTAAATAACAGTTTAGTGCACCGAAAATTATTTGATACAAACGCCGTTGATCGTTTAAGGTTTTTAGGATACGCGTTGAGCCAAAAACTAATCCATTTACCCGAATACAGGGTTGCCTATTTTAGTTTTACCAAAGAAGAACTGGCACAATTCAATTCAAAAAACGGAGATACCGAAGGCATCGTAAATTACGGACTTTCAATCGCCGGAGTGGTGATGTCAGCTATTTTTGTGGAACGAGACGATTTAGTCAAAATATCTTTCCGCTCCGTTGATAATTTTTCGGTCAGTAATTTCTCACGAGATAACTTTGAAGGCGGCGGACATCATAATGCTGCCGGTGGACGATCACACCAAACAATCGAAAAAACCGTTGATAAGTTCTTAAACCTGTTGCCAAGCCAAAAAGCCGATTTACTGGCACAGCCTTGATTTTATATTTTCAATATTTATTTGTCTAATTTTCAAACAACTAATAACATTTCAATAATAACTCGATGAATCTTAAATCAATTACATTAGTTGTTGCGGGAGCAGCACTTTTTGCTTCATGCAATCAATTTAAAGTAACCACAACCGAAGACGGTGATCGCTACCAAATACACGAAGCAGGCGGCTCAGACGTGAAAGGAAAAGATGGTGACATCGTAACTTTTGACTTAGTAATCAAAGCGGAAAGTAACGATACTTTAGTAATTACCGATACGTATAAAAGCGGTGAACCAATTCAGATAGCTCTTCGCAAAGGCCCCTTCAAAGGATCATTTGAAAACGGACTTTATAATCTTTCTGAAGGAGACAGTGCAACCATTTTTGTGAATGCTGACTCTTTATATTCACGGGCACAGCAGCCACTACCTCCGGGCATTACCGCAGGTTCAGATTTGCTTTTCACCGTTAAAATGAGAAGCATTCAAACCAGCGAACAGTTTGCGAAAGAAATAGAAGAAAAAGAGAAAGGCGAAGGCAAAATAATTGAGGATTACGTTATAGCGAACCTTACCGGAGCAACAAAAAGTGAAGACGGAATTTATTCTGTAGTAAATAAAGCGGGTAGCGGAGCGGCAGTAACTGCTGGAGATACCGTAACTGTACATTACAAAGGTACACTCCTAACGGGTGAAGAATTTGATAGCTCGATTGGTGGAGAACCAATCAAGTTTCCAGTTGGAATGAGCTACGTGATTCCAGGTTGGGAAAAGACGTTGATGAATATGAAGGCCGGCGAAAAACGTACGGTTGTAATTCCATCTAGCTTAGCGTACGGTGCCAATGGAGCGGGAGGAATTATAAAGCCCTTCTCACCGTTACGTTTCGAGATGGAATTAGTTAGTGTGAATAGAAAGTAAAATTTAAGAATGACATATTTAAAGAAAACAGGTTTTCTGCTTGGCGTTGCGTTAATATTTATTTCAACGGCTTGTACCAAAAAGTTTCTGGATACAGATCTGGAGCGTGCGGTACGGGAGAATGAAGAAGAAATCGTAGCATTTTTGCAAAACAAGAATCTAAGCGGTTACACCAAAACAGCTTCAGGGATACACTATAATGTAACCACCAAAAATGCCACGGGCAAATCCGTTGAATTAGGTGAAGAAGTTAAGTTGTATTATAAGCTAGCTTTGCTAAACGGCAGCATTGTTGATACCGTTTTGACTGGAGACCCTTTTTCGTTCGGGTATTATAGCGGCTTCGTATTTGACGGTTTTTTAGAGTCTGTTTCTTTGCTGAAAGAAGGCGAGAAAGGCACATTCCTTATCCCGGCTAGTCAAGCTTTTCAAGGTCAGGCATCTCAGCAGGCTCCCGCTTGGTCAGTGCTGAAAGCTGATATTGAAGTATTGAGCTTTCGAGATGAAGAAGAGCAAATAGAAGCCTACGTTGATAAGAGAGACTTCGAAAACGTAGAAATTACTCAGACGGACTTACGATTTATTCCAACAACAACAGTTTCTGGCGGCACTCAATTAGCAAACGGCGACCAAGTGGTCTTGAAATACAAAGGAACACTCCTTAACGATGTAACTTTTGATGAAGGAGAATTTACCACGACGCTCGGTACAAACGCAGTGATTCCAGGATTTGAAGAAGGACTCAAGAAGATGAAAGTCGGCGAAAAAGCCACAATTATTTTTCCTTCTAAAATTGGTTACGGCGATAAAGGTTCGGGTTCTATCCCACCATTTTCTCCATTGTTGTTTGAGCTAGAGGTTCTTTCCAAGCGTTAATTTGTTTCTGTTTAGAATAAAATGATAAAAGCCTCTTTTCTGAATATTCGGAGAAGGGGCTTTTATTATAGTCAATGCCCTACTTTCATTCCCTTTTTAAGCTTTTTCCCTTCGATTTGAAAAAACTTAACGGGAAAGCTAATCACTCCGTTTATTTTGGGAATCAATGTATTAAAATGCAGGTGCGGAATAGAAGTGAAGCCCGTCATTCCTGCCAAACCGATTGGTTGAGACATTTTTACCGTGTCACCTACGGATACGAACGCTCCATTTTGTTTTAAATGAACGTACTGCGTGAATGTACCATCACTGTGATAAAGCGTAATGAAATTTGCGTAATCGCGGTACTTTTGGTCTTTTCCTCCTACGTTGTATTCTTTTATAACTCCTACCACAATTCCATCGCGGGCGGCACAAACGGTATCACCAACGGATAAGGCGAAATCAACGGCGTGCCGTGAATAGTCAGAATGATGCGAGAATTTTCCGTTATACCCTTGAATAACTTTGTACCACCATCCCTTCGGAAATGGAAAGGCATAACGAGTTGCAGTATCAATATCTACTTCCGCCGGGTTTCCCAATACAGACCCTTTAAACGAAAAGTAGCGTTCTGATTTTTCTGTTAAATTCGGTTTCTTAAACTTCAAACTTAAAGTATCGTACGGTAACACAACTATCGGATTTCGGGTGGCGTACGCTCCTTTTGAGTCAGCAAAGCTTGTATTAATTTTGAATTGAACCGGACACGCAGCTTCATTAACATATTCTAAAAAAAGGCTATCAGAAGTCTCTCTCACTTCAGGATTAAAAGGGAAAGGGTCAAACTTTTCTTGCGGCAAATCATCATTACACGAAATCAAACCAATGGCAAAAAGCACTAAAATCAGAAAATCGAATGGTGTTGATTTCATTTTGATGCTTTTGGATTTAAGCCAATCCTTCTAAAATGCGTTTTATAACAGCTTGTGCTGCCCACTCCCGGTTTCCGGCTTGTTGAATAACCACCGAACTCGGACTATCGAGTACTTCATCCTCCACTACTAATCCACGCCGAACGGGCAAGCAGTGCATAAACTTAGCATTGTTTGTCAAAGCCATTTTCTCAGCCGTTATTCGCCAGTCGCCATTACCTGGCAAAACTTCTCCGTAATGCTCGTACGACGACCAGTTCTTCGTGTAAATAATATCTGCTCCCGCAAAAGCTTCTTCCTGATTATGCATCACTTTGGCTTTTCCCACAAATTCGGGAGCGAGGTTATACTTTTCAGGGTTTGCAATCGTGAGTTCGTAGTCTGTTAAATTTACCCATTCGGCAAATGAATTTGCCACCGCTTGCGGTAGGGCTTTCACGTGAGGAGCCCAGGTCAACACGATTTTAGGGCGTTCAACGGTTTTTAATTCTTGAATTGTTAACAAGTCAGTAAGCGATTGACAAGGATGGCGGGTCGCTGATTCCAGATTAATGATGGGCACACCAGCATACGTACGAAATTTATCCATTACTGTTTCCTGATAATCTTGATAGCGGTTTTCTAATCCGGCAAATGCCCGAACACCAATAATATCACAGTATTGGCCAATCACCGCCGCTGCTTCTCTAATGTGTTCTGCTTTATCGCCGTCCATAATCACTCCATCGTTCATTTCGAGTTGCCAGCCGTCAGAATCTACATTCATCACAATGACGTTCATACCGAGATTTGTGGCGGCCTTTTGGGTACTCAAACGGGTTCTCAAACTCGAATTAAAGAAAATTAACCCGATGGTTTTGTTTTTTCCTAATTCCGAAAAACCGTATGGGTTTGCTTTTAAGTGAGCGGCGTCGTTCACGAGTTGTGTGATATCAGTTACGTCAGCAGGCGAAATGAAATGATTCATTTAAAACTATGATTTTAGCAGGAGGTTTATAAAAACGCCCGTACTGAATAAGCACGGGCGATAAAATTGAATACAAATCTATAATTTTTTAACAAACCATTCCCTAAAGTTGGTTGTAATAATCAGCAATCGCCTTGAGGTCTTCCTTAGACTTGCCTCTTAACTTATTCTTTTTGGCAAATACTTCCACTTGTTTTTTGTCAGGAGCCATCAGTGCAAAATAGTCTTTCTTTCCTTTTACTTCTTTTAACTTACCTTCTGAAAACCAATAGTAATGGTCTTTTTTTACCAATTGGGTATTCTGGTTTCCGGCACCTAAAGCGGGAACGTAATTTGGAGCTTGCTTTATGATTTCTTTGCTTGCTAATAGAAATCCTTTTTTACCCGTTGATAATAATTCAAAGAAGCCCTTTACGTCCGTCTTCCCAAATTCTCTGGGATTGATAAACTGATTGACCGAATTATCGCTGCCCTTGGTCATAACATTACTTACGTATTTTGCCGGAATGGTTTTGATTCCACTTGCATCGTTGAATTCCAATACGTCATTCCAGATGTCGAAACGTAAATCTATATTGTTTACGCTATCCAGCGTGACCATTTTCCCACCTTCTCCAACGTACTTTTGCGTGTAAAAATATACGTTTGCCGTTTGCCAGTCTTTGTTCCAATAGTAATCACCTTCAACATCGGACTGACGAGTTCCGAACAACATGTTATTACTACCGACGCTAATATTACGGTCGCCAACATTGGCAGCGTCCATCCATTTTTGCGGCAGAATACGTTGAGCGTCAGCGGTTATAAAACCAAGAAGCAGTATATATATAAAAGATGCCTTTTTCATTTTTTTATTGAATTAAAAGCTCAAGGATTTATTCAGACGGCTTATTGATTAATCAACTTGGTGTTATACCCGTTTAATATATTTTATTCCCAACAAATATACGAATGGTTCGGGTTGTATGGACTGTGTTGCAAATACTTTAACGGTACAAGTTCACGAGTTCTTAAATTAATAACTATCAGGTTATACCGAAGTTTATTTTTGTTTGTATTTTTAAATATATGATGGTATTTGATTACCCTCGCACAATTTTTAAAACAATTCTGCCGTCTCGTAGTTCGTAATTCTAACGATTTTTAAACTATAGTAGTACAGGCAAATTAATTTAATATTTATTGACACTATCTATCAAAGCTAAGCACTATGTTACTTAATTCCTCAAATCACTGTGCATCTTGAAACATTACCTTATTTTTACAAGCGAGTAATTTATACTAACTTCAATTATTTAAGACCAGTTTTATTTAACGGGAGAAGCTTCTCCGTCGCTAACAATTACTTCAAAATCTTTCCGCAATGAAAATAGGTGTTTTAAAAGAATCCCTTGAAAATGAATCTCGTGTTGCATTAACGCCCGACGTAGCAAAATTACTTATCAAGAAAGGCTTTGAAGTTTTGGTGGAGAGCGGAGCAGGAGAAGGCTCTTCAATGCTCGATTCGGCGTATGAAGCGGTTGGAGCGACCATTGTCGCCATCGCGGATATTTATCAAGCCGACGTAATTTTTAGGATAAATGCCCCAACAATAAATGAAGCCGAAAAAATTAGAGACGGGGCAGTTATCATTTCTTTCATGTATGCCTACACCATACCATCAGTTGTGGAGGTATTGAAGAAAAAGAACATTACCTCTTTCTCGATGGATGCCGTTCCACGGATTTCTCGGGCACAAAAAATGGATGCTCTAAGCTCTCAGGGGAATTTGGCAGGCTACAAAACTGTTTTGCTCGGGGCAAACGCACTTGGAAAAATCTTTCCGTTAATGATGACCGCCGCTGGTACAATCACGCCTTCAAAGGTATTGATTTTTGGGGCGGGAGTTGCGGGTTTACAGGCAATCGCTACCGCCAAACGCCTCGGTGCGGTGGTAGAAGTATCAGACGTTCGCCCCGAAACGAAGGAACAGGTGGAATCACTGGGCGGACGTTTCCTGACCGTTGAAGGAGCAGAAGCCGTGACAGTTGAAGGTGGTTACGCCAAAGAAGTTTCCGCTGATTTTTTGGCGAAACAAAAAACGCTCATCGAAGATAAAATCAAGGATGCCGATCTGGTAATTACTACTGCGTTGGTAATCGGTAAAAAAGCCCCCGTTTTAGTAACCGAAAACATGGTAAAAACTATGAAAACAGGCTCCGTAATTGTGGATATGGCAGTTGCGTCCGGCGGAAATTGTGAACTTGCAGAAAAAGATAAAACCGTTGTAAAGCACGGCGTTACCATTATTGGAGAATCGAACCTGCCGTCACTTTTACCCGTAAACGCAAGTCAACTCTACGCCACAAATATTTCTACCTTATTACTACACTTAGCTGATAAAGAATCTTTTAAGTGGGAAATGGACGAAGAAATAACCAAAGGCTGCCTGATAACCCACAAAGGTGAACTGGTTCACGAACTTACAAAATCAATTTTAGCTAAGTGACGTCTGACCAAAAGGTTGAAGCAGCTTTTTTCGTAATCAATCAGATAAAACCTTAATAATCGTAAAACATGCACACTGTCTCATTAGAATCACTCATTATTCTGCTTTACATATTGGTATTAGCGAGCTATTTGGGATTCGAGCTTATCAATAAAGTACCACCCACTTTACATACGCCGTTGATGTCGGGTTCAAATGCCATTTCGGGAATCACCATCGTCGGGGGCATTTTAGCGTGCAACGAACTCGGTTATTCATCAGTCAGCAAATGGTTGGGAATGCTGGGCTTAATCTTGGCAACCATCAACGTTGTGGGTGGTTACGCTGTGACCAACCGAATGCTCAAAATGTTCAAAAAGAAGAAATAACGATGAACCCACTTATACAAATAGCTTATTTAGTTGCCTCGGTACTTTTTATCATTGGCATAAAAATGATGGGACGTACTAAAGATGCCCGGAACGGGAATCTCGTCTCTTCAATCGGAATGTTTGTGGCAATAGCCGCAACCGTTTTTCAGGTAGATGCCATCAGCCTTACCGATATTTTGATTTGCGTTGTTATTGGTTCGGCAATCGGACTTTATACCGCGAGCAAAGTCGAAATGACCCAAATCCCTGAAATGGTCGCCCTGTTCAATGGTTTTGGCGGAATGGCATCGCTTGCCGTTGCTATGTCAGACTTTTGGCTTCAAACTCAAGTAAACGGTTTTCAGGTAGGACCAATAATTGGCGTAAGTGCGGTTCTGAGTATTTTTATCGGAGGGCTTACCTTCTCAGGGTCGATGATTGCTTTTCTGAAATTAAACGGAAAAATTTCGGGAGGTTCCGTAATGTTCAAAGGACAGCATTTGATTAATTTGCTTTTACTTCTTGGGGCTGTGGCGATAGCTATTGTGGGTTTAACAAACCAAGACAATCCCATTTATTTCTTCGTCCTTATCGGCATCGCGTTACTTTTAGGAATCCTGACGGTGATTCCAATTGGCGGGGCGGATATGCCCGTAGTTATATCACTGCTGAACTCCTACTCCGGAATGGCAGCTTGTACGACTGGTTTTGTATTGAATAATAATGTTCTTATAGTGTCGGGGGCACTTGTTGGGGCATCTGGTATAATACTAACGCAGATTATGTGCAAAGCCATGAACCGCTCGTTAATCAATGTGTTACTTGGTGGTTTTGGTCAAGCTCCATCTGTTATAGGCGATGATGGCCCCGCGATGATTGTTAAAGAAGTAGGCGTAGAAGAAGCAGCAATGTTATTCGATTCCGCTTCTTCTGTGATTGTTGTTCCGGGTTACGGAATGGCGGTAGCTCAGGCTCAACATACTATCCGCGAATTGAGCGAGCAATGCGAAAAGCGTGGTATTGATTTTCGGTTTGCCATTCACCCCGTGGCGGGGCGTATGCCTGGGCACATGAACGTACTTTTGGCAGAGGCCAATATTTCGTACGATAAGTTAATAGAAATGGATGAAATCAACGACGACTTCTCAAATACAGACATCGTATTTGTAGTAGGAGCAAACGACGTGGTAAATCCCGCCGCCCGCACAAACCCCCAAAGTCCGATTTTCGGGATGCCAATCCTAAACGTCGACAAAGCCCGCACCGTAATTGTGAGCAAACGAAGTATGGGTAAAGGGTACGCAGGAATAGAAAACGAGCTATTTGGTTATCCAAACTGCTTGATGCTATTTGGCGATGCGAAACAGACAGTTGCTAAAGTAGTTAGTGAGATGAAAGAAATATAGTGAGGCTTTCACACTTGTGTAAAAACGTCTTCTTCTTCGTGAGCTTGTACTTTTAGTACGTTCCCCAGTACTAACAGAATTAACGTTCGGGAAGCGGAACGTTTTGATATTTTGGCAACCTCGGCAAATTCAGAGACGGTTATATAACCGTTGTTGTCAATATATTCCATAAGTTGCTTTTCCTTGTCACCGAATTGAAAACGGATGTTTTTTGATTTCCGTCTGCCTTTTAATATTTCTCGTATTTCCCGGCTCGCCTGCACGGATTTGTCTGCCGCCCGTACGTAGGCTTTACGAGTTTCGGGAGTTCCTTCTAAGTCAACGTAATACGGCTTTGCAGTGCCCGGTTTTATTTCAAAAAGTAGGACTTCTTTTTCCCCTTCGGTTCGAATGCGTTCTATTTCGTAATCAATTGCGGGATAAATGTGCCTCGTGATGTATTTCTGCAGGACGTATTCGTCTTCATCGGCAAATTTCAAGCCCTTCACTTCTTTGTCATCGCTGACGCCAATCAGCAATTTCCCGCCGTCGGCATTAGCAAATGCCACCACTTCCCGAATTATTTTTTCGGGGTGATTTGTCTTTAACTTAAATTCCATTTGTTGCCCCTCTCCTTGCTTGACTAAAAACTTTAAGTCTCTAAGGGTCATTTTTGAAAGGCGGGGAAGTTTGTATTCTAAAATCATTTCTTAAATGATACTTTTTTTCTTAAAACTATATAAATCACTAATTCTAAGCAATAGAATGAGCGGTTTGTTGATAAAAAAACGAACGAAAGGACATTTTCGTTTAACTTGCTCAACCAATTTAACGATTCAACCCGCATGCAATTATTTCGTAGACTCTTATTTATAAGCAGTATGATAAC